>CAIQVJ010000089.1 GCA_903875225.1 uncultured Pseudomonadota bacterium
CGCGCGTCCGGGTCGAGTCGACGAGCGAACGCAGCCCCGACCGCTTTCTATAGGAGAAGCCCACGGGGCCCCGGGCGCGCGTACTCGCGCGTCCGGATCGAGTCGACGAGCGAACGCAGCCCCGACCGCCTTCTATAGGAGAAGTCCACGGGGCCCCGGGCGCGCGTACCCGCGCGTCCGGGTCGAGTCGACGAGCGAACGCAGCCCCGACCGCTTTCTATAGGAGAAGCCCACGGGGCCCCGGTCGCGCGTACCCGCGCGTCCGGGGTTAGCAGGCGCCCTCCCCCTCCTCCGCCCTTCAGACCCTCGGAATTGGAGCCTTGATGAAAAAGTGGCTGCCCTACATCATCGCCGCGCTGCTCGGCCTCGGCGTGGCCGTCGCCATGTTCCTCCCGAACACCGACACCACGGCGCCAAAGGCGACCACCTCGGGCAAGTCGACGTTCGTGAAGAAGATCGACAAGGATGGCATGACCATGAAGACCGTGCCCGAAGGGGGGGACCCCAACGCGCCCTCAGCGGCGGAGCGGGCGAGTGCAGACCGCGCTGCCGGCATCATGCCGCCTGAACCCGGCACGCTACGTCCCCAGAACGCCGGAGAGCTGGCGCATGCCGAGCGCACCGCCCGGTCCTTCAACAAGCACTACATGGCGGTCGCCGTCTACTGGAACCGGCTCGGGCCGCTCGTGGGTGCCACCGACCCCGCGGTCGCGAAGGAGTGCACCGCCATGGACCTCTACCTGCGCGACCAGAGCAAGCTCGGGGATGACGACCTGAATGTGACCGACGTGCTCACGAAGGAGCTGCAACTGGAGAAGAAGGTGCGCACGCTCGGCATCCAGGACGCCAACCTCACCGCGATCCTCGACTACATCAACAATTCGGCGAACACGACCCTGCAGGGCGGCGACCCGACCACCATCCCCAAGCCCGGGAAGTAGACATGTCCGAGTCGGGTCCGGGCGCGCGCGCCCTTCACGCAGCGCTCAACGCGCTGCAACAGCAGAATCACGCGGTCGCCGCAGGTGCAGCCGCAGAAGCGCTCGATGCCTTCACCTCCCACGGCGACGCCACCGGCGCTGCCGCTGCGCATCAGGTGCTCGCGATGGTCGCAGCGGGGAGAGGCGATCTGGCCTCCGCGCTCGCCCATGTCGACGCCGCCATCCCGCTGCGTGAGCAGACCGGCGACAACGAAGGCCTCGCTTCCTTGTTCCAGGAGCGCTTCGAACTCTCGCTGCACACCGGGGACCTCGCCGGCGCGCGCCAGGCCCTGCTCAAGCAGAAGGCAGCGCACGAACGCACGGGCGATCGTGAGGGCGTGGCCCACGCCAACCACCAGCTTGCGCAGATCCTGCTGCAGGAGGGCCAGATCGACGCAGCCGAGGCGCTGGCACAGGAGGCGATCTTCGCCATGGAGGGCCCGCAGGGTGCCCGGGCGCGATCCGCGCTCCACCTGCTGCTCGCCAACATCGAGGTGGCGCGGGGTGCTCCCGAGAAGGGCTTGCGGCACGGGAAGGAGGCGCTGGAGCTTGCCCGGCAGGCGCGGTTCCGTCCCGGGGAGATCGACGCGCTGCAGGAGTTGGGCACCTTGCACGCCGCGATGGGCGAGCTCCAGGCCGCCCGGCGGGCGTTGGAGGAGGCGCTTGTGGGACGGGAGCTCCTCAAGGACCTGGAGGGGAGGGCACAGACGTTGAGGGAGCTCGCGACGCTGGAGTTCGCGGCGGGGGAGGTCGATGCCGGCTTCGAGCGGCTCGACTACGCCGTGCGCACGTTGCGGGAGGCGCACAACTTCATCGGAGAGGTCGCGATCCTGCAGCTCACGCAGGCGTTCGCGGACGAGCACGACCGGGAGGAGGTCGGGAACCAGGCCGGCCGCGACATGATCGCTGCCGCCGCGCTCACCGAGGATCCCGAGGCGATCGGGGCGGCGCACTTCGCCCTGGCGACACGTCTGGCGGTGAGCGGAGATCTCGGCGGGGCGCGCAACAGCTTCTCGGCCGCGCACACCCTGCAGAACCAGGCCGGCAAGATCCACGAGGCAGCCGTGAGCCTCGGCATGCTGGGCCAGGTGGCGAGCGCCATGGGGGATCCCGCGGGCATCGAGATGATGCGCGAGAGCCTCGCGGCGCTGGAGGGCATGGGCAGCGAGGCCGCCGATGCGCTCCGGCCGATCCTGGCGGAGCTGGAGAGCAGCGGGGAGGGGGGCTGATGCGCGCGCGTGGCTATGCCCCGTTCGCGGCATCTCCAGAGAACGATGCCCTGCTCGACAGCATCGTCGCGCGGGCGGAGCCCGGCAGGGCCGCTGTGTTCGACCTGGACGGGTGCCTGTTCGACACCCGGCCACGCCAGGTGCGCATCTTCCGCGAGCTGGCGGCACAGCAGGGCTGGGCCCAGCTCTGCTCGGTGCGGGAGGAGCACTTCCTGGACTGGTCGCTCCGCACGACCATGCTCAACGCGGGCATCGCGCCCGACTGGGTCGAGGCCCACGAGCCGCTCGTCCGCGCGTGGTGGGAGAAGTGCTTCTTCAGCTCTCCCTACGTGATCTACGACCACGCGATGCCCGGCGCTCCCTCGCTGGTCCGCGCGGTGTGGGAGCGGGGCGCCCAGGTCGTCTACCTGACTGGGCGCGACATCGCGATGGTGCCCGGGACCGAGATCGCGCTGCGCGCATTCGGCTTTCCCTACAACGCCGTCCGCACCTCGCTGCTCATGAAGCCGAGGTTCGACATGGACGACACCGAGTTCAAGGAGGGCGCCCTGGAGTCGATCGCAGATCTGGGGCCCACCACGATCTACCTGGACAACGAGCCGGCCAACCTGAACATCTACAAACGGCGGCACCCCAACGCCCACGTCGTGTTCGTGGAGACGGACCACAGCCCGCGCCCCGACGAGCCAGGGCCGACGATCCCGTGGCTACGCAGCTTCTGGAGGACGCGTTGAGCGAGGTCGGCGTCGTGGTCGAGCAGACCCCGGGGCGGTTCGCGGTCGCCCTCGCGCTGGGTGGTCGCGCGCGCGTGATGGTCGCGGTGGTGCACGAGCAGGCCGACGAGGTCCGCAGGCGCCACGACCTCGACCGCGCGGCTGCCGTGCTCGCCGCCGAGGGCCTCGTCGCCGCCGTGCTGCTCTCCGCGCACATCAAGGGCGAGGAGCGCATGACCGTGCAGGTCGCGAGTGACCTGCCCCCCTTCACGTTCTCCGCCGACGTCGACGCTGTTGGCACCCTTCGCGCCCGCTTCGTCCCCGCGCGTGGGATCATGCCGGTGAAGAAGTTCACCGGCATGTTGCTCGCGATGAAGTCGCTCGGCCAGCATGAGCTGTACCGGGGGGTCTCGCCCGTCACGGACGAGACCTTCGAGCAGGCGCTGGGTCGCTTCCTCAAGCAGAGCCAGCAGACGGACGCACGCGTCCGGGTGCTGTGCCGCCTGGACAAGCGCGGACACGTCCGGTTCGCGGCGGGGATGCTCATCGAACGCATGCCGGGCATCTCGGCCGAGGACTTCGCCGCTGCCTTCGACGAGACCATGCAGCCCGGCGTGGGGAATGCGGCCAAACAGGCGACCGACTTCGAGAAGCTGGTCACCGACTTCGCCATGGGGCAGCTCGCGGGCGCGTCCATCGAGCCGCTGGGGTTCCAGGACTTCGTGTTCCGGTGCTCCTGCACACGGGACCGCGTCGCCGCGATGCTGCGCACCCTCGGCCTCGAGGAGCTGGGCGCGATCAAGCAGGAGCAGGGCCAGGCCGAGATCACCTGCAACTTCTGCAACACCCGCTACGTCTTCGACGGGTCCGCGCTCGACGGGCTCATGGTCGGGCTGGTTCCGGCCTCGTAGGTGTCCGGGGTGAACGTCGTGCGGGTCGACACCGTCGAGTCCACGCAGACGCTGGCGAAAGATCTGGCCGCGGGCGGGGCGCCGCACGGGCTCGTCGTGCGCGCCGAGCGGCAGACCCGGGGCAGGGGACGCCTCTCCCGCTCCTGGGAGAGTGAGCCAGGCGAAGGGCTCCTCTTCTCCATCGTGCTCCGTCCCGGCGGCGCGCTGCGGGATGCCCCGTTGCTCACGCTCGGCGCTGCCGCCGGGCTGGCCGAGGCGCTCGACACGAAGGTGAAGTGGCCGAATGACCTGGTGGTAGGCGATCCGGGTGCAGGACCGCGCAAGCTCGGCGGGCTCCTCGGGGAGCTCGAGACAGACCCCGGCGAGGAGGGCCCTACGGTGCGCCATGTGGTGCTCGGAGTGGGGCTGAACGTGCTCCAGCGCAGCTTTCCTCCGCACCTGCCATTCGCCACCTCGTTGTGGCGGGAGCGCGCCGGGCCTCGGCGTGCGGAGCTGGACCGCGACGAGGTGTTCGAGTGCGCCGTGGCGGCGATCCTGCGGTGGCACGACCACCCCGAACGCCTTGGGCTGTGGCGACGTCGCGCGCACACGCTTGGGGAGCGCGTGACGCTGAACACCGGGCAGGGCGCCATCACCGGCGTCGCAACCGGCCTCGCCGACGACGGGGCCCTGCTGGTGGACGGCCGAGCCGTGTATGTGGGGGAGATCGCGGGTTAGTCCGGTGCATGTCCGAAGCCATGTACGGCAGCCACGCCGACCTGTACGACGCGATCTACGCAGAGAAAGACTACGTCGCCGAGGCGGCGCGCCTGCATGCGCTGCTCGCCGAGCGAGGGGTCGCAGACGGCGCACGCATCGCAGAGGTCGCGTGCGGCACCGGCAAGCACCTCGCGGAGCTGCGCCGCTGGTACCAGGTCTCCGGAACCGACCTGAGCCCGGAGATGTTGAAGATCGCACAGGGCCGGCTGCCCGGCGTCTCCATGACGTGTGCGGACATGCGCACCCCGCCTTCCGAGGGCGCGCTCGATGCGGTGCTCTGCCTTTTCTCCTCCATCGGCTACCTGCATGGCGCAGCGGCGCTCGATGCTGGACTACGGGCCTTTGCGGCCGGGCTACGCCCGGGTGGCGTGGTGATCGTCGAGCCGTGGATCGACCCCGGATCGTTCCGCGAGGGGCACGTGTACTCCCAGCACGTGGACGGACCGGCGCTGAGCCTCACCCGTATGAGCGCCGGACGTCGCGAAGGTGATCTCTCGGTCATCGAGTTCCATTGGCTGGTCGGCCGCGAGGGGCAGGGCATCGAACACTTCGTGGAGACACACGCGCTCTGGCTGTGTGCCAGGGATGCGTTCGGCGCTGCTCTGGACCGCGCCGGGTTCGACGCGGAGTACTTGGACGCGGGCCTCTCCGCGGGACGTGGGCTTTGGGTCGGGCGCCGCCGGTGAGCTTCGATAGGATCGGCGCGTGGCGCCCCGTGCCCGTGGGTTAGGGGTCTGCATGGATCCCAAGCGCTTCACGGCCGTGCTCGGCCAGTTTCTCTCCGGCGTCACCGTCATCACCGCGGTCCGGGTCGACGACACCGGGGTGCCCAGGTTGCACGGGATGACAGCGAGCGCGTTCATGTCGCTCTCCATCGACCCGCCGCTCGTCGTCGTGAGCGTGCAACGCAAGGCCCACATGCACGCGCACCTCGCGGCGGGCGGCCCGTTCGCGATCAGCGTGCTGGCGGCGGGGCAGGAGCTGACCTCCAACCACTATGCAGGGTGGCCGAAAGCCGGCTTTGAACCCATGATGCTTGCCGTCGGCCCCGAAGGGCCGTATCGTACGCCGGTGGTGGCGGAGGCCCTCGCGTGGCTCGACCTCGATCTGCACGCCGCGGTGGATGCGGGCGACCACACGCTCTTCATCGGGCGTGTGGTCGACCTGGATCGTGGCCCGGACCCGGATCGTGGGCCGCTGGCCTACTTTGCCGGGAAATACGGGGTCTTCACGAAGGCTGGCTAGCCTACTTCCCGCGGACCATGAGCTCACGGGAGATGATGAGCCGCTGGATCTGGGAGGTGCCTTCGTAGATCTGGAAGATCTTCGCGTCGCGCATGAGCTTCTCGACCGGGTACTCCTGGCTGTAGCCGTAGCCGCCGTACACCTGGACCGCGTTCGTCGTGACCTTCATGGCGACGTCGCTGGCGAAGGCCTTCGCCATCGCGGCCTCCTTCGTGTTGCGCTGGCCGGAGTCCTTGAGCCACGCTGCGCGCCAGGTCATGAGCCGCGCGGCGTCGATCTCCATCGCCATCTCCGCGATCATGAAGCCGATCGCCTGGTGGTTCGCGATGGGCTGTCCGAAGGTCTTGCGCTCGCTCGCGTACTCGATCGAGTGCTCCATCGCGGCGCGCGCGACGCCCACGGCCGATGCTGCCACGCCCGGACGCGTGTAGTCGAACGCCGCCATCGCCAGCTTCCAGCCGTCGCCCACGACACCGACCACGTTCTCCTCGGGGACCTCCACGTTCTCGAAGGTGATGCCGCGCGTGTCCGAGCAGCGCTGGCCCATGTTGTACTCCTTGCGGCCCACGGAGACTCCGGGCCAGGAGCGCTCGACGATGAACCCCGTCATGCCGCCGCGGGCGAGCCGCGCCGGGTCGGTCAGAGCCACGACGAAGTACCAGTCTGCGACCCCCGCGTTGGTGATCCACATCTTGGTGCCGTTGAGGATCCACTTGTCGCCCTGCTTCACGGCGGTCGTCTTGAGGCCCTGGACATCGGAGCCCGCGTTCGGCTCGGTGACAGCGTAGGCGCAGAGGCTGAACTTCTCCGCGAACATCCCGAGGTACTTCTTCCTCAGCGACGGAGACCCGCCCAGGATCACGGGCTGCTGTGCGAGGCCGTTCGCCTCCACCGCAGTGCCGATGCCCGAGCATCCCCACGCCAGCTCTTCCGCGATGAGCATGCCGTCCACCGCGCCGATCCCGATGCCACCGTCCTCCTCGTGGATGTGCGTGTTCATCAGGCCCTGCTCGTTCGCCTTCTTGAGCACCTCCCAGGGGTACTCGCCCGTCTGGTCGTGGTGTGCGGACACCGGACGCATCTCGGTCCTGGCGAAGTCGTGGGCGAGGTCGCGGAGGGCCTCCTGCTCGTCGGTGAGGGCAAATGCGATGGCCATTGGGGCTCCTTGATGGGGGTCTGAGGGGGCCGCTTTGTAACCCGGCCCGCCTTCCCCACCCCCCTCGTTTGACGGACCTTTGAATTCCGGTCCGGGGGTGCTTAGGCTCCGCGCATGTCCTCCGATCCCTCCGTCCCCGCCGCCATCGACACCCTGCCGACGCCCAACCCCGACGCGCTGATGTTCCGCGTCCAGGAGACGTTGATCCCGGTCGGCACCTTCGAGTACCTCTCCGCGGCGCATGCCAGCGATGCGCCGCTGCCACGCCGGCTGTTCGATCTGTCGGGCGTCACGAGCGTGCTGGTCGCCCCGCGTTTCGTGACCGTCAACAAGGAGCCGATGATGCTCTGGCCGGAGCTGGTCCCGCAGATCAAGGCTGCCATCCGCGATTTCCTGGACTCCGGAGACATGGCGGTGCCGGACGAGGACCTCGCTGTCGCCCACTACACCGATCCCGTGGAGCGCAGGATCGTGCGCCTCCTGGACGAGGTCATCCGCCCAGCCGTGGCAGAAGACGGCGGCGACATCATCTACCGCGGCCTGTTCGACGGCATCGTGCACGTGAAGCTCATCGGCTCCTGCTCCACCTGCCCCTCGAGCACCGCTACGCTCGCCATGGGAGTGGAGCGCATGATGCTGGAGGAGATCCCCGAGGTGCGCGGGGTGCTGCAGGTGAGCGACTGAGCGAGGCAGTAGGCGGGCTGGCCCGCCGTCCGCCTACATCGCCGGCGCCTTCGTCGGCTTCACGTCCGGGTCCATGCCGCCGAACACCTCGCCCCACTTGATGCGACCGGTGAGCTGCATGAGCGCGAACAGGGTCACGATGCCCAGCACCGTGATGGTCAGGCCGGTGAACCCATCGAAGAAGTGCGCGGTGCCGAACCCGACCTGGTAGAGCACCTGGGCGAGCCCGGCCTCCACAAAAGCGAACCGGGCGCCCACCACGAGGCGCAGGTAGCTCACCGTGAGCAGCACGCTCACGCAGCTTGCGATGCCGAACGCGATCTCGACCGGGAGCAGATCCGCGGTGTATGCGAACAGGAGGTTGAACGCAAAGAACGCGGAGGCGAGGAACAGGTAGTTCACCGGGTGGATCTCGTACTTGCGCAGGAGGCCGAGCACGTAGATCCACACGAAATAGAGCGCGAGCGGGATCGGGGCCGAGAACGAGAGCATCGAGGCGAGCTCACCGGGCTGGATGTGCGTCGGCATCGTCATCCCGATCGCCTGGCCGGTGACGAGCCGCGCGAACGTCCAGTCCAGCATCCACGCGTCGCCGACCTGGCTCTTGCTGGTAGGCGACAACGTCTGGGCAGGAAAGTCGATCGCAGTGAAGTCCGTGGACATGTGCAACTGGAAGTCCTCGACCTGCCCGACCTCTGCCGTCGGGACGTAGCGCCACTCGGTCATGCCCCGCGAGCGGTACTGGATGCCGAGCGTGACGATCTGTCCGGTGGTGAGGGGACCGGGGATGTTCACCGTGACCCGGCCGTGGTCGTTGGTGAGCGAGCGCGCGACGTCCTGCCCGTCGACGACGAACGTGAAGTCGTCGTAGATCCCCCCCGCGTCGGGGAACGCGAACCCGATCTGCAGGTGGGCGCCCTCCGGCACGTTCGTCTCGATCGGGAACTTCCAGGCGCCGTCGAACGCGACGCCGTACAGCGGAAACCACATCAGGCCCTTCCGGCGCTCATCGAGCTTCAGATCCGCCGTGATGCGCGTCTGGGTGGGCACGAGCGTGCTGGACCGGGTCTCCCAGGCCGGGGTGACCTTGCGGGTCACGTTGCCGGATGCGTCGGTGAACTGCTCCTCGCGGTTGATGAGCTCCTGCCAGACGAGCGCCGCGCTCGGCGCCTGCTGGGCCTGCGGGCTGCCCCACAGCTCCTGCACCCGGGAGGAGAGCGTTCCGTCCTGGTCGGACGTGCGGGCCGTGGTGACTCCGCCGAGGAGCATCCACGCCGTGAGGGCGAGCATGAAAACGCAGGCGATGCCGAAGATGCGCAGGAACGGGGACATTCGAGACTCCTTGTGTGGAGTCCAGACCATAGGTCGCACGCGTGGCGGGGATGTCGGCGGCGCGTGGCGACCTGGAGGCCCTGTTGTGCAAGCACGGTGCAGGGACGGCCTTTGGCCGCTCACAGCCCCGCGTTGTGCTCGAGCTTCTTGAAGAAGTCGAGCTCGCTGCGCAGATCGTCGTCATCCAGCGCGGCCGCCTCGGCGGTCAGGCGGGCGTCTGTCTCGGCGGCGTGCTCGGCCGCCCGACGCACGTTGTGCTCCTTGTAGGCCTGGCAGATCTCGATCGCGGTCAGGCCCTCGTTCACGAGCGCCGCCGCCTTGCGGGTGCCCGCCTGCGCGAACGCGTCCTCCTGGTAGCCGCCTGCTGCGTCGCCGAGATCCGCGCTGACCTCCTGCGTGCGCACGTCCCCATCCACGGTCTCGAACGAGAGGCTGCCCTCTGCCACCCGGAGGTCGCTCGGGTCGGCCCCGCCGGCCTGGAGCTGCAGCACCGAGGCGCCGTGACCGGAGGAGAGGAACAGGGTGGAGACGTGCATCGAGACCACGGCCCCGGACCCGTCGCTGGAATTGCCCGCCCCCTGTACGTTGTAGGCGGCCTCCATCGGCGACCGGGTCTGAAGCTCCACGAACAGGTCGTAGGCCACCGGTGTGACGAGGAACCCGAACCCTTCGGTGAACACCTGCTCGACCTCGGTGTTGGTCGCCAGGTACTTCCAGTTCCCGCCGCGCAGGTCGCCGATGGAGTACGCGAGGCCGGAGCTGAATCCGTCGCCGATCCCGAACATCGTGAGCCCGATCCCCTCGTTGGCGCCGTCCTCGATGATCTGCCGGAAGGACCCGATGCTCGTCGCCCCGGTGTTGGGTTGTTCGTCGGTGAACAGCATGACGCGGGAGTTGCGGTTGCCCTCGGACATCTGCTGCATCTGCTGCGCCGTCACGTAGGCGAGGGTGAGCCCCGCCTCCATGTTGGTCGAGCCCGCGGAGCGCAGGCTGTCGATCGCGTCGTCGATCGCGCCCCGCTGCGAGCCCGAGACCGGGGGCAGGAGCACCGCCGTGTCGGAACCGTACACGACGATCGCGAGGGTGTCGTTACCGGTGAGTTGGTCCGCCATCACCCGGAGGGCGCGCTGGATCGGCGCGATCTCCTCCGCCATCGAGCCCGAGACGTCGATCACGACCGTGAATTCACTGTCGGGCCGCACCCAGGTCTCCGGATCGATGTTGGAGTCGTAGCCCACCTGCACCAGCACCGAACTCTGTTCCGCCGCGTCGATCCAGCCTGTACCTGCGGCGAGATCCACGCATACGGTCTGCTCGCACGCATCGCCCTCGATCGGCATGTCGTGGTCGTTCAGGATGCCCTCGACGGTGATGTCGGCGGGGTCGGGAACTTCGCCGCCCTGGACGGCGTCGCGGGCATTGTCGATGCCCTGCTGGCCGCCGGGGGCGAGCCCATAGTCCATGCTCCCGGACATCTTGGCGGACGAACAACCGGACAGCGCGAGCGCGGAGAGGGCGAAGAGAGGGAAGCGAAGGGACATCGGAGCTCCAGGGGGATGCCAACAGCAGAAAGCAAGGCCCGTGCCATGAGAGATACTCGGCGATTGAAGTGGATCCTCCGTGATCATCGAGGCCCCAGGCGCGACATCGGTGTCGGACGTCCGGCGTGCCGTGCCACCCGCCGAATTGTGGACGGCTGCGGCCCATGTGCGTGTTAGGAAGGGCACATGAAACCCACCCGTCGCAGTCTCCTCCAGCTCCTCGCCGCCTCCCTCGTGTTCGTCCCGTTCGACGACGCGTTTGCCCTCGCTCCCACGATCGGCGGGAGCGGCACCGGCAGCGCCACGAAGCGCGGCTACATGACGTTCGTCATCAACGTTCACGAGTGGGGCCACGTGGACGGCAGCGCCGCCATCCTGGACAAGCTCTGCGCGCTGTACACGCGGAACGGCGTGAAGGGTGAATTCTACGTCACCGCTCCGATGGCCGAGCGCCTGTCCAACAAGTACCCGGACACGGTCACCTCCATGAAGCGCCATGGAATCAGCTACCACGTGCGCCCGCCGCACCCGCTCTACTCCGGGTTCGACACCGAGCTCAAGGCGCTGTCGGGGGACGCCCTCACGGCCATGATCACCGACTACGAGACCTATGGGCAGAACCTCACCACCGGCGCGCTCGACAAGTCCCGGAGCGGGGGCTACAAGCGCGTGAAGGAGGTGTTCGGCAGGGCGCCCTGTGCTGTGAGCGCCCAGAACGACAACACCAAGATCCTCACCGCGGCGGCGGCGGTGTACAAGTCGATGGGCGCAAAGATGCTCGTCGCCTTCCACGAGGGAGAGAGCGACCCCGACAACCCGCTCGTGAACAAGTACAACCTGCTCGCGCGGCCCAGCCACCTGAAGATGACGCACTCGACGGGCGACGAATTCTGGTGGAACACCGTGGCCGCGGGCAAGGGCGGGGACCCGACCGACCATCTCAAGTCCCAGTTGGACGCGTGGCAGCACTCCAAGCTCCCGTACGCCGTGGCGATCGTGCACGAGAACAACTTCTACCGGTACGGCCCCGAGAGTTGGACCAGCATCTACTACAAGGAGAAGGAAAAGACGAACGTCCAGCCGGCGCCGTACAACCTCGACGCCGAGGAGTGGGGCAAGGCGCGCGGGGACGACCAGCAGAAGTTGATCTGGGCCGCATACAAGCAGCTGGTGGAGTACTGCGCTGAGAACCTCAACGTCGTCACGTCCGAAGACATCGTGAAGCAGGCGTCCGGCTGATCCTGGCACTGACGGGCGAGGGTTCGGCTATGCTCATCTGGTGACCCTGGTCCTGCTCCTCGCCTGTGTCCGCAGCCCCGGTGACTCCGGGGATGTGGTCACGCCCACCCCGCTCGACGGTCGCCTCCTGGTGAGCGACCTGCGCGGGAACCAGTGGTTCACGGCCGATCCGAACACCGGCGAGGTGGAGGATTCGTTCCTGCTCTCGACGCTCGAGCCCGAGGTCTGCACCGGGGAGGAGAACGAGCGCTACTGTCTCCTGTTCCAGTCGCGGGAACACATCGCGCTCGATGGCTCCGACGAGATCCTGTTCACCTACAGCGCGCTCGACGTCTCCGACGGCGACGACGACAGCAAGACCGACCTCATCGCGCGCGTCTATTCGGTCGACCGGGCCACCCACGAGCCGCGCTGGCACATCGACGCCCTCGACTTCTCGCACCTCACCAACGGCTCCGACTATTGCCCCTTCGACCCGGGCGACCCCTGCCACCCCTCCGAGGCGATGGAGACCCGGGACTACTGGGCCTGCTCCCTGCACATGACGCACGACATGGTGGTGACCGCAGAGGACGAGAGCTCGGTCTCGATGTGGCTGGTCGACTCGAGGAACAGCCGGATGCTCCACGTCACCAGCCCCCGCGACGGCACCTGTGCGGTCGTGGACACGGTGCTCGACGACCACGTCGAGGATTGGGACATCTACAACTCCAACAACAGCATGCAGCTCTGGCAGGACGGCGACGACGAGAACCTGCTCATGAGCGTGAAGAACAGCTTTCCCGACGACCAGACGGGGGAGAGCCAGTTCGGCGGGCCCGGCCGCGGCAAGATCATCCTCTGGCGCCGCAACACGGCCACCGGCAGCCCCTGGGCCCAGGTCTGGGAGTTCCCCCCCGTCTCCGAGACCGAGGAGAGCTTCCTCGACGATCCGCACGGCGTCGACACGATCGTCGACGATTCAGGCCACCGCTACGCCTTGTTCGCCCACTCGCTCGGCCACTCCGACGGGCCCGACTACGGAGAAGGCACCGGGGGCTCCATCGGGGTCGTGCGAATCGACGACGACGCCCCCGTGTACGTGTTCGACGTCCTGCTCCCCGGCGCCGACGTGCTCCAATTCCCACGGGACGTCACGCCGCTGCCCGACGGCAGTTGGCTCTTCACCGACTCCGGCTGCCTCGGTGACGGCTGCGCGTACGAGACCGCCGACTGGATCGTGCGCCTCCCCGAATTCCAGCCCTCCGAGGGTTTCAGCGGCGCGTGGCGTCCCGACCACGGACAGCAGCAGTTCGTGGAGGCCGAGGTGTTGCGCGGCCCGATGTTCCAGCCCGCCAACCTCCTGTTCAGCAGCGCCTACATCGGTGGCTGAGCTCCTGCTGCTCTGGTTGGTCCCTCCTGCCGAGGCACACTTTCCCCACCTGAGCGTGCTCGCGGCCGCCGCGGTGTCGGGCGTCCCGTACGCCCTCGTGCAGACGGACAGCGATGTTCAACCCCGCATCCTGCTCCGGCTCGACGGGGGTTTCTGGGAGCCGGACGCGTTGCCTGCGGGGCTCGGTGAGCCGGTGGGCATGGTCGCGCGGGAGGGGGAGCTGCTCATCCTGGATGACGCCGACGTGCTGTGGTCCCGCCCCCAGGACGGCGCCTGGGACAGCATCACGCTGGACGTGGGGACGCCGAGGGGGCTGGCGTCGTCCGGAGCGGCCGTGTGGGTGTGCGGGTCCGAGCAGGTGGTCTCGGTGACCGAGGACGGAGACGCCGAGCCGGTGGCGCTGGGCGGCGCCGCCCGGGTGACGGCCATGGGGGATCTGGTGGCGTGGGCCGATGGCGACGTGGTCACGATCGATGGGGACGGAGAGGCGCAGGCGCCCCATGGGGAGGTGACGTCGTTGACGACCGACGGAGCCACCGTGTGGGCAGGGCACGCGAACGGCGTGGATCGGCTGGACGCGGGGGCCTGGACGCCGTGCGGCGCACTGCCCGCGGACGACGTCACGGCGCCGTTCGCCCTGGAGGTGGACATGCTCTCGCCGGGGAACACGCTGGTCGCGGGCACCGGCCAGGACCTGTACCTGTCGACGGATGCCTGTGCTTCGTGGGCGCGCGTGCAGACGGACGGCCCGGTGAGCTATGGCGAGGAGTCCCAGCCCAAGAACGCGTCGGACCGCTGGAGGGCCGTGACCGCCGCGGACGAAGGGATCCGCGCCTACGGCTGGTCCGGCGTGTGGAACATCGCCCCAGCGGCGGTGCCCGTGGCGACGCGTGAGGCGCTGCTCGGGATGACCACCGCGCACACGATCGCGCCGCTCTCGTCGGTCGGGAAGCACGGTCCCGCAGTACTGGTGGGCATGTACGGCGACGGCGACGCGCGGCTCGACGACGAGTGGGAATGGCTCGACTTCCCGGACGCGACGATCCCGCAGTACTTCGTACGGTCGGCGGCCACGGATGGTGACGAGGCGTTGATCACCTTCGACAACGGCCTGCTCCACGTCGAGTCCGACACCGTCCGCTCCGTTTCGTCGGGCCTCGGCTGGCCCGCGAGCGTCGCGTACACCGGCACGCGCTGGTGGGTCGCGGACCGGGTGCCCGCCGAGGGCGCCGGCGCCTGGTCCACCGACGGTGTCACGTTCACCGCGTCCGACACCCTCACGACTGCGGCCGAGGGCGCCGAGCGGCTGAGCCTGCGCGCGGTGCCCCTGGCGTCGGGTCCGGCGCTGTTCGCGTTGCTCAAGCCGTCGGGGCTCCTCCTCTCCGACGATGACGGCGACACATGGGTCCGGGTCTCGGAGCTCACCGTGACCGACATCACATGCGATCCCGACGGCATCCGGCTCATCGCCGCGACCTCCGACGGGCTCGCGACCAGCGACGATCGGGGTCGGACGTTCACGCTGCGTCTCGCCACTCCCGGGGTCACCGCCGTGAGCGCGGGCACCCACACGGTCTACGCGGGCGACCGTGCAGGCCAGGTGTGGCGCTCCATCGACTCCGGGCTGTTGTGGGCCGCGGACGGTCGCCCCCAACCCGGCGGGGTCTTCGCGCTCGCGACGCTCGACGACGAGGTGCTGCTCGCCACCGCGGGAGGCCTGCTCCGCGGGGACACCTACACCCCCGTGGCGCTCCCGCAGCGCTACTCGCTCACCCCCGGGCTCGTCGGGTGCTCCAGCGCGAGCGGGGCCGAATGCGCGATCCAGGACCAGGGCGACTACTGGATCCTCGCGGCGGGTGACACGCTGTCGTTCCGCTCCACGGGCGCGGTCCTCGCCATCGACGCCGACAGGGCCGCGTTCACGGTCGAGGTGGACGGTGTGGCCTCCGGCACCGTCGACCCCCGACACCCGATCGTCCTGCCAGACAGCGGCTGGCACCAGTTCGCGCTGCGGGCCGAGGGCGACTCCGACGTGCGCTTCATCGAGCTGCTGCCCGCCGTCCCGCACGCGTGCGGGTGCGCCTCCACCGGCGGGGTGAGCCCGGGGATCGGCTGGGTGCTCGGGTTGCTCTACGCCACCCGGCTCCGGCGCCGGGTTAGCGCGGTGCGATGCTGATCGTCGTCACCCTCGCGCTCGCGGGCACCGACGCCCGCTTGATGCCGTTCGGCGCGGACGATCGGGGAACCGATGCGAACCGCCCGACGATCCTGTTCGCACATGGGGCGTGGTACCGCTACACGTGCGGCGATGGCGGGATCTCCGTGCAGACCTCCGGAGACGGCATCGAATGGTCGGTGCCCTCCCTGGCGCTCGCGGGCGATGTGTGCGAGCCCTCGGTGCTGGCGCTGGGGAGCGGCGAGTACACCTGGCTGATGGCGTACTCCTACCCGGACGCCGACACGGGGAGCTGGATCGGGGTGGCGGGCTCCACCGACGGTCTCACCTTCACGACCATCCCCGACGACCACCCCACCTGCTACGGGGCGTGCGGCGCGCCCACGCTGCTTCACGTGGGGCAGTACTTCATCCTCGATCACACCGAGCACACCGCGGACTTCGACGGGATGCGGGTGCACCACTCGACCGACGGCGGGATGTCGTGGTCCTCGGGGCTCACGCACACCCTGCCCGATGGCGCCGACGATCCGGACATCATCTACACCCCGTCGACCTGGTACCTCGTCTCGAAGGACCCGCGCTCGGACGTGGTGCACGTGTGGTCTGCGCCCGAGATCGAGGGCGACAAGACCGCGGTGGGCGTGATGACCGGGGTGGGCCAGCCCGCGTTCTACCGCTCCGAGGGCGGCTCGGGCCTCGGAGCGGAGCCCCGCACGCTCTGGGTGACGGACGGGGCCACGCGCGCACGGATGGCCATCGTCGACGCGGAGGACGGCGCGCCCGCGCCCGACGCCTCGTGCACCTTCGGCGAGGTGGCGGGAGCCACGCCCGCAGTCACCGACGGTCCGGTGAACGACGGCGCGCTCACCTGGGCCCTGCCCGGCCCGGACACGTGCGTCGTCCAGTTTCCGATGGCGGGAGCTGATTTTTCCTCCGTCACCGGCGTCCAGGCGAAGTGGGAGGGGGCGACGAGCGTGGAGGTGCTGTTGGACTCGGAGTCGCTCGGCGTGCTCGGCGAAACGGGGGAGCTCCCCGTGAGCGGGATCGGCGTGGTGGAGACGGCGTCGATCCGGGTAACGACCAGGGTGCCTTCGACGTTTTCGCTCTACCTGCTCGCCCCCGTGGGGGAGGGGAGCTTTCCCGGCATCGATGGGCAGCCGGACTCCGACTCGGGCGCCGAGACCGGGGTTCAGGACGATCCGGGGACCGCGCGACGTTGCGGGTGTGCCGCGGGCTCGTCGGACCCGGATGGCGCCGTGATGATCGGCACCCTCGGGCTGATCACGCTCTGTCGCCGGGGGCGCGGCGCATCGAGGCAGCGCCCGGACGGCGCCGACGGGTCGGCCGGGTGAGGGCGCCCGAGGGCACCGCGGCTTAGGGGCGCCGAGCCCGCGATCCTGCGGCGATCGTTGGAGAGCATGTGGACCCCGGCGCGATGGCACCCCGAACCCTCCTGTGGAACATCGCAAAGGCGCTGGGCGTCGTGTTTCTCGCCGTGGTGCTCATCGGCGTGTTCTTCCGGGAGCCCATGGAGTCGGCGGCCTCGGTGTTCGTGACCCGGTTCGGGCTCGCCGGTGTGTTCATCGCCGCGTTGATGCTCGACGCGCTGCCCGGGTTGGGATCGCAGCCCATCGTGATCCTGGCCTGCGCGGGGGGGCTCCCCGGGTGGGCCGTCTGGTTGGCCGCGGGCATGGGCTCGTGGCTCTCGGGCTCGATGGGCTGGGCCGTGGGCCTCGGACTGGCGCGGTGGCCCTGGTTTCGCGGTTGGATCACGCGTGTGGGCCTGGAGGCGGGGCTGCTCAAGTACCAGCGTCGCGCGGTGTTCCTCGCAGCGCTGGCGCCGTTTCCGTACGGGCTGGTGACGATGGCTGCGGGTGCCGCAGGGATCCCCTGGCAGGAGGTCGGGCTCGGCGCCACGGGTCGGTTCGTCAAGGTGGGATTGAACGTGGCGATCGTCGCGATGGGGTGGGGCGCCACGGCCTGAGGCCCGTCGTGGTCAGTTCTCCCAACGCATCGCGACAAAGGTATACGGGGGCCAGGTGTCGTGGAACCGCGACTCCACCCAGGCCTGGCAGCCCAGCGCGACCGTCGGCACAGCGGGGCCGGCGGTGGGCTTCCAGAGCATCATCGCCCCCAGGCGGATGTTGCGATCCGCGGTGAGCGCGTTGGACGTCCAGTTCAACGCCGGTCCGACCCACAACTTGCGGCTGGTCGCGCTCTCTGCGTCGATGACGTCTGCGAACAGGTAGACCGTCCGCCGAATCACCCAACCGTGGGCGGGCGCATTGATCTGGTCTGTTGGATCCCAATACAGCGTAAGGTCGCGTCGATAGCCATAGAGGTCGTTCCGGACGACCGTGAGCTCTGCGATGCCGATGACCGGACCGGCCTTGAACTTGAGCCGCGTATCCGCGAACGCCTGGATCCCGCCTGCGCCCTCGCGGTCTCCGCTCGCGATGGCCTGACGCTTCCAGTCCCTGGTCGCGATGGTGTCGGCGTCCACGGGGAGGATCGCCGTGAACGCGCCGATGTACCACACGCCGTAGGCGCCGACCGAGAGGTCCCAGACGGCAACCGGAGAGAACCGCAGGACCGGCCCCGCGCGCACGAAGGCGGGCGTGAGCTCGGTGTGCACCACGCCCGAGATGAAATTGTCGGCGGTGAGGGCGTGCCCGATCCCCGCACCCGCGGCCTCACGGTAGAGCGGCAAGCGCCACTCGGGCTCGAAGATCGCCTGGACGCCCTCAGGAAAGGCGGCGCCCGCGAACTGCTCCATGTGGTGGAAGCCCGAGGACGGGGGGGTGTGAGCTGCGGGGGCATCCGCCGGCTGGCCGGCGAAGCAGAACGCGACCAGGAGCAACAAGCGATCAGAGCCCGAGGTCGGCGATGGCGGTGTCGGTGTCGGTGAAAACACCGTGGAGGCCGGAGATCAACTGGTCCTCCAGGAACTTCTCCGACACCAGGCCGTCGATGGAGAGCACCATCTCGGTCCACAGCGCCTGGCTGCGGTGCACCGTGCCCTCCGGCGAGTCCATGAACACATCGAGCGTGTAGGACTGGATCAGGCCGTTGCTGCCGGCGTCGTCCCAACCCTCCTCCTCGATCCAGCCGCGGCTGACGACAGCGTCCCTTTCGGTACCGTCCGAGTCCAGGAACGCGACCCGCTGATAATCCTTGAAGTAGAAGTACGGGATCGTGACGTCGAACGCCGCGGTCTTGACCATGTCGTTCTCGGTCACCAGCCTGTCGCACGAGCCGTCCGCGAAACAGTCCTCGCCCTCGATGAACGTGCGATCGAACCTGGAGTAGTCGTTCGGGTTCACCACGGTCTGGTCGGGCAGCATGATGAAGTCGACGTGCTGCTGCAGGGTCGCCGTGCTCTGGGCGTCGGCGAGCCCGCCCATGGTGTCGGCCAGGGAGGTGCCGGACGGGGTCACGATGTCGACGACGCCGCTCGCCGGCATCGACGGGAGGATGTAGCCGTCGTCGATCGTGCTGCGGCTGTCCAGCCAGATCGCGAGGGAGCCCAGGTCGACGGACAGTTCGTCCGGGTTGTCCTGGTCGGCGAACATCTGCGGCGCCAGCGTGATCAGGTCCAGCGGGGCCGTCACGGAGTGGATACATCCGAGGAGTAATGGGGGGAACGCGAACACAAGTATGGAAGCACGCATCATTTCCCCTCGGCCCGGTGGACCAATTCTTCGAGGTAGTCGCGAACGCCCTGGCCAGCCAACCAGGACTTGATGAACCCCGGGATCGCCGAACCGAAGTCCGTGTCCACCGCGTAGCTCAGGCGCAGCCACGCTGGGTTGTTGGGGCTCGGCGCCATCGCGTAGATGCCCCGGCTCCAGGAGAGATCGTTGGTCTGCGCGACATCGAGCTCGTGGGTGAGCACCCCGCGGGCCCGGTCGATCAGGTAGTGGTTGTGGTACATCACGGTCACGCCAAAATGCGTGACCTCCCACACGCCCCATTGCTCGGTGGGCGTGCTCGGACGGTAGTACTCGAAGGACTTGACCGAACTGTTCCCTTTCAACCTCGCGGGAAAGTCGAGCAGCGCCTGCCACAGCGCGTCTGTCGTGGTCTTCACGTCGGCGATGCCCTCCACGCTCACTGCGCCCGGGCGCGCCGACTGGCGGTCCAGGAGGATCACCTCGCCCGCGGCGAGCTTCGCCTCGCTCGCCGGATCGAGCGCGGTCACCCCGGCGAACGCGGGGCATAGAAGGGTCAGGGTGAGCAACACAGCCCTACAGTAGCCTGCTGGCGGTGTGAATCAGCGTGCTTTTCGACGAACGCCGGCACGCGCCTCTGCAGGCTCGGGCTCGGCCGGCACTGCGACAGGCGCGGCCACGGGCGCCGCGACCACGACGGGGAGCACGGGCCGGGCCACCGGCTTCGGGGCCGGCTTTGCCGCTACCACCGGCCGGGGTGCGGGCTTCGCGCTGGGCGGCTTGACCTTCACGGCCGACAGGAGCCCGGCCATCGTGCCGAACGTGTTCGCGCCCGCCGAGTTGCTGCCGCGCTGCTCGCGCGGAGCCTCCGCCTGCTGATCCGCGGCCTGGCGGATGCCGAGGTTCACTCGCTGACGCGGGACGTCGACAGAGAGCACGCGGACGTTCACGACCTGGCCCTCCTCGAGCACGTCGCTCGCCTTGTTGAGCCGGGCCTTCCCGATGTTGGAGATGTGCACCAGCCCCTCCACGCCGTTCGGGAGCCGCACGAAGGCGCCGAACTCACGCAGGCCGATGACCGTGCCCTCGTACACCTCGCCCTCGGTGATCTCAGTGATGCGCTCGCCGCGGGAGGCCTTCGCCTCGTCCTCGGCGATGCCCTTGTGCGAGACGATCGCGTCCCGCCCGCGCACGTCGAGGATCTTGAACATCAGCGTCTGACCGACGTAGCTCGCCGGATCCGGGTCGATCGTACGATCGATCTGGCCCATCGGGCAGAACGCGCGCACCCCGCCGGAGAGCTCCACGTCGAACCCGTGCTCGTTGTGCGCCACGACCTTGCCCTGCACGGCGATGCCGTGCTCCTTCGCCTCGTCGAGCAGCTCGCGGGTGGCCTCACCCGACACGGTGAGCGTGAGCTTGATCTCGCCGTCCTTGACGGCGAGCACGAAGACGTCGAGCACGTCGCCCAGGGCCACGGTGGACGGCACGTCCATGCGCTCCATGGTGGCGTCGGCCTTGCCGCCGATGTCGAAGAACACCGTGGAGTCGTTCACGCGGGAGACCGTCGCGCGGATGCGCTGGCCTTTCTTGAAGCCGCCGGGGCGCTGCTTCGGCGCAAAATCGCTGAACAGCAGGTCCAGTTCGCCGCGCGAGAGGTCGGCGACGGCCTCGAGGTCTACGTCGATGGCGGGACGGACGACGGGAGAAGCGGGGGAGACGGGCATGGATACTCCGAGCCCGGGCGTGTATCCGCGCGGGTGTCGCGAGGCGAGCGGGAGAGCGGGGGGGGCGCCTACCGGACCGCGTCGCCCGGCTTCGTGGCCGGGTCCGCACACGGGCACCCGGCCGACGACTGGCCAGGGCAGGACTGCGGTTCATCGGTGAACACCGGTGCAAACCCGCCGCCGGGAGTTCGAAAATTGGTGGTCTGTCCCTGGTAGAGGCGCGCTGCCAGGAGCTGGATCTCGCCCTCGTACACGTATGCGCGCAGGTCGAGCTTGAGGGGCACCTTCTCGCCGCCGATCTCGATCGTGCGCTCGCTGGGCCGCACCAGTTCCTGCGCCACATACGCACGCTCCGCCATCTCCGCCCAGGTGCGCGTGGTGAGCTTGTCCCCGCGGTACGCCGCGCGCCCGCCGTACCCGTTGAGCGGCTTGAAGAAGTACCGCTTGCGGTCGGCCCACAGCGCGTCCCGGGTCTCGGGGGTGACCATCACGGTGTGCGGCACGCCGCCGACGAGCGTGTCGACCACGTCGGGAGCGAGTCCCAGGGTTTGCAGGGTCGGGCGGTCCGAGAGCGGCACCAGGTGGCGCTTGTCCGCGTAGACCGCGTAGCCGTGCGGGTGCGGAGTCAGCACGACCGCGCCTCGCACATAGGCCTCCCGTACCGACCGCACCGGGTCGCCCTCGAGGTAGAAGTCGGTCAACCGGTTGTACACGAGGTCGATGGTGCGGTCGCCGCACCGGAGCACCCCGTCGAACGTGAGGTCCTCCGGCGCGAGGATGAGCGCCTCCAGCCCGGCGCGCCGAAAGAGCTCCTGGAACAGCAGCATCTCGGGGTAGAGGTACTGCGAGGCAGGGGCCTCGTCGACGATCGCGATGGTTCGCAGGGGCTCGTCGCCGCGCTGCAGGCGCCATTCGTTCCGGAACATCGCGAGGAACGAGTCCGCCAGCCCGGCCACCGGCAAGCCGCCGGTCCCGAGCCGCATCATCGCCTCGCAGCACCCTGCCTGGGCGCGGGCGAGCACGGCGTTGAGCAGGGGCCCACCCGCATTCGTGTTGATCTCGATCAGCTGGGGCCCGGCCTCTCCAAGGTGAAAATCGTACCCGTAGAACACCCCATGGGGTCCGAACTGCGCCCGGGCGATGGGCGGAGCGAGGGACAGGGCCGCCTCGACATAGGCCGGGGCGCGCACCGCGGTCTCGACCGCTCGGACGATCGCCCGGATGGCCCCGACATGCTCCCCCGCGACGAAGACCGGCACCGCGGAGAACAGATGAGGCTGTTTGATCAGGATCGAGGCGTACAACCCCTCGGTCGCAGGGGATCGCTCCAGCAGGCTCTGCAGGGCGACGGGATCGACCGAGATGCAGGCGCATTCCCGGTTCAACCGCTCAGCGGGGGTTTCCATCGTGGGGGGGTATCACCGCCGCCCGCTCGGGCCCCGCCTGGTCCCGCTGGTGGGATAGCGGCAGCACGATGCGTGACGACCTCGGCGAACTGCTGGCCCCCTGGGACTTCGAGCTCCCGGAGACGCAGATCGCGAAAGAACCCGTTGCCGTGCGGGACCAGAGCCAGTTGTACGTGCTCGGCGAGGAGCCCCGGACGTTCGTGGATGTCCGTTCGAAGCTCGTTCCCGGCGATCTCCTGA
Organism: uncultured Pseudomonadota bacterium; assembly: GCA_903875225.1. Taxonomy (GTDB): domain Bacteria; phylum Myxococcota_A; class UBA796; order UBA796; family SXON01; genus CAIUMM01. The sequence goes on from CAIQVJ010000089.1 coordinate 22,385, forward strand.
TCCTCAACGACGTGACCGTGTTCAAGGCGCGTCTACGTGCTTTTCGAGGCAGCGGGGGTGCGGTGGAGGTGATGATCACCAGCCCGGCGTCCAGGGGGCATGGCAGCTTCCACGCCTTCGTCCGACCCGGGCGGCGACTGCACGAGGGAGAGCGGCTCCGTTGCGGGGCGGGCGGGATCGAGCTTTTGACCCGGGAGCCCGATGGCACCTGGATCGTCCGTCCCGAACCCGACCTCGACACCCTGGCCGACACGGCGGGGGAGGTACCGCTCCCGCCCTACCTGGACCGCGCGCCCACGCCGGAGGACGTCCAGCGCTACCAGACGGTGTATGCGCGGCAAAGCGGCCTGCGTGCCTCCGCCGCACCCACCGCCGGCCTGCACTTCACCCCCGATCTGCTGGCCAGGATCGAGGCCGATGGCGTGGAGGTCCGGAAGGTGACGCTCGAGGTGGGCGCGGGGACCTTCCAACCGCTCGACGCTTCGGCCTGGGCGAGCGGCAAGCTGCACACCGAGCGGTACTCCGTGCTTGGCGCGACGTTCGATGCCGTGAAGGCCGCGAGAGGGCAGGGGCGACGGGTCGTGGCGGTAGGCACCACGACCCTGCGGGTGCTGGAGTCGATGAGCGGCCCCGGGACAGGCGCCACCGATCTTTTCATACGCCCCGGATACGCGTTCCGGTTCGTGGATGCGCTGATCACCAACTTCCACCTCCCCCGATCCAGCTTGTTGATGCTCGTCACGGCGTTCGGAGGGCTCGAGCCGGTGATGGCGGGGTACCGCGACGCGGTGGGCCGGGGCTTCCGGTTCTACAGCTACGGCGACGCGATGTGGCTGGTTCGAAAGGACTGATCACGCCGGATCTTGATCCGGCTCGGTCCTCGGCCGCGACCAGCGGTGTGAAGCTCCCTCGGCGGGCTCCCGATGCCCGCCCGGAGCCCCATTTTTCGACTCCCGGGCATGTTTGGGTGGACGATCACCAACGCAACGACTAAACGCGCTCAAAAGAGGCTCGAATGGCTGTCTCCGACATGGTTTCCTGGGTCATCGGGCGAGGGCCGGCGGCGCTGGCGCACCTGGACTACAACGTCACCGAGCACTGCAACCTCACGTGTGTCGGCTGTGACCATGACTCACCCGCCGCCCCGCCCCGAATGGTGGACGTGGAGACATTTCGCAAGGACCTGGTTGCCTTCAAGTCTGCCTCGCGCGTGCGTGAATTGCGGATCCTCGGCGGTGAGCCTCTGCTGCACAGTCGGCTCGTGGAGTTGCTCCAGATCGCCCGGTCGGTTGGCGTGGCGGACAAGATTGTCGTGTTCACCAACGGCGTGCTGTTGGGTCGAGCGCCGGACGGATTCTTCGACGCGGTGGATGCACTGTACATCAGCAAGTACCCGGGAGTCGTGGTGGGCCTGCCTCGCGCCGAGCTCGTGCGGAAGAGCCGAAAGCACAATTTCAAGCTGAGCATCCTGAACTGCGACACCTTCGTGGAGCGGCTCATCGACACGGAGATCACCGACAAGGCAAGGGTGGCGCGAATCTACCAGACCTGCACGATCGCCAAGAACTGCCACACCCTCCATGAGGGGCGATTCTACAAGTGCTCGGTCGCGCCCTTCTTTGCCCGGCGCCTCACGAAGTTGGGCCAGGCCGTCCCGCAGGACATCGCAACGGACAGCATCGCGATCCATGGAGATGGCGGCGATGCGGCCCGGGTGCAGGCGTACCTCAAGGACACCACGCCGCTCGCCGCATGCCGCTGGTGCCTCGGATCCACGGGGCAGGAGATGCCGAATTCCCAGGCGCGGCTGCGGCCGCTCCAGCGCCGCGGGGACGACATCAACCCGCCACGATTCCGGCGCGCCCGGCGATACGCAGCGCGCCTCACTGCCGGGGTGCGCCGCGCGTTGCGTTGACCCGCCGGACGGTTCGACGGGGGCGATCACGCCCTGAGGAACGCGTCCGCTCGGGGGAGCCACGTTTGTGGGGCGCCCAGCACCGCTCCCCAACGCTTGTGCCAGTCCCGAACCATGAAGGGGCGCTCGAAAAGCAGGAACAGCACCGTGCAGATCGCAACCGTGTAGGGCACGACGACGCCCAGCCGGGCGAGTGCATCGAGCCAGGGGATCCCGGAGGGCGCGACCGAGACGAGGAGCAGGTCCAGCGGCTTCCGGACCACGGGGTGGTACAGGTAGATGGTGTAGCACATGCCGCCGATCCCAACGATCGGCGGGCTTCGCACGCAGCGGGAGAGCAGCGGGCCACGGAACGCCGCCACCAGCGAGAGCGTGCAGGCTGCCACGCGGATGGGAATGTTTACGGACGGGTACAGTTGGAGCACCACCAGCATCCAGGCGCCCAGGGTCAGCCCATCCCACGCGATGCTCGCTCGTCTGGCGCCACCCCGCCATTCATCGTAGAGATCGAGCGATAGAAACCCAGCCATGAAGTACTGCAATTGTCCGGCGAGCGTGAGATCCACCCAGTGCGGGGGCTGGGTCATCTCCAGCACTGCAGAGGGCACGATGCAGAGCCCGAGGATCGCCAGGCGACGCAGTCCCCGCGCCGGGATCGCGAATATCCGAGAAAGGAAGGGCGCTATGAGGTAGAACTGGATCTCTACCTCCAACGACCATGCCACGGGGTTGATCGTGCTCGGCACGCCGTACAGCAGGTTGTGCATGTACACGCCGCTGGCGAGGAGGTGGCCGGCTTCGTTCTGGCGGAGCGCCAGTGCACGCAGGGTGAACAACAGCAGCAAACAGATGAAGTAGGGGGGCTCGATCCGGAGGACGCGGCGCAGGAAGTAGGCTCCGAGCTTCGGCGCCGGCCTTCCATGCCGGTAGTGGTCCAGGAACGGCAAGCCGAGTACGAAGCCGCTGATCCCGAAGAAGAGCGAGACCCCGGCGCCGCCAGCGGCGATCAGGGTGCGCAGTGCCTCGTCAATGCCGGTGATGACCGGCAGTGCGCCTCCCCCGGCGGTCTCGGAGAACGGGTTCGCGTGCAACAGCACGACCGCCATGATGCAGAAGAACCGCAGCCCATCGATCTCGGGGACGAGCAGCCCAGAGCTCGTCACCCGTGCTTCGCCCCTGAGCGGGCAGGTGAGTACCCGCACCATGCGAGCCGCCACACGGCGAGGCGAGATCGGACCGGCCATCAGGTACCCTCCGGTACGGCTTAATCGATTCCGGGTGCGAGTCCGAGCGGAATTCCCAGGCTCGAGGACCTTCGGGGCGGGCGCGTCCGGCTGGGTGCGCCAGGGCCCGATCGACCCGAGAGTGCGAGTGCCCACGGCGTCGCATATGATGAGCGTGAGGACCTTCCGACCGTGAGCGAGCCTTCCCGGAAACCCCTGGAGTTCGATGTCGGACTCCTCACCGGCACGAGAGAAATCGACGATCAGCATCGCCAGATCTTCCGCTTCGCCGAGGTGCTGCTCACCTCGCTTCGGGGCTCCGCAGAGCCCGCGGTGGTCCAGGCGGCCATCGACCGCCTCCTCGAGTACACGGATGCCCACTTCTCCGCGGAGGAGGAGGAGATGAAGCGGCTGTCCTACCCGCGTCGGGCCCAGCATCACGACGCCCACGTGCTGTTCCGCCGCGAACTGGACATCCTGAGGAAGGACTTCACAGCGAGCAGGAACGCCAGAAGCGCGGGGATCCGTCTGGAGTTCCTGATCGTCGACTGGTTCGCGGGCCACATCCATCACCTGGACCGGGACCTCGCGACCTTTCTCCAGGGACAGCGCGCGGGTTCAAGGATTCGCGACATCCCTCCGACCGGGGCGCCCGTGCGCCCGCTCACCGAGCGGGATCCATCGAACCCCAAGGCGCGCCCGCACTGACGGCGTCCCGCGCGCGGCTCAGTACAGGTACGCCTTGCCGGAAAAGGCCCCCCCGTCGTCGTTGTAGATCGCGCCGATCAGCAGGTCGTCTGTGCCGTCGCCGTCCACGTCGGAGCCCGAGGCGATCGCCCGCCCGAACGCGTCTGCCACCTGCTCGCCGTGAAGGATGGCGTCGACGCTCGCGAGCAGCGTGCTCCCGCCTGCCCAGGGCCCGAGGTCGACGTACACCGCACCCGCGTCCTGGGCGCCGCGATCACTGGCCGGTGCGCCGACTGCGAGATCGACGACGCCGTCGCCGTCCACGTCGCCAGTGGCCACGCCAAACGCTGCGAGGTCATCAGGGTGTTCGCCCCTCCACCGATCGGGTTCGTCCTGCAGCGAGCGGACGTCGTTCGGTGCGCCCGTGAGAGCACCGTGGTGCAGGTAGAGCGTGCCGTTGTCCACGCCGTCCGCCGAGATCATCAGGTCGGTGTACCCGTCGGCGTCGACGTCGCCCGGGGCGTGGATGGGGCTCCCGGCGTAGCTGTAGGCCGCTGGCCCCACGAGCGAGAGGTCGGCGTCGGTGATCGCGTGCGTGCCCTCCGGCACCGGGCCGTAGTAGACCACGACCTTCCCCGTCGAAGACCCGTTCTCGTCTGCGCCGCTGGCGCCGAGCGCGATGTCGTCGATGCCGTCCCCGTTCATGTCGCCGGGCAGCGCCACGGCGTTGCCGACTGCGTCTCCGCCACCAAACTCCCCGTGCATCAACGTCGTCGTCGTCGTGACCGGCAAGCCGAGGAACGTCGTCGCGACGGTCGAGAGCTGCACCTCCCCGGTCACCGGTCCGGGCACCAGGTACACCTTGCCGCCCCCGGCGCCGCCCGCGTCGCTGCCGCTCGCCCCGACGAGGTAGTCAGGCACTCCATCGCCAGTGAGATCACGCCCGCCGGTGAGCGCGACGCCCGCGTAGTCGCTGCCCATCTCGCCGATCAGGCTGCCGGAGGCGACGTCGGCGAACTGCACCTCGGGGCCCCACACGGCGCCGGGGAGGATCCAGACCCGCCCGGCGTTGCTCCCGTTGGTCCCGTCGCCGATCGCGCCGACCAGCACGTCCTGGCGACCATCTCCGTCTCCGTCGCCTCCTGCCGCGAGCCCGTACCCGGAGAAGTCGTAGTCCCCGAGCCCGGCCCAGCACACGTCGGCATCTGCGATGGTGCGGGCGGGCGAGGCCGCGGAGAGCCCGGCCCCCGACCACGCACACACATGGTTGCCGTAGTACGCCGCCACGACGACGTCGGGGACGCCGTCGCCATCCACGTCGCCGGGGAGCGTGACGGCGTTCCCCGCGGCGTCGGATGGCCCACCCACGAAGGTGTAGACCGTGTCGTCGGGGGACCCCGTGTCGGTGTCGGTCCCGGTCTCGCTGGTGTCGAGCGAGTCATCGGGCGCGCCGGAGTCGTCCGCCCCCTTGCGGATGCACCCCGCTGCCAGCGCGAGGAGCAGCGCGACCGGGCAGCGGCCGACCGTCACGACTCCTCGGTGCGCTGGATCAGCTGCTCGACGACGTCGCGGTCCACCGCCCCGGGCTCGATCACGAGGTACCGCCGGAGGTCACGCGCGGCCTCCTGCGGCCGGGCGAGGTGCAGCAGCAGGAGCGCGCGGTCACGGATCTCCGTCGGCTGCTCGCCGGCGATGAGCAGGATGCGATCCACGGCCGCGAGCGCCTGGACGTGATCATCCCTGTCGATCCAGAGGTTCTTGAGGTTCGTGAGCATCCGGGCGACGATCGGTCGGATCCCCACCGGCTGCAGGAACCGACGCGCGGCGTCAACAGCCTCCGGCGGCCCGCCAGGCAACCGGTCCATGAGGTCGCGCGCCTCGCGGACCTGGCCGCCGTGGAACGGGTCCACGTACACGCAGGCACCGGGCTTCACGATGCAGGCGAGAAAATGTCCGGGAAACCCGACCCCCTCCACCTGCACCCCGAGCCGACGCCCGAGCAGGATCCACAGCACGCTCAACAGGATCGGGAGCCCGCTGCGGGTCTCGATGACCTCGTCCAGGTACGAAGCGCCGGGATTCGAGAACACGCCGGGGTGGCCGCGAAAGCCCAACCGACCCCCGAGGGCTGCGGCAAGCTGAGCCGCGAGACGGTCCGGCGGCGCAGACGGCGTGATGTCGTCCTGCACCTCCTCGGCGAGACGGTCCAGGGCGGCGGAGACCGCGCCGAAGTCGAGATCGGGCTTTCCGATCGCCGCGACGCCGAGCGTGAGCTCCTCGAGGTCCAGCACCTCGTCCGGCGCGCGGGCTGCAAGGGCGAACCGGACGGCGCCCGAGAGCTTCACGACTGCGCCATCCGACCCGGCAGCGCCGGTGGGAAGGTGGCGAAGGAGCCGCGCCCCACCTCGATCGGCCTGGCCCCGAGATCCGTGAGGGACCGTACCCACACGCACGGCGGCGCGGAGAGGTCAGCCTGCCCACCACCCGCGGGGTAGCCGCACCATGTGACCCACTCACCGTCCGGGGAGACGAGCGGGTGGCTCTGCACGAACTGGTCGAAGAAGTGCAACCAGAAGAACAGGTCCCGCGTGGGCCAGAAGGTGCCGAGCACCGTCTCCGCGCCAGTGGCGAGGTCGATGTGGAGCACGGAGGTGCAGTTCGCGGGAGCATCCACCCGGAACGTGACCAGCGCCGTTCCTCCCGGCACCCACGTGAAGGCGAGCAGCTCACCCTCGTTGATCCGGCGGGGCGGGTCTGGGAGCAACGGGTCGAACACCTCGAGGCCGCTGTAGGGCGAGCCTTCACCCCCGGTCGCGAAGGTGAGCGCCGCGAGGTGCGTCGGGCCCGCGGCGAGGGCGACCAGGCCGGGGCGGTCGGCGATCTCGATCTCGTGCTCCCCATCCGGGGTGCAGCTCACGACGAGCGAGGTACGCACCTCGTCCTCGTCTGCGTTGGCCCGCACCGCCACGAGAGCGCGCCCGGCGACGAACACCGGCGCACAGAAGCTGCCCGGCGCCCTGTGGTACAGGTGGTCCTCGTCGTCCCCCCGCGGGTCGCGGATCAGGAGCGAGCCACCCGGTTTGCCGCGCTCGCCGTGGTGGACCCACAAGCGGGAGCCGTCCGGTGTCCAGTTGAAGAACAGCGGTACGCCCTGTGCGACCTCCTTCACGGTCCCCAGCCGGCTCTCCTGGATGAGCCCGAGCCGCAGGTCGTCGTCCACCTGGGTGAGCGCACAGAGAGCATCTCCCGCGGGGTGCCACTGCAGGTAGAGCGGTGCGGCGTCGGGCAGATCGGCCCACTCCGTCTGGCGCACACCGTCGGCCGACATGGTCACCACGCGCGCGGGACCGGCTTCGTCGTCGCGGGTGAGCGTGGCGAACGCCGCGATCCAGGTGCCGTCCGGCGACCACGTGGGCCAGCTCCACGCCTCCTGCGGCGCAGGCACGAGCGTGAAGCTCGGAGGGGCGGTGAGCGGCGTGGTCGTCAGGCGACCCTGCTCCCACCCCGACACCACGTGGAGCTGCCGATCGATGCCAACGTAGACCAGGTTCATCCGAACGCCCGATAATAGAGCCACGAGACCACCAGCGCAGACACCACGGGGGTCACGAGCCCCGCACGCGGGGACGCATGGACGTCCGCCAGCCCCTTCGGCCGCTGCGCTCGCTCGCTGGCAAGCTCGGTCCGAAAGGCGTCGGGCAGTTGCTGCAGCCGCGCGAGCTCACGCATCGCGTGCACGGCCGTGTCGTTGTTGGTGCCGAACGCAGACAACGACGACAGCAGGCTCGCGACGCACACCACCAGGTGCCCCGGAGGTGCGAGGCCCAGGACCACGCGCGTGACCACCGCGAGGACTGCCGGACAGGCGACCGTGAACAGCGCCACGCCCACCCAGCGCAGCCGGGCGTGAAGGTGGAGTCGGCTCGTGAGGACCTGCGAGCCCTCGCTGACGGCGTGCGGGCTCATGGGCGCCCGGGCAGGAGCCCGAAGAGCAAGAGCCGGATGCCATCGCTGGTGAGGCGCTCGACGTCGGGCCGCGCGCCGACAGCGCTCTGCCCGGCGAGCCCGTCGATGATCGCCTTCAACATCTGGGCGACGGCCAGGGGGTCGTAGGTGGCGAAGTGGCCCTGGTCCATGCCCTGCTTGATCACCGCCGCGATGCGCTCCACAAAGCGCGTGTGGATGCCGTTCACGCGCTTGCGGATGCTCTCGTCACGGATGGCCATCTCGCTCATCAACAGGAAGAACCGGGGAGGGGTCTTGAGTCCGGCGAAGTAGTCCAGGTACTTCTTTCCGAGATCGATGAGCTTGATCTCGGGGGGACGGGAGTCGCGATCGGCCTCCTCGAGGAAGCTCACCGTGATCGCGTGCTCCTCCTCCACGAGGGCGTCGAAGATGGAGCGCTTGGAGTCGAAGTAGAAGTACACCGCGCCCTTCGACAGGTGGGCGCGCTTGGCGACATCTTCCACCCGGGCCGCGAGGTACCCATGGTCGATGAAAACAGCGCGCGCCGCCCTGAGGATCTGGGCCCGACGCTCGGTTTCGGACTGGTGGCGTGTCACCCGCGTCATCTATCTGGCCGGACCCGCCCGGGACAGGCTGCCGGGGGTTTGTCGGCCGGTCGGCGGCGGGGCCCATTCCGCGTTCGGGGCCCGAAAGGCCGCCATCCCTCGCCGGGATGAGCTAAGATCGGCGCAGCGGAGTTCCCATGTCCCTGCTTCTCCTCGCGCTCGTAGCCTGCACCTCCAAGGAGGCCGACGACACCTCGCCCACCGCGGATGCCGACACGGACACCGACACCGACGCCGACTCCGATGCGGACACCGACGCCGATACCGACACCGATGTCCCCGACACCGGCGCCATCGAGCTCCCCGCGAGCCCGCTCCCGATCGACCTCACGCTCACCGGATCCGCCACCGGGACCGCGCACTTCGACCGGATCGTGTGCTCCTACCCGCCGAACCACCAGCTCCAGCTCACCTACTCCGACTCCAACAATTCGTACACGTGGGCGATGCGCGCGTTCATCCGCGAGACGTTCACCGGCGACGGGACCTACTCGACGAACGTGCAGGTCCAGCTGCTCGAAGACTTCAGCGGTGGCCGGTACTATGCGGCGAGCTCGGCAGACGGCACCGCTGTGGCCGTGACCGTCGACGGGTTCGGCGCCAACGGGGCCTACGGGAGCATCACCACCGCGCCGCTCACCGGGGACGCCGGGGACGTGACGCTGGCTCCGCAGCCGATCCCCTTCTGGTGCGACGCGATCGACTCATGACAGCGCCTCCGATGGTCATCGGCCCGAGCGAAATCGGCGCATTCATCCTTGCGAATGCCATAATCATCTTCTTCTGTGCGCCCCGGCTGTTCCTGGACATGAAGCGCTGGATGAGCTGACGACCAGGGGCGGGAGGCCTACCGAGTCCGACACAGGCGCTTGTCCCACCACGCGAGGCGCTCGCGGATGGTCTTCTCGTTGGCGATCTCGGCCGGCTCGTAGAAGCGGACGCTGACCAGGTCATCGGGGAGATACTGCGCATCGACGATGTGGTCCGGAAAATCGTGGGGGTACTGGTAGCCGGCGGCGTTGCCCTGCGCCTTGTGAAGGCCGGTCGGCGCGTTCCGGAGGTGGAGCGGAACAGGTAGCGCTCCGCTCCGCTCCACCTCGGCGATGGCAGAGTTGATCGCCTTGTACGAGGCGTTGCTCTTTGGAGCGGTGGCGAGGAAGGTGCAGGCCTGGGCGAGCAGGATCCGCGCCTCGGGCATGCCGATCTTCGAGACGCCCTCCATCACGTCGATCGCCACGCCGATGGCGCGGGGCTCTGCGTTCCCGATGTCCTCGGAGGCGAAGATCACCATGCGCCGCGCGATGAACATCGGGTCCTCGCCGCCCGCGATCAGCCGCGCCATCCAGTACACCGAGGCGTGGGGATCGCTCCCCCGCATCGACTTGATGAAGGCGCTGACGACGTCGTAGTGGGCATCGCCGTCCCGGTCGTGCAGGATGCTCACGCCCAACGACGCCAGGGTCTCGCACCTCAGCTCGAAGTTGCAGGCGGGGCCGTCGGTGCGGTCCGCGAGGCGCTCGAGCACGCCCAGGGCCCGGCGCGCATCGCCGTCGGAGGCGCGGATGATCGCGTCCAGGAGGCCATCCTCGAGCGTCCACCGCCCCGCGAGCCCCGCCTCCGAGTCGAGCGCCCGAGTCAGGAGCGCCCGGAGCGCGGGGACGTCCAGGGCGCGGAGCGTGAGCACCTCCGCGCGGGATCGCAGCGCCGGGATCAAGTGAAACGCGGGGTTTTCGGTCGTCGCGCCGAGCAGCACCACGCGGCCCGACTCCACGTGCGGCAGCAACGCATCCTGCTGGGCCTTGTTCCAGCGGTGGATCTCGTCCACGAAGAGCGCGAGCGGGCGCGGATCTGCGGCGTCCAGCAGCCCCGGGGGCCGGTCGAGGAGCGCCTTGAGCTCCTTCACCCCGTCGAGCACCGCGGAGAGCGCCTCCAGGCGGTACCCCACGTGCGCCACGAGCGCCCGGGCGAGCGTGGTCTTGCCGGTGCCGGGCGGCCCCCACAGGATCACCGATCGAAGCTGCGAGTTGTCCAGCGCCCTGCGCAGCGGCGTGCCGGGTCCGAACAGGTGCTCCTGCCCCACGACGCCGTCGAGCGTGCCCGGCCGCATGCGGTCCGCGAGGGGAGGCGTGATCGGTGCCATCGGCGCATCCTAAACGCGCCACGCAAGGCGCAGCTACCGCGCAGTGCACATTCGTCGCGCAATTCCCCGCGCTGCGAATTGCGGATGCCGCCGGTGCGTGGTGCGCTACGTTGGGGCATGACCTTGCTGATCGCAAATCGCGGGGAGATCGCCGTGCGGATCGCCCGCACCGCGCGCGAGATGGGCATCCGCACAGTCGCAGTGCACTCGGACGTCGACAGCACGGCGATGCACGTGCTCGCGTGCGACGAGGCCGTGTGCATCGGCGGCCCCGCCCCCGCGCAGTCCTACCTGGACGGCGCCGCGATCCTCGCAGCCGCGCGGGCCACGGGCACGACGATGATCCACCCCGGGTACGGCTTCCTCTCCGAGAACGCAGATTTTGCAGAGGCGGTGGAGACTGCCGGCCTGACCTGGGTGGGGCCCACTCCGGAGTCGATGCGCGCGCTCGGGGGAAAGCTCCCGGCCCGGGCTCACGCGGTGGCGCTGGGGATCCCGGTGCTGCCCGGCGCGACTCCGGATCCCGCCGGGGATCTCGATTCCCAGGTCGCCACGCTCCATGCGCTCGGGCTCCCGCTCCTGATCAAGGCTTCGGCCGGCGGTGGCGGACGGGGGATGCGACGCGTGAACGCACCGGGTGAGCTGGAGTCCAGCCTGCTCTCCGCGCGGGCCGAGGCGCTCGGCGCGTTCGGGGACTCGACGGTCTACGCCGAGCGCCTCGTGGCGAAGCCCCGCCACATCGAGGTCCAGGTGCTGGGGGACGGCTTGGGGGGCGTGCGGGTGTACGGCGAGCGCGACTGTTCCATCCAGCGGCGGCACCAGAAGCTGATCGAGGAGTCCCCGGCCATCGGCGATGCCCTCGCGGGGCTGCGCCCGACGTTGCACGAGTACGCCCGCTCGCTCGCCGCCAGCGTGCGGTACCGCAGCGCGGGCACCGTGGAGTTCCTGTGGGATGGCCAGCAGGTGTGGTTCCTCGAGGTGAACGCCCGGCTGCAGGTGGAGCACCCGGTCACCGAGCTGGTGTTCAGCGTCGACCTGGTGCGCGCCCAGCTGGAGATCGCGATGGGCGGGGGGCTCCCGGGGCACGCGGAGCCGCGCGGCCACGCGATCGAGTGCCGGATCGTCGCCGAAGACCCGGCGCGGGGCTACCTGCCCTCGCCGGGGACCCTGGGGCAGGTGACCTGGCCGACCGGTCCGGGGGTGCGGGTAGACGCCGGCGTGCGCTCGGGGGATGTCGTGAGCCCCCACTACGACGCGCTGCTGGCCAAGATCATCGTGCACGCCTCCACGCGCGAGGCGGCGCGGCAGCGGATGATCCGCGCGCTGGACGAGACCTTCGTCTCCGGAATCGCGACCACCGCCGAGCGCCTCGGCGACGTGCTCAGGAGCGAGGTGTGGACCGCGGGCGCTCACTCCACCTTGAGCCTCGACGGCATCCCACCGCGGCCGGAGCCCGACCCCGCCTGGGTGCTGGCTGCGATGGCGTTCGCCGAGCCGGCCGGCAGGCAGGGAACGGGCGCGGGCGCCGGCGAGGTCGCGGGGCCATGGCAGACCATCGGGAGGTGGCCATGAAGGCGTGGACGATCGCGGGCGCTGCCGACGAGCAGCGGGTGAACGCCGACGTCAAGCGCGTCGGGGACGAGGTGACCGTCACGATCGACGGGGTGGCGCGCACGTTCACCGCCGTGCACGGTGGTCCGACGTGGCGGCTCACCGAGGCGGGCATACACCGACATGTGCTCGTCCAGGAGGCGGGCAGCGGCGCGGAGGTGGTGATCGACGGCCGCAGGCGAGTGGTCACACCCGCTCGGCCGGGCGCCGCGAAGGTCGCGCCGATCGTGACTCCGCCGATGCCGGCGACGGTGTCGAGGCTGCTGGTGATCGAGGGCGCCGTGGTGAGTGAGGGGGACGCGCTGGTGGCCGTGATGGCGATGAAGATGGAAGTGACCCTGCGCGCGCCGCGAGCGGGCGTGGCGCACGTGAAGGTCGCGGTGGGCGACAAGGTCATGCCCGGAGACGTGCTCGTTGACGTGATCCCGGAGGGCGGATGACCTGGACTCGCGAAGGTGCTGTCGGCACGTTCACGCTCGACCGCCCTGCGGCCCGGAACGCGCTGGACCTGGCCACGATCGAGGCGCTCAGCGCCGCGCTGGACGCGAACGCAGCGGACCCGACGCTACGCGTGGTGGTGATCACGGGGTCGGGGTCCAAGGCGTTCTGCGCGGGCGCCGATCTCGCGGGGCTGGCCGGCAACCCCGAGGGGCGCAGGCGCGCGGGCAGGCGCTACGCCGAGCTGCTCGCCCGGATCCTGGAGTTTCCGCGGCCCGTCGTCGCGCGGGTGAACGGCGCCTGCATGGCGGGTGGGTGGGGCCTGCTGCTGGCGTGTGATCTCGCGATCTGCACCGAGACCGCCACGTTCCAGCTCCCGGAGGTGAACGTGGGCATGTGGCCCATGATGGTCGGGGCGCTGCTGGTGCCGATCGTGGGCCGACGCGTGGCGCTGGATCTTGCGATCACCGCCCGCAAGCTGGACGCCGCCGAGGCGCTGCGCCTCGGTTTGGTGAACCGTGTGGCGGCGGACCTCGACGCTGGCACCGCGGAGCTGGTGGCGAGCCTCCAGAAGGTGAGCCCCAGTGCGCTGCGGCTCGGGCGCCGGGCCTGGGCGGAGGCCGCGGAGCAGCCCCTCGGCGCCGGGCTGACCCTGCTGGCCGAGCGGCTCGGTGACCTGATGGAGACCGAGGACGCCGCGGAGGGCTTCGTGGCGTTCCTGGAGAAGCGGCCTCCGGTCTGGAAGGATCGCTAGCCTTGGACCCCCGGGACCGACGCTGATGCACAACGTGCACGTCCACGGGCTCCTCCCGTGGGTCGACTGGCGGCGGCTGCTCGGCCCGGGCGAGTGGGTACACGACGGCCCGGGCGCGCACGCGCCGCTCCCCACCCACGCAGCTGCGGACCTCGACGCGCGGCTGCACAACGTCGCGATCGGCGGCTCGCCGCTGCGGGTGGACTGCGTCCCGCCCCTGCCACGCGCCGCCGTCCGGGCGGCCCGCACCACCGACGCCCGCCGCCGACGAGAGGCCACCCCGGGGTTCACCCGCTCCGGCGTCCGTCTGGATGCGGAGGGCAAGGTGTCGCTCACCCCCGAAGCCCTGGCGTTGCAGCTTGGCGAGCGGGTGGCGGCGGGCGGCGCCGGGCTCACCGTCGTGGACGCCGGCTGCGGCGCGGGCGGCAACGCGATCGGCTTCGCCCGCGCGGGGTGCACGGTGACAGCCATCGAGACCAGCGCCTCGCGCCTCGCGGACGCGCGCCACAACGCGCGGATCTACGGCGTGGACGACCGGATCCGGTTCGTGCACGGCGATGCCGCGGCGCTCGTCGCCGGACTCTCGGGCGACGTCCTGTTCCTGGATCCGCCATGGGGTACAGACTGGTCGCGGTCCGGGATGGGCATCGTCGATCTACCGCTTCTGGACATCATCGTAGCGAGTCGCGCGCGGTTCCGGCGGATCCTGCTCAAGCTCCCCCCCTCGTTTCGCGTACATGAGCTACCCGACGCCCGCCCGGAGGCGATCTTCGGCCTCGGGGCAGGGGACAACCGTCGGGTGAAGTTCCTGCTGGTGTCCATCCCCGGCTCGGCGCACTGAGCGCTGCCCCATGCCGACCCTGCGGTCGGCGGGCGGGCTCCGGAGGAGCCGCCGACAATCAGGCGGTCATGGCCTTGCGCACGTTGTCCACCATGGCCCGGAAGCCCTGGTCCAGGCGCTCGCGCATGCCCATCTGCTCCGCGAGCGCGCCGAGCACGCCGCCGGTGTCGAGGTCAGCATGCAGGGTCACCAGCGTGTTCGTCGATGGCTTCACAGTGCGCAGGCTCCAGTGCAGCTTGCCCTTCGTGTGCTTGCCGTCGATCCGCACGTGCACCCGCCGTCCGCCGTGGTCGTCGTCCACACGGTCGAACGCGTAGGACATCGTGCGGGTGCGGAGCGGTGTGGGCACGGTGACCTCCCAGGTGCCGTCGCCCGTGGGCTTCAGGCTGCCCCAGGCCCCGTTGAGGATGGCGTGGTGGTGAGCGGGGTCTGCCAGCCAGGCGAGCACGTCGTCGCGGCGCACGCCTTCGAGGAGGACATCGGTGGTGTAGACGGACACGGCCGAGGGGTAACGCGTTCGTGCTCGATTGCCCGGTCCGGCCGGCGCTTCTGCGCCGGGTCGATGCGTGGCTCCTCCGCCACATGACCGATGAAACGCTGCGGACGGGTGAGCACCTACCATACACTACGTGACCGGAGGACTCGCCATGCTCATCGCCCTCGCCCTCGCCGCCTGCACACCCCAGATGGACGACAACTCGCTCGAAGCGCCCACGCTCTCCGGAGACACCGGGGACGGCGAGAGCGGGATCGAGGTGACCGGTGCGCTCACCGTGACCGCCGGCGCGGGAGACGGCGACTGGACCCTCGTGATCGAGCAGACGACCCTGCAGTACCACTCCCCGAGCCACGCCGACCTGGGTTCGCTCTCGGGCCAGACCGTCACGCTCGCGACGCAGCCGGACTACTCCGGGCCTACGGGGATGACGATCCGCGACGCTTCGGGCCCGCTCTTCGTGGAGAACCCCGGCACGTCGTGGGACGGCGGGGCCGGTGAGGACGGGTCAGCAGCGTTCGGACACGCGGTCTGGAAGCGCGGGGACGTGATCGGCAAGGGGGAGGTCACCCAACTGGTCGACGGGGTGGACGAGGAGGGCCAGAAGGTGAAGTTCACCGACGTGGTCGTCACATCGGACGACGGCGAGTCCCGGCTGCTCCCTGGCGAGCCCACGAGCCTGACCATCGACGGCGACGCGTGGCGCTTCACGGTGCTGGCCGCCTACCTGGCGGTCAACGCAGCGAACTCGAAGTGCGGCGCGCCCGACATGCTCGCTGTCGAGCTGATCCGCACCGGGGACGACCCCGGGCCGGTGCTCACGCGCCCGGCGGGGCTGTACGCGCCCGTGGGGATGTGCGGGTAGGGTCCTTCAGCCCGCCGCGAAAATCTCCGGCTTGATCGCCTGGAGTGCGCCATAGGCGACGATGCTCGCCACGTTCGAGACGTTCAGGCTCCGCGTGTTCCCGATCATCGGGAGGCAGTAGGCCCCGTGGGCGTCGACCAGCGACTGCGGCAGACCGACCGACTCCCGACCGAAGATGTACACGTCGTCCAGGGCGAACGGGATCGCCGTGTACGGCCTCTCCGCGAGCGAGCTGAACAGGTAGCACCGACGATCCTGCGCCCAGCGCCAGAAGGCGCCTCCGTCCACGTGCTCGACCACGTCGACCTGGTGCCAGTAGTCGAGCCCCGCGCGTCGGACGGCCTTCGCGTCCGTCTCGAACCCGAGCGGGTGGACGAGGTGCAGGCGCGCCTGCAGCGCGAGGCAGAGCCGCCCGACGTTTCCGGTGTTCTGCGGGATCTCCGGCTCGTACATGACGATGTGGAACAGGGGATCCGGGTGCTGCACGTCGCCCTTCTCGGAGCGGCTCACTGCCCGAGCGTCTCGGCCAGCAGCACCCGGGTCATCTGCTTCACGTCCCGGGCAAGCTGGCGGGCGATGGCGTACTGGAACTTGTCCGCGAGCGGGGCGTTCGACTGGTAGAGGAGGTCGAACGAATCGCGCGGCAGCTCTGCGACCTTGCCCGGACCTCGCGCGACGCAGGTCGCGGCCCTCCGTCCGCGATCGAGCAGCGCGACCAGGCCGAACATCGAGCCCGGCCCCAGGACCGCGAGCACCCTGTCCCCCTGGTCGGACTGGCGACTCACCTCCACGGCGCCCTCGATCACCACGAAGAGCCGGTCCGGACGCTCCTCCTCCAGGACGAGCACCTCGCCGCTGTACACGTGCCGCTCGACCATGGCTCCCGCAAGCTGCTCGAGCTCACGCGCCGAGAAGTCGTCGAACAGCCAGTCGTTCTCAAGAAGCTGGTCGAGCATCAGATCTCCTCGATCGGGACGATGGAATTGGGCGGGAGCGTGGTGCCACCGAGCCAGCCGAAGGCCCGGCGGGCGGTGTGGCTGGACGTGGGCGCCGACGGGCTCACCACGAGCTCACAGGCGCGCAGGCGGAAGGACAGGTCGGAGATCAGGCCGGCGAGGAACACCCGGGCCGTGGCGGGGTGATCGCGGCGCAGCGCGAGAAAGTCGCCGTAGGTCATCTCCACGGCCGCGCCGGCCGTGTGCCCGAAGACGTCGAACTCGGCCTGACCGGGCTCGATCAGCGGGATCGCGTTGGTCCAGCGCCCGGGCTGAAGCACCCCGAGCGTGGCGGTGACCTCCGGCGTGGAGACCCGGAGCTCCACCTCGCCGCGGAGGATGAAGATCGCCCGCGCGGAGTGGGCTCCCTGCTTGCAGATCTGCTCGCCCTCGGCGAAGGGGCGCGGGCGCAGCACGTCGAGCAGGGGTGCCAGCGCGGCGTCGTTCAGACCGCCACACAGTTTGGGGAAAAGGGTACGAAACCGCCCGGGGTCGATGGCCATGCGTTGGAGTATCCAGATAGCGGTCTCCCGCATGCAAAAAAGAGCAGACCTTCCGCGACAGACCGGGTCCAGGGGCGCTCACGCGGCGTTCATCAGCCTGTGCACGCTCGGGGGCTGCATGCACCCGCTCCCCGAGGCGCTCCTCACCGCAGACCCGGACATGGTCACCCGCGTCGCCGTTCACCTCGAGAACGACGAGCCGATCACCGCCCACGCCGAGTACGGCGATGCCGGGGACCCCCAGGAATCCTGGTCCCACACCCCGGATCAGACCGGCAGCACCCTCGACTTCACGGTCTACCTGCACGCCGACGCCACCAGCGGGGTCCGCGTGGTCGGAACGGACGCCACCGGGCGCGCGGTCGCCGGCCCGACGCAGGAGTTCCAGGTGGACAGCCTGCCCAGCGCGATCCCCGACTTCGGGAGCACCATCGACGTCACCCTCGAAGGTCTGGGGCCGTACCTGCTCACGAGCGAGATGAGCGCAGACCCCGCCGAGACCGCCGTTACGGTCGTCACCCTCGACGGGCGGCCCGTCTGGTACTGGCAGCCGGGTGACGGCGTGATCCCCTCCGCGCGCTTCGACGCGGCCACGGGCAGCATCTACGGGGAGGTCTTCGATCTTCCGAACGCCGGCTTCGCCTATACGTTCTCGATCCCGATCGCGGGGGGAGAGGTCGTGAAGCACGAGCTCACCTGGGCGCACCACGATGCCCTGCTCCTCGATGACGGCGTGACGGCCACGCTCGTGAGCACGTTCGGCGAATACGACGGGCAGCAGATCGCGGGGGACTCTATCGTCGAGATCGACGCCGATGGGAACGAACGCACCGTCTGGGACGCGTTCGACCACCTCACGCCGGCCGAGAACCACGCCTGGAACATCACGCAGTTCCCGGACGGGCAGCCCGACTGGACGCACGCCAACGGCCTCGACTACGACCCGGGCGAAGGCGCCTACTACCTCTCGTTGTGGGGCCCCGAGCAGATCGTCAAGGTGGATCGTGCGACGGGGAATACCGTGTGGGTGATGGGCGGCCCCGAGAACGACTTCGATTTTGGTGACGACCCGGGCTTCGGCCCCCAGCACGCGCCCGACTACGAGGACGGGCACCTGCGGGTGTTCGACAACCGCAACGGCTCCGGCTCACGCGCCTGCGACTACGTGGTGGACGCGTCCGCGCGCACCGCCACGCTGGACTGGTCGTTCGCGCCCGCGGATCCGGAGTGGGCGCTGGTGCTCGGAGACGTGACCGAGCGGGCGGATGGCTCGCACCTCCTGGGCTGGGGGAGCGCCGGCAACATCTTCGTGACCTCACCCGACGACCAGCTCGTGGGGTTCCTGCAGATGGTGAAGGCGCTCGCCGTCGGGCAGGTCACCGAGCTTGGGAGCATGCCATGAAGCGATCGTGGATCATCGGAGGTCTGCTTTCCGGGGTCGGCGCGCTCGCGCTCGTCTCGGTCGACCCGGAGGCCCCTCCGGCCGGAAACCCGGTGTACAGCGAGGCGCTGGTCGTGCTGGATCGACTGCAGGACGCCGGCGAGCCCGTCGGGCGGATCCCGATGGAGTGGGCGGCCCCGACGATCGCGCGGGCAGGCCTGCGGGAGTGGGTGCAGACGCTGCCGCTCAAGGAAGACGTGAAGGTTCGGGTGCTCGCGAGCATCGATGCCCGGAACCTGGTGGACGAGCTGATCCCCTTCGCGTTGTTCCTGAAGGAGGTCTACGGGCGCGCAGGCAGTGAGCCGATCAACGGCTTCGACGCGTGGGCACGGGTGAACGTGACGCCCGGCCCCGGGCTCGAGCACGACAACTTCCGGTTCGAGGCTCCGGCCCCGGCGGCCTCGACCCCGACCGGGTTCCTCACCCCGGAGCGCATCGCAGGCCTGGTCACGCTCTACGACGCAGCGTGGCTCTCCACCTCGCGTCCGGGCGACGACCTCGGCGAGCGCCTCCACTGCACCGCGGACGGCCCGGACATCCCGCCGGACCAGCTGGCCGCCCGGGTGGACGCCACGCGCCCCATCCTGCGCGGGCTCTTCGCCGAGGCCGCAGCGCAGATGGAGCCCGGCGACATCCGGACAGCCGCCGAGAAGATCACGACCGACGACGTTCGTCAGAGCGCGATCGCCGCGACCCTGCTGCAGTTCGTGGACGGGGAGGTGTGCAAGCACTATCGTGTGTTCGCCCGCCGCCTGGCCACCGAGCGCGCAGTCCGGAGCCTGCTGGACAGCGGGATCGACCACCCCGCCGATCCTGCCATGTGGACGTGGCTGCACTACGAGGATCAGCGCCACCTGGCCGTGCAGATCATCGTGGACGGCCTGCAGGGTCGGCTCGTACGCGCGCTGGCGAACCCCACGGGCCTCGACCCCTACCTGGCCGGCCTGCTCGCGGCCGAGACCGCTGCGAAAGCCCTCCCGAAGCCGACGCCGTCTGCCGTTCGCGCCGCAGACGTGCACGAGGACTACCTCCCCGACTTCGCGGTCCGCGGGGGGCACCCCACGCCGTACCTCGAGCACCTGCTCTCCACCGTCCAGCCCGGCATCGCCCTGCAGGGCATCTCGACCACGCCGACGATCTCGGTGCGGAACCTCCCGATCGTCAAGACCGGCGCGCCGGTCGCGGGCGAGGGAGCAACCGGGATCCCCAACTTCCACTTCGTGGATCGGTCGACCGGGGAGGGGGGGCGGGCCTGGTACTTCTACGGCAACGACGCCGTGCAGCTCCCCGCGCTGGCGCGGGCCGCGGGGATGAAGACGCTGTTCGAGCGCCTGGAGCGCCTCGACACGATGAGCTGCGGGGCGCAGTACGACGAGCGGGCCGGGTACAGCTTCGACGCCTTCCTGAACCTCGCCATCGGGGAGCGGAAGCGCGATTTTGGCGAGGCGATGTGCGCGGACGACCTGAACGTGCGTGCGCGGAACGAGGTGGAGCTCCGCGGGCTGCGGTCGGCGTTGCTGGAACGCGAAGCGGTGCTCTCCACCCCGCACCACGTCTGGGAGGTCTGGGACGCCTGGAACCAGCGCAACGAGCGGGTCCACGCGCACGCGTTGGCGGAGCGGATCGCCGCGCTCTCCGTCGAGGCGATGCCCGACCTGCTGCAATGGTACGACCCCTGGCCCGACCACTTCGCCCACGGCAAGGGCCCGCTCTCCGACGAGATCGTCAGCTCCACCGGGGAGCTTGCGCGCCTGGACCACTGGCTCGGCCTGGTCGACGCCGCCTACTCGACCGCGGGGGTGCGGGACCGCACGCTGTTCGGCATGGCCGGCGACCACGGGCTCACCTCCGTGCACTGGTTCGTCCGGCCCGAGACCGAGGTGCTGGACGGCATGGGCAGGGACGGGATCCGGCTCAAGGTCACAAAGATCAGCTCCGACGAGGGGGAGGGGCCCCGGCTCACCGACCCGCTGCATCCCCCCTCGATGCGCGGCTGGGACGTGATCGTCGCATCCACGGCGGGCGGCAACTACATGATGGACTGGTTTGTGGACCAGGGCGCCAACTGGAGCCGCCAACCCGTGCTCTCGGAGCTACGCGCGCTCAAGGTGCAATCCGGCCAGACCATCGACGTCGTCGACCAGATCGTGCGTCGCCTGGGTGCGAGCCTGGACTACCTCGTGGTGCGCGAGGGGCCCTGCGATCCCACGCAGGCCCACGTGTACCTCGAGGGGGACCGGGACGGACGACGCGTCGTGGCCCACATCACGCGGGTTGGGGACAGGATCAGCTACGTCACGGACCCGGCGGCGGACCTGCTCGACGTGCGCACCCACTCCCCGTGGGGGGCGATGCCCCAGTCCACCGAGGCCTGCACCGGGGTGAGCGCCTCGCCGAATCCGTCGGACTGGTGCGCCGAGTCCGAGTGGCGCTCGAAGAACTGGGCGACATCCAGGCCGGACGCCGTCGCCCAGCTAGCGCACCTCTACGACACCGACAGGGCCGGGACGGTGAACCTGTTCCCCAGGGACGGCATCGGCTACAACACGGTCGTCCCCGGGCGCCACGCGGGCGAGAGCTACGCGGAGAAGGACGCGTTCGTCGGGGTGTGGGGCGCGCCGGTGGACGAAAACGCCGGGCAGGTGTCGGTCGCGGTGAACGGAGCGATGCCCGAGGCGATCTACGCGTGGATCACCGGGCAGGAGCCCGTCTCGGGCAAGGACGGCTGGGGGTATGAGCCGGTGCTGGACCAGGTCTTGAGGAAACAGGCGCCGCCTCAGAACCACGCGCAGGAGGAGTCCGAGAGGTAGTTCGCGGCCCCGGACACCCAGTAGCCCGTCCCGAATTGTGCCCCCGACGCCTCGAAATGCCAGGTCGAGGTGCCGTCGGCTGCCTCGTCGATCGCATAGTCCTCGGAGTACGTCTCGTCGCCGTGGTACATCGGAGTGGGGCAGGTGGTCTGGTCGGTGTTGAGGTTCGCGGAGACCGTGAGGCCGAGGTCGCAGCCGGAGCAGTCGCCCTGCGTCGCGGTCATGTCCCACACGATCATGCAGTCCGCGCCACCGTGGCTCTTCCACGAGGTGTTGGCGTAGTAGTAGATCGCCTCCTGGCCGACCCAGGCGCTGCCCGACGTGTTGGTGTACTCGCCCCAGAAGTACTCGCGGGCGCCGTCCACGGTCTCGCCGCCCAGCGTCTCGCACGCATCGGAGTTGGGCACGATGGCTTCGCGCACGTCGAGGAGCAGGTCGGCATCGGCGTCCGAGTCCGTGTCGGCGTCGGTGTCGGAATCGGTGTCGGCATCCGAGTCGGCGTCGGAATCGGCGTCGGAGTCGGCGTCGGTGTCCGCGTCCCCATCCGGGCCGGTGCCCGAATCCTTGCCGCCGGTGCAGCCGATCGGGGCGAAGTACAAGGACGCGAGGGCAAGAAGGGGCAGGCAGCGCATGCGGACTCCGGGCAGCGGCAAAGGTAGCCCGATCGACGCGCGGAAGGCGACTCCGGGAGGCGCCTGGCGGCGACCGGGTGCGATCCCGGCGGACTGAGGCTACATCTGACGGATGCTCGCCCGAATGATCCCCCCGTTCCTCATCGGCCTCCTGGCGATCGGCGCGCTCGCGCCGGACGCGCTCGCCGGCGACCTCGACTACGGCTACACCCCCGCGCCAGGCCCCGGGGAGAACCCCGCCATCCTGATCACGCCCAACCGCCCCGTCGCGAGCCTGTACATCTCGATCGAGGCGGGCACGAAGAAGATCGAGACCACGAAGAAGAACCTGGCGGAGGGCGTGCAGATCCGCGTGGAGTGGCCGCGCGACACGAAGGTCACCCACGCCGAGGTGTTCCTGCGCGCGAACTACAGCGACGGCAGCGTGACCGAGAACACCGTCCCGATCGACTACTCGTTCAAGGGGCAGCTCTCGGTGGACCTCTCGCACGCGAGCGCCGACATCGCTGCAAAGACGCTCACCGTCAACGTCTCTGCGACCGTCACGTCGGCCGACCTCATCGCATACGGCGCCCACAAGGCGGAGCTGGATCGCTCGACGGTGCAGCTCTCCGCGGGGCCGGGCACGATCACGGTGCCCTTCGTGGGCGATCCCGCCGACGTGGTGATCCTCGACGTGACGCTCAAGAACGACACAGCCTACGCTGGCTTCACGTACTCGCCCTGGTTCCTCGACATCCCGCATGACGACGTGCTGTTCGCGAGTGACTCGGCCGACATCACCGCCGATCAGACCTACAAGCTCCAGGCCACCCTCGAGCAGCTCAACGACGTCGTCGACAAGTACGGCGAGATGGTCCCTGTGAAGCTGTACATCGCCGGCTGCACCGACACGGTCGGCGACTCCGGGCACAACAGCGATCTCTCCGGGCGGCGGGCGGACTCGATCGCCCGCTGGCTGCGCGCGAGCGGGTTCAAGTACCCGATCTACACGTACGGGTTCGGGGAGTCCCTGCTGGCGATCCCGACGGGCGACGGCGAGGACAACGCGGCGAACCGGCGCGCTCTCTACATGGTGGGCGCAAACCCACCACCAGCCGGGTCCGGCATCCCTGCCGTCGGCTGGCGTGCGGTGAAGTAGTGGTCTGGCTCCTGTTGAGTGGCTGCCTCGAGAAGACGACGGGCGTGTTCATCCCGTTGAGCGCGGACTTCACCAACGGGCACGAGGAGGCGAGCACGGACCCCGGCACGGGCGACGGCGTGTGGCCGACCTTGAAGGACCCGAGGGTCCACATCAAGGGCAGTGTCACCTCCGACGACAAGACTGCCCCGGTGCAGATCGACGTGAGCGTGGACGACCCGGACACCAGCAACAAGAGCGGGCAGATCCGCGTCGGGGCCCTGCACCTGGACAACGGCCCCGGGGAGTTCGAGTTCTACGCCCCGGTCGACGTCGTGCTGATCCACCTGCAGGCGTTCCAGGATCCGGTCGGCGACGGGCCGAGCGAGGATGACCCCTTCGCGCGCACCGACGTCACCATCGTGGATGCGAAGGACCCGGACGCTGCGCTGCTCGCGCTGCAGGTGGGTGCCCGTGGGGCGCCGGACGGGGGCGGGCAGGGAGACCCGAACCACCCCGGCACCGGGGACCCGAACCACCCCAGCGGGAGCGGCGATCCGAACAACCCGGGCGGAGACCCGAACGCGGGTGGAGGACAGGGCCCGCAGCCGTCGGGACCCCCCGGCGGGGAGGCAAGCGCCTTTCCTGGCGTCACGGACCTGATCACGCTGTCGGGCACGGTCTCCGGGCCAAGCTCGCCGATGGTCGTGGACTTCTTCAAGATCGACCCGGCAGGGCAGGGGGGGCGCACCCACCTGTTCAAGCTGGACACCGACGGCGGGGCATGGAGCGCGAAGTTCCCGCGCGGGTTCGGGCAGATCCAGATCGAGGCCTTCGTGGACCCCCAGAAGGACGGCCCCACCCAGGGCGACCCGATGGTCTCGTG
The DNA here is from genome assembly GCA_903875225.1 of uncultured Pseudomonadota bacterium. Lineage (GTDB taxonomy): Bacteria > Myxococcota_A > UBA796 > UBA796 > SXON01 > CAIUMM01. The sequence goes on from CAIQVJ010000089.1 coordinate 46,313, forward strand.
CCCCTGCAACCCGCTCACGATCGGGGAGGCCGACGTGACGGCCGTCGTGCTCGCGATTCCGGGCTAGAACGCGCGGATCGGCAAGAGCCCGCGGGCAGCCAGCGGAATACACCGCGCGAAGGAGCCACCATGAGCCACGCGATGACCTTCGGCGAAGAGCCTTCCTCCGATGACAAGCTGTGGGGCCTGATTGCGCACCTTTCCGCTTTCGTCGTGCCGTTCTTCGGAAGCCTCGTCATCTACCTCATCCACAAGGACAAGCCGTACATCGCCTACCATGCAGCGCAGTGCCTGGCGGCGCAGTTCGGGGTGTACGTGGCGGGTGCGATCATCTCGGTGATCGCGGCCGTGACCTGCGGGTTCGGCAGCGTGCTCTACCTTGCGCTGCTCCCGGCGCCGTTGCTGCCCCTGTACGGCGCCTGGTGCGCGTATTCCGGCGAGTGGAAGGGCTATCCGTTGATCGGGTCCGTGGGGAAGTAGCTCCGGGATTCCGTCGTCCCAACTGTGACGCATCCTGACACGCCGGGCAAACCGGTAGAATCAGGCCTTTCTGCTGCTGCGCGGCCGGGCCGCGATGGAAGCTTTGCCGATGGTGGCGTGCTTCAGGCAGGCGACAGGCGTGCTATGACGGCGCGTCCGATTTTTCTGGAGTTGCCCTCATGCTCAAGCGCGCCCTCTTCATGGTTCCGGTACTCGGCCTGTTCATCTCGCCCGTCGCGCTCGCCGGGGCCCGCCAGTCGGCCTTCAAGGTCGACTCCAACAAGGGCAAGAACTACTACAGCGGGACCTCGGCGATCGACAACAAGTTGGAGACCGCCTGGATGGTGCCCGGCGAGAGCGAGAACAAGGGCGAATGGGTCGAGATCGCGCTCCCACACAGCGACCTCGACAAGCTGTCGATCATCGGGGGCAACGCCTCGAGTGAGAAGGCCTGGACCGACTACCCGCGGCTCAAGCAGATCCGCGTGGACGTGTGGTCCGAGGACGACGACCAGAACGAGAAGCAGGTCGGCTCCACCACCCTCGATCTGGCCGACAAGCCCGGGTGGCAGACGCTCGACCTCCCCGACGCCAAGGCGGGTGACGGCATGTTCGGCGGGCGACTGCGCATCACGGTGCTCGACGTCTACCCCGGAGAGGATTTTCCCAACCTCGCGGTCGCCGAGTTCAAGGCGGTGTTGAAGGAATTCGACATGCCCACGAAGATCAGCGAGTCCGGCACACCCCTCGACGGCCACGACAGCTCGATGATGACCGACGCGAACGCGAAGACCTTCTTCGCGACCACCGCGGAGGGCGCCGAGATCACGCTCGGGAACAGCGGGCTCGCAGAAGTCGGGTTCGTCTCCGCCGGGAAGGACTACGCCCGCCCGAAGAAGGTGGAGATCACCTGCGGCACGGTCACCGCCACGACGGAGCTCGCGGACGACATCAAGGGCGGAACGGTCTGGGCCGAGGTTCCGGCGTTCAACGGCTACACCGGCGGGGCCTTCGGCGACCCGGTGGTCAAGATCCTCGAGGTGTACCCCGGGACCAACCCGCAGCTGGGCATCACCGAGCTCAAGGTCAAGGCGACGAACGCCGACATCCTGTAGGACTTCGCGCTCGGCTACGACCGACCCGTGCGGGACCGCAATGCGAGCGTGAGCGCCACGGTCGACACCCCCGCGCACGCATAGAACACGGCGGGAGTGCCCAGATCTTCGCGCACGGTGCCGGCGAACACAGCGCCCAGGAGCGCGCCGAACCCGTAGGTCGCCGTCGCCCACAGGCTCTGCGCCGAGGCTGTCACGCCGCTGCTGGCGCTGCGCCGGGTGATCTCCTCCACGCCGCCGATCCAGAACAAGGCGAAGGACACGCCGTGCAGCGTCTGCACTGCGACGAGCGCGCCGGGGTCCTGTAGCCGCGCGGTGAGCAACCAACGCGGGATCGCCGCTGCGGCAGCGATGATCAGCGCGTTCTGGGAGCCGATGCGGGCGAGGATCGGCCGACCGGCCGCCATGACGGCGATCTCGAGCGCCACGCCGGTGAACACCGCGTAGCTGGTGACCGTGGCGGGGAGCCCGAGCGCGTGCACGTGGATGGAGAAAAACGTGTCGTACACGTTGATCGTGAGCGCCTGGCAGGCGCCGAACCCGAGCAACGGCCAGAACCCGGGCTGGTCCGCGAGGGCCCGAAGCGCGGGGAGGACGGGCGCGGGCCGACCGCCGCCGCGGATCGGAAAGCCTACGGTCAGCAGCGTGCAGGCGGCAGTCAGGACGACCCCGACCGCCAACGGGTCGCCCCCGGCGGCCGCGACCCAACCCGAGACCTGTGCGGCGAGCAGGAAGCCCAGGGAGCCCCACGCCCTTGTCTTTCCATACTCGCGCGAGTCCCTGCCGGCCGTCTTCAGCGCCGCCACGGTGAACGCATCCACGAGCGGCCCGAGCGGGGTCCGTCCCACCGCGAGGAGCGCCAGCCCGGCGCCGGCCTGCCTGGCATCCTCGGCCTTCCAAAGCGCGACCGCTCCTGCCAGGGCCAGCAGGGCACCAAGTCGGACCAGGGCGCCCCCGATCTGGAGACGGTCAGCGAGCCAGCCCCACACGGGGGCAGAGAGCAGGCGTCCCGCCGGCAACAGGGCGAGGAGCAGGCCAAGCTGCGTGCCGGTGATCCCGAGCGCCTCGAGACGAGCCCCAAGCTGCGGCACCAACCCACCGAGCGCAGCGAGCGAGAGCGCCCAGAATACGCGGAGGAACAGGATGCTCATGGGCGTGGAGGCGTCAGGACCGACCGGCGAGCGCTACCTCGGCGCCGGTCACGGTTGTCCGACAGCACCGGGTGCGGCCTGGTTCGTGGGGTTCGGCTGCCGGGGAGGCCTCGGGACAGGCGCGGTCCTGTTCTTCGGCCCAGCCTTCCCCGGCAGCGCCACGGCATCGGCGACCGGGGCCTGCAGTCGCAGCAGGGCGTACACGACGGTCTGGAGCGTCCCGTTGATGATGGGCACACCGCCGTCGGCGTCGGGAGACGTCGGGAACACCGCCCGCACCCACCGCCCCTGTCCGGATCCGGTCGAGACGAACACGACGTCCACGTCGAGCCCGGCCGCCGCGCCGACGAGACACGCGGTGTCCTCCCCACACGCGGTGAGCGAAGGCAGGACGTTGGCGGATTGCCCGCCGACGTCGGAGCGGTCCTGCACCCGGGTGAACGGGAGCGTGGCGATCTCCGCGCGCAGCGCGGCGTCGACGGTCGCGTTTTCGGTAGGGTCTGCGGACGAGGGCGAGGGCAGCACGAGCACCCGCATCGGAGGCTGCTGGTCGAAGAGTGTCTGGTCGATGGGATCGATGCGCTGCACCTCCTCGAAGCGGATCGCGACGATGCCCTGGGGCGTACGCAGATCCAGTCCATCCGCCCGGGTCGCCGCGATCTGGGCGACGAGCACGCGGCCGCTCGAGAGCTCCACCCGGCGGTACTCCGAGGCCGACGCGAAGCGGGGGAGGATCAGAAGGGCGATGAACACGTAGACGAGGCGCTTCATGGTTCCACCGGGAGAACGGGGCAGGCTTCGCCGTCGGCGGCGAGCGCGAGCCCCAGTGGCAGGTCCCCGACCCCTGCCGCGTCGGCGTTGGCGGTCCGATCCCGAGACCACGCGTAGGAGAGTGCGCCGAACATTTCCCCAGACGTAGCCCGGCACGGTTACCTGCGCCCAGAACCCGCCCGGGCGCACTGGCGCTTCTCCTTCCCGGGGTCGGCCAATCGACCCCAAGCCCCCAAACGGAGGCCCCCTTGCAACACGGCATCATCGTCGAACTCACTCCGTTCCTGTCGAGCCCGGCAGCGGCACAGGCGGGACACTCCGCGCGGGCGTTCTCGGCGCGGCTCCCCAGGGTGCACGAGGCGCGGCAGTGGCTGCAGCAGAGCACCCGGACCTGGCCCCACCTCGACCCTGCGGGTGCCGTGGACGAAACCGCCCTGGCGGTGTTGCGGAGATGCAAGCGTGTGCGCGTGCTGGGGCAGCCCGGCGCGGTCGTCGCCATGAGAGCCGCGCTGACCGCCCTGGCGCCCCAGGCTGCGGTCACCTGGCAGATGGGCCCCGCCGAGGTGCCCGCGCAGGCCGGGGAGGCCCTCCTGTGCCTCGAGGGCCCGCTGTGGGTGGACGAGGCGGCGGAAGCCGCCGTGGCGGCCCGGGTTCGCGTGGTGATGGCGGGCGCTGGGGTGCACGCCGTGCCACCGCGTGGGGCCTGGATCTCCGACGCCACCTCAGCGGACGGGCGCTTCGTGTGGTTTGGTGCGGCGCTGGCGACCCTCCTGGCGTGGGCCGGGGTGGACGCCGCGGCGTGGGCGGAGGGCCTGGCCGCAGGGCAGGGGACCTCTGCCCGACCGGCGCTGTTCGAGAACCCGGGCTGGTCGATGGCCACCGCGTTGAGCCTCGTGCCCGACGCCACGCCCGTGCTGATCGCCACCGACCCCGCGCTCGAGGGCATCGTTCGCGCCCTCGCTCGCGCATGGGGTGCGCTCGTCCGCGGGGCCCCCGACCGCGGCCAGCTCACCGCTCGCGTCGGGCTGACCGTCCTCGACGGCATCGCCAGCGACATCGAGCTCTTCGAGGCCATCCACGGCGGACCGGCGGACCGGCTGCCGATCTTCTGGGGGCCGCCGACGGCGGAATCCGAGACCTTCCAGAGTTGGCTCACGAGGCACGGGCGTCCCTTTCTGTCAGTACGCGCGCAGGCGATCGATGCCCGGGAGGTGGCCGAATTGTGCGCCGTCGCCATCCACGCGGCCGTCGCCCTCGCTGTGTTGCGGCTCGTGGACCCGCTGGACGAGAAGGCCGTGCTCGCATGGCGCCACGCGGTCACGCTCGACGCCGAGCGGTTGGGCGTTGACGAAGCAAGCCCTTCCGCATAGCCGCTGTACCGCATCGAGGTGCCGCTGTGTCTGACGAAACTCCGCAAGAATCCGACGTGATCGTGCGCCCGCCGCAGGACCCCGCAGGCGCGCCCCCCGCGGCGCCCGCCGAGGCGGCGCCCGAGGAGACCCCGGACTACCTGTTCCGCCTGCAGCTCGCGATGACCAGCTTCTTCGCGGCGAACAACCGTTATCTCGGCTGGATCGCAGCAACCGCACTGGGCGGCGTGCTGGTCTGGGGCCTGTGGGCGATGTGGCAGGAGCACAGCGCGGCCGACGCGTTCGGCGCGATCGCTGCGATCGACTACAAGATGCCCAAGCCCGACCCCATGGCCCAGTACGGCCTGGCGCCCGCCGACGATCCCACCGACGCCGGCCGTAAGGCCGACCTGGAAGAGGGTGCTCGTCGCTTCGAAGCCGCGGCCCAGGAGAGCTCCGGCACCGCTGCGCTTTACGCCTACCTCAAGGCCGCGGAGGCCTGGGAGCGCGCTGGGAACGCCCCGTCGCGGCTCGCGGCGCTCAAGGCCGCTTATGCCCTCGGCGGCGGCAGCCTCCCGGCGTGGAGCATCGGGACCGCCTACGCATCGGCGCTGGCTGACTCGGGAAGCAAGGAAGAGGCAGTCGGGGTGTACCGTGAGCTTGCGGGCCGCACGCAGGGCTTCTACGCCCAGCAGACGCTGCTCGCGCTCGCGGGAGCCCAGATCGACCTGGGCAAGAACGAGGACGCGAAGCAGACCATCAGCGAGTTCAAGACGCGCTTCCCCGCGGCTCCCCAGGATCGCGCCGCCGCACTGGAGGCCCGCGCGGGCGGTGTCCCGAGCGCGCCTGCCCAGACCGTTCCCACCTCTGCTTCTGGAAGCGCGGGTTGAGCCGTCTCCTGTGCATCCTCGCCATGCTCAGCGTGGCGCCTGCGCTTGCGGCCGAGTCGCCCGCCGCGCCCGAGGCCTTCGACGCCCCGCCTGTGCTCCTGTGGGCGGTGGACCTGCCCGGGCTCCCGCAGTCCACCGCCACGCGCTCCGAGCCCGCCGAGCCCGTGGTCCTCGGGGATCGGATCTACGTCGGCTACAGCGGTCAGAGCGCGTTGCTCGTCCTGGGCCGCGAGGACGGTCGTCTCGTGGGTACGTTCCCGGCACGCGCGCCCGTGGCGAGCGCACCGATCGTCCATGACGGGCGCGTGTGGTTCAGCGACACCGCCGGCTACACCTTCTGCTACAAGCTCGACCAGCTTGGGACCGCCACGCCTACGCCCGCGTGGTCCCACTACTCGGGAGCGCCCATCGTCAGCGGGCCCACCGAGGCCGGCGACGCCTTGTTCATCGCGAACGTGGACGACACGGTCTACTCCCTCGATCAGTCCACCGGCGCGCTGCGCTGGCGCCATGCGCACCGGCTCGACGCCTCGCGCTCGGGCTCGCTCGAGCTTTTCGGGGCGGCTCCGCCCGTCATCGTCGGCGACACGGTGTGGGTGGGCTTCTCGGACGGGTTCATCGCAGGATTGAAGCGCGAAACGGGCGATGAGCTCACCAACATGCTGGTGGGCGAGGGGAGCTACCCCGACGTCATCGCCGCTCCGTACGTTTCCCGCAGCGGCGCGGTCACCACGCTGGTCGCGGCCGGGTTCTCGGGGCCGCTCGTGAGCGTCGACCCGGACTCCCGCGTGGTGCGCTGGCGCCTCGACTCCGGCACGGGCTCCGAGATGCTCGAGCATGACGGGATGCTGTACATCGGCGGGTCCGACGGGAAGCTCCGCGCTGTGGTCATCCGGACCGGCGAGCTCAAGTGGACGTGGGACCCTGGGGTCGGCGGGACGGTCGGCACGCCGGTCTGGACCGACGCCGGCTTGCTCGTCGGCGCGGGCGAAGGCGCCGCGTACCTGGTGAGCATCGGCAACGGAAAGACGCTCTGGACCTTCGACCCCGGCGTGCTCATCACCGGGATCGCTGCACCGCCCGCCGTCGTGGGCCGCACGGCGTTCATCGTGACGAACGCCGGCAGGCTCTACGCGTTGCGCGTGCCCGTGCAACGGAGCGAGCCGCAGGGTGTGCCGTGGGTCAGCCCCACGCGCTGAGCCGTTCGCGGGCGACCACGGGATTCGCGGGCGACCACCGGAACGGCATCCTGGATCGCAGAGCCTGGTCTCCCGTTCCATAACTTCTGATAATGTATATTATGTCAAGTAATGGAACGTATCGGAACCGGATCAGGCTTCACGGCCGGCCCACGGTCCCTGGCGCTCCCCGCACCGGCTACGACAGGCCGCCGCTATGCGCTCGTCTCCACGCCGACCTTCGGACATGCCGCCGCGAGCCCGCAGGTCGAGCACCTCGGCTTCCGCGCCACGCAGTGGTATCGCCCGAACAGCACGGTGCGGTGTCCGAAGTCCGACCAGCCGGCCTTCGGCAACCAGGCCATGAGCAGCGCCTCGACCTTCTCGGGAGCCGTCTCGGTGTGCCAGCCCCAGCGGGCCGTGACCCGCAACACGTGCGTATCGACCGTCACGCCGCTCTGGATGCCGAACGCGGTGCCCAGCACGACGTTCGCGGTCTTGCGCGCCACACCGGGCAGCGTGACGAGGTCCTCCAGCCGGTCAGGCACCTGGCCGCCGAACCGTTCGACCAGCACCTCCGCGGTGCGTATGGCGTGCTTCGTCTTCTGCCGGAAGAACCCCGTCGGCCTGAGGACGGCCTCGACCTCCGCGGGATCGGCCGCGGCCAGCGCCGGCGCATCCGGCCAGCGCCGGAACAGCTCGGGCGTGACCTTGTTCACCATCGCGTCGGTGGACTGGGCGGAGAGCTGGGTCGCGATCAGGAGCTCGAACGGCGTGTGGTAGACCAGTTCGCACGTCGGGTCGGGAACGGCGATCACGAGCGCCGCGAGGATGTCGGCGAGGTTCTTCGGTGGGTTTGGCGCGTGGAACTGACGGGCTCGGGGCAATCCGACTCCTGGATGGTGGGAGAAATGCGACGCAGCTTCACCCGATCGCCGGTTCCGGGCTAATCTTCCGGTTGATGACCGGAGCCCGCTGCTTGCCTGCCCTCCTGCTCCCCCTGAGCCTGCTGTTCCGCCTGTCCACCGCGTACGCGGCAGACGACACCCCTCCGCCGCCCGCCGCGACGGGCATCGGCACGTCTCCCACCGCGCCACCGAAGCATCCGGGCGGTGTCGTGCCGATCGCAACCGTCGCACAGATCCCGCCATGGCTGCGGGGAGACGTCGCGCTCAACTACTCCTATGATCGGCTCGGCGGGCATCTGAACGAGGCCGAGCTCATGGACCCCGGCGCCACGGAGAGCGCTGACGTGCAGGTCGGGCAGCGCACGCTGAACAGCCACGTGCTCTCCATCGATGCGATCTTCAGCGCGGGACCGGGCGTGGCCGTCACGCTCGGCCTGCCGATCCACATCGCGGACAGCATCGACTTCGGCACCTCCCAGACGATGGTGTACGACCCCACCACGGGTAGCGGTACCATGAACGGTACGGAAGCCGTGGACCTCGGAGTGCTCGCCACTGGCGGCGGTCTCGAGGGCGCGTGGATCGGCATCGCGGGGACCCCGTTCTCCGAGGCGTTCGCCAAGCGCAAGAACCGGGTGACCTGGCGCATCGGCGGTGCGCTGCGTACGCCGAACAAGAACAATTTCTACGTCGAGACCGATGGCAAGCGGGGCGCCGGCGACGGCGGCCTGGGCTTCCGCATCGACAACGCGTTCTCCACCACGATTGGCGGCTCCCAGCCCTACATCACCGGCCGGTACCAGACCGACGGGAAGACCTCCATCGACGCCGTCGACGCCGACGGCAACCCGGTCGTGACCGATCTGCAGGGCGCGAAGTCGGGCAACTTCCGCTTCGGCGCCGAGTTCCTCGCTGCACACAACGCGCAGCAGGACACCGACGTGCGCGTGGACCTGCACGCAGCCTTCGACTATGCAAGCTGGTCCACGGTCCCCAGCGGCTTGTACCTGCCCGGCGTCCTGAACGGCACCGCAGGCCTGCCGGTGCAGACCTCCGAGTCTGCAGACATCGGGGGCGGCCTCGGCTTTTCCTTCCAGCCGGTGCAATACCTGAGGATCGGCCTCTACGGCCAGGTCGAGTACCACCTGCCCCAGAAGATCGAGAGTCCCTACCCGATCTACACCGCGGGGGACACGATCCACAGCCTCGCGGGGGCAAACCTCACGATCCGCATCCGCTGAGCGGGGGTGGGGCGAGTCCCCTCACCCGTCGAAGGCGTCGTCCACCCAGCGCACGGTCTCGTCCGTGGTGTCCACGAGCGCCACGAGAAAGGCCGCAGGCCCATCCCAGGCGGACTGCTGCAGCCACAGCCGCGCGGCCCGCCGCAGGCGCGTGCGCTTGGACGAAGTCACGGCTTCGTCGCTGAGCGGATCTTCGAGGTCGCGTGCCTTGACCTCCACGAAGCGGACTTCACCGCCACGCAGGGCGATCACGTCCAGCTCCCCTCCCCCGCCCGACCAGTTGCGCGCGAGGATCTCCCAGCCATCAGCCGAGAGCAGGCCTTCCACCAGACGTTCCATCCGGGCACCCAGAACCAGCGACGCGCGACGCGCATCTGCGTCGCGCACCGGACCGGGCATGAATGCCGCCGCGAACGCGGATTAGTTCTGTGCGTCCTTGAGGCGCGCCGACTTGCCGGAGCGCTCCCGCAGGTAGTACAGCTTCGCGCGACGCACGGAGTGCTGAACCTTGACCTCGACCTTGTCGACCGAGGGGCTGTGCAACGGGAAGACGCGCTCGACGCCGACGCCGAAGCTGTTCTTGCGCACGGTGAAGGTGGCGCGGGGGCCAGCGCCCTTGAGCGCGATGACCGTGCCCTCGAACACCTGGATGCGGGCCTTGTCGCCGTCCTTGATGCGGACGTGTACGCGCACTTCGTCGCCGATGGCGAGCTTGGCGGCGGCCGGGTTCATGTTCTCGGATTCGATCTGGTCAATGAGATTCATCGGTATTCTCGGAGGCGGCGCACGTTATCGAGCGGGGCTTGGCTTGTCAATGCCGACGACGTGCAGGCATCGGAGGTCGCGCGCCCTGCGCTCCCCCTTCCCAGTGGATCGGCTCGCTCACCGCCTTTCCGGCCGTCCCCACGCCGAGCAGCTCATCGCCCGCGAGCAGCAGCCACGCCTTCGCGTCGGGCACCGGCGGAGGCGGCACCTGGCCGGTCGTCTGGAAGCGGCGGGCCTCCAGGGCCGAGAGCGTGATCGCCGGCAGGTGCTTGAGCGCCTCGCGGGGCGAGACCAGGTAGGGCTTGAGGCCCGCGAACACGTCCTCCCGCGGCTTCCACGGGATCCGCTCGGCCTGGCGGCCCGGGCGCAGCACCTCGTGCCACGCCGGGTTGTCCGCGACGATCTCCGAGAGCCGCGACATCGGCAGGGCCTGCTCGATCCGGAAAGGCCCGGAGCCATCGCGCCGAAGCTCCTCGAGGTGGCCGACCGTCCCGAGCGCCTCGGCGACCTCCTCGGCGATCACGCGCGCATAGGTGCCCCGGGAGCAGCGGATCAGCACGCGGATGCGCGGCAACTCGAACGACAGGAGGTCCATCGAGTCGATGCGGATCGGGCGCGGCTCGGCCACCACGTCCTGGCCCTTCCGGGCGTACTCGTAGAGCGGCTTGCCCTTGATCTTGACCGCCGAGTACCGGGGCGGGCGCTGGAGCCGGGTGCCCACGAAGCTGGCGAGCGCACGCTCGACCTCTGCACGGGTGATGTGCGGCACGGGCTTCTCGGCGATCACGGTGCCGGTGGGGTCCCCGGTGTCGGTGAGCCGCCCGAGTGCGATCACGGCGTCGTACACCTTCTCGTTCTCGTCGAGGAACTGGATGAGGCGTGTGGCGCCGCCGAGCGCGAGCGGGAGCACGCCTGTGGCGAACGGATCCAGCGTGCCGGTGTGTCCCACCTTCAGCAGGCCGGTGACCGCCCGTGCGACCGCCACCACGTCGTGCGACGTGATGCCGGGCGGCTTGTCCATGACCAGGAAGCCGTCGGTCATCCGCCTGCCCCATCGGTGTCCGGTGCAGACGCCGTGCCCTCGTCCGGGATCGGTTCCTGGGAGTCCGCGCCCTTCGGCAGGTTGCTGAGCACATCGTCCATGTGCATCGCGTACTCGAGGTTCCGATCGATCTCGAAGCGCAGCTCAGGAGAGTGGCGCGTACCGATCGCGCGGCCGACGGGGCCACGCAGGTGCCTGGCGACCTGCTTCAACCCCTCGTGGATCTGCTTGCGATCTCCCATGCCGCCCATCGGGAGGTAGGAGATGTGCGCGACCGAGAGGTCGTCGTTCATCTTGACCTCGGTCACGCTGATCACGCCTACGCGCGGATCCTTGACGTCGGTGAGCAGGAGGCGTGTGACCTCCTGCTGGATGGCAGACGCGATGCGCGCTGCCCTTCGATTTGCCATGTGAGCTGCCTGTGGGTTGTGGGCTCTATGAGCTGTGCAGGGCAGGCGCGAGGCCCGCCCTCACGCACCCCGAAATACCGCCGAACGCTTCTGAAGGAACGCTGACATACCTTCCTTCTGATCGGCCGTCGAAAAGCAGAGTGAAAACAGATCACGCTCGAGCAGCAGGCCTGCGCGCAGGTCTGCGTCCGTCGCGGCGTTCACCGCCTGCTTGCACAGCCGGACCGCGACAGGACCCATCGCGCCGATCTGCTCCGCCAGGGCGATCGCGGCGTCGAGCACGGGCTGGTCGGCCGGCACGATCCGCAACGCGAGGCCGAGGGTGACGGCCTCTTCGGCCTTCACGTTGCGCCCGGTGAAGCAGAGCTCCGCAGCCTTCATCGCGCCGATCCGGCGGACCAGGCGCTGCGTGCCGCCAAAGCCGGGGATCACGCCGAGCTTGACCTCGGGCTGTCCGAACACCGCGTTGGGCGCGGCGAGCACGAGATCACAAGCGAGCGTGAGCTCACACCCACCGCCGAGGGCGAACCCGTTCACGGCTGCGATGACGGGCATCGGCAGCGCGCTCAGCCTGTCGAACACCCGCTGGCCGCGTTCTGCGAACGTGCGGGCGCCATCGACGTCGAGCGTGGACATCGCCGCGATGTCGGCGCCGGCCACGAAGGCCTTGGGGCCTGCTCCGGTGACGATGAGCGCGAGCGCGCCCTCGAGCAGCGCCGTATCGGCCAGGATGGCCTCGAGGCCCTCGAGGACGTCGGCGTTCAACGCGTTGAGCGCTGCCGGGCGGTTGATGGTGACGACGACGACTGCGCCGCGGCGCTCGGCGAGCACCGCGTTCGGATCGGCGCTCATGCTTTCGCCGGGTAGTTGTAGAACCCGCGCCCCGTCTTGCGACCGAGCCAGCCGGCCTCCACGTACTTGCGCAGGAGCGGCGACGGGCGGTACTTCGAGTCGCCGAGCCCGCCGTGCAGCACCTCCATGATCGCGAGGCAGGTGTCGAGCCCGATGAAGTCCGCCAGCGTGAGCGGGCCCATGGGCACGTTGGTGCCGAGCTTCATGGCCACGTCGATGTCCTCGACCGATCCGATGCCTTCGTACAGCGCCTGCGCTGCCTCGTTGATGTAGGGCATGAGCACCCGGTTCACGATGAAGCCGGGCATGTCGCGCGCGAGCACGGTGGTCTTGCCCATCTTCTCCGCGCACGCCTTGACCGCGGCGTACGTCTCGTCCGAGGTCGCCATGCCGCGGATGAGCTCGACCAACTGCATGAGAGGCACCGGGTTCATGAAGTGCATGCCGACCACGTCCGCCGGGCGGTTCGTGGCGCTGGCGATCTTCGTGATGGAGATGCTCGAGGTGTTCGAGGCGAGGATGGCGCCCGGCTTCGCGATGCGCGAGAGATCGCCGAAGATGCGGAGCTTGAGCTCGAGGTTCTCGCTGGCGGCCTCGACGATGAGGTCGGCATCGGAGTGCGCGTCGAGCGCGGTGCTCCACTGGATGCGGCCTTCGATGGCCGCGACGGCCTCTGCCGTCATCGTGCCCTTCTTGACCAGACGGCCGAGGGAGCTCGACACCGTGGACTTCCCGCGCTGAATCGCGGCCTCGTTCACGTCCGTGCACGTGACGTCGAAGCCGGCAGCCGCTGCCGTCTGCGCGATGCCGTTACCCATCTGGCCAGCACCAACCACACCGATACGAGAGATGCTCATGAGGGACTCCAAGGGGGGGGCGCGCCTAACCGGATCACGTCCCCGGCGCCCGGCCCCACGCATGGGCCGTTTGGCGGCGGCCGCGGGTTCGGCCCGCGGGAGTCAGTCCCGGTTGTTCTGAGCGTACCAGGCCACCACTTCGGGATCCTGCTGGAAAAGCAGGGTGAGGATGCCGGGGATCGTGGAGAACGTGTTGCACACGATCAACGTGCAGAGCTCCGCGATGGACGTGAGCTTCGGCGGCTTGATGCCCCGGGCGCCCGAAAGGATGCGGAACGCGCTGTACAGCTCCATGCACGCCACCGGGAACACGATGAACACCGGGCAGCAGAACACCAGGCCGATGCCAAACGTCCCGAGCGCGGCGATGCCGCCGTACAGGGTCCAGAAGATCCCCCACCCGATGTTGGACAGGCCGCCGACGAGGTGCAACCACCCGATGGCCTTCACCTTGCCGGGCATCACCGTCAGATCCTTCGGCGGTGCCTCCAGTTCGTTCACGCCGCCTTGCTCAGCTTCTTCGCGAGGCGCTTCTGGTTCAGGTGGTCGCCGATGACGAGCGTCCACAGGGCAGCGAGGCCCTGCCCGACGCCGGGCAGCAACAGGACGAAGCAGAACATGCAGCTGAAGCCGCCGAACACGACCAGGGGCATCAACACCATGTTGTACATCAGCGAGGTCGAATTCATGGTCACTTCTCCAGCGGCACACGCTTAACTTGGCTCCCCGCCGCCGACAAGGCGAGGTAAGCAGCCGCATGCCCGAGCTTCCCGAGGTCGAGTTCTGCCGCCGCGCGGTGCTGTGCTGGACGGCGGGGCGCCGCATCGCAGGGGTCCAGGTGCTGGACCCGAGGGTGGTCCGCGACAGTCGGACCGACCGCCCCTCCGCGGGCAGCCCTGCCGCGCTGGAACGGCTCGACCGGATCGCCCGGAGCGCACCGCTCGGCCTCGACCGCCACGGAAAAAGGCTGCTCTGGCGCTTCGAGGCGGGCAGCATCCTCTTGCACCTCGGCATGACCGGACGGTGGACGCGGGGGCCCTCGCCGTTTCCGAAGGTGCGCCTCCTGCTGGACGACGGTGCGGCCATCACCTTCCACGATCCGCGACTGCTCGGTGGGATCGTTCCGTTTTCCAGCCACGCCGAGGGCCAGCAGGCGCTCTCGCTCGGCCTCGGACCGGACGCTCTCCGGGACCCGCTGCCTGCTCTGCCCGGGAGGCGCCCCATAAAGGTGGTGCTCATGGACCAGTCCGTGGTGGCGGGACTGGGCAACGTCCAGGCGATGGAGGCGCTCTGGCGCGCAGGGCTGCACCCGCTCCAGCCCGCCGGGGGGCTCGGCCCTGTCGAGCATCGGCGCCTGGCGGACGCTGTGCAGGAGCAGCTCGCAGCCACCTTCACCCTGCTGGGCGACGGCCACGAGGTGGCGTACGTGGAGGAGCCGGGCGCTTCGAACCCGTTCCCGCTCTACCAGCGCGAGGGGGAGCCCTGCCCGCGCTGCTCCACGCCCATCGCGACGTTCCGGCAGGCCGGGCGAGGCACCTGGTGGTGTCCGGGCTGCCAGGGGACGCGATAGTCCCCGCACGTGACCGAACCCTCCGAGTTGGCCGCCCTGATCGCAGACACCCTCGCGGTCTTCGAGTCGCTCCGTCGACAGGGCGTGGACGTACTCCCCGTGGGCGCGCTCGCCGGGCTGGGAGCCGCGCCCCCCGAGAGCGCACGCAGCCCTGAAGCCGGGGCCCCGCCCCCGCGCCCGCAGCTGCTCCACGTTCCGGCCCCGGCCCCGGCCCAGGTTTCCGCCCCCGTCCACGTTTCCTCCCCCGTCCACGTTCCCGCCCCGGCCCGCTTCCAGGACCCCTCCCCGGTCCGCGCGCCCTCCCCGCCCGTCCAGGCCGCGCCCCCTCCCGCGCCTGTCCCAGCCAGCGCCGACGGAGCCGCGGGCCTGTTCGGCTCGAAGTGGTCACGCGTGGCGGAGAGCCCGGATGTCGCCATCGCAGCCCTCCGCCGGGAGATCAGCGCGTGCACG
The DNA here is from genome assembly GCA_903875225.1 of uncultured Pseudomonadota bacterium. Taxonomy (GTDB): domain Bacteria; phylum Myxococcota_A; class UBA796; order UBA796; family SXON01; genus CAIUMM01. The sequence goes on from CAIQVJ010000089.1 coordinate 61,342, forward strand.
GCGTGTGGTCGCTGCGAGACCCGCAGACAGGCGCTGCCGGGCGAGGGCCCCGCCCGCCCGCTGCTCATGATCGTGACCGATCCACCCGACGCGGAGGCGGACGCCTCGGGTCAGGTGCTCCATGGAGACGCCGCGACCATGCTGGAACGCATGCTGCTGAACGTGGTTCGCGTGGACCGGCGCGAGGTGCAGATCCTGCCCGTGGTCCGCTGCGCGGGGCCGGGCCCGCTGCAGGCCTCGGAGGTCGCGGCGTGTCGTCCATACCTCGATCGTCAGGTCACGCTCGCCCGGCCGCGTGCGGTGCTGGTGCTCGGGGAGCAGGCCCGGATCGCGCTCGGGCTCGAACGACACGGTGCCTGGGGCGAGGTGAACGGTGTGCCCGCGCTCTCCACGTTCCATCCAAGGTGGCTCCTGGCCAACCCGGGCGACAAGAAGGCGACCCTCGGCCACCTGCAGGAGCTGGCCCGCCGCGTGGGCTGATACCGCCTACGGCAGGATCCAGGCTCCACACCCGGTACACCGGTGCGCTTCCTTGCCGGACTCCGTGTCCAGCCAGACCTGCGGCGGCACGAACGTGGAGCACGCGCTGCACGTCTTTTCCACCACGTTCACGAGCGCGCGCTTCTTCTTGCGGCGCTGGTCGAAGTACTGGGGCTTGAGCTCGGGGTGGAGCTCCTCCCAGGCGGCCTCCCGGCGCGGGAGGATCTCTCCGAGCTCCTTTCGCAACGGAGCGTCCCGCGCGGCCAGCGCCGCCTTTCCCGCGGCGAGGTCGTCCAGGGCCTTCTTGCGCGCTCGTTCAGCGCTCTTCACCGCCTCGCCCGCGGCTTCGAGTGCGTCGAGGAGCTCGATCCCGGCGGTCTCCAACGTGTCGATCCGGGCGATCACGTTGGCCAACTGGCGTTCGGCGGCGGCGTAGTCCGGCGCGGTGCCCGTGTTGATCATCTCCCGCGTGGCGGCCCGTTTTTCGGTGTAGCTGTCCAGCTCCCGAGCGTTCACCCGCTCCGCGGTCTTCGCCGCGGCCAACGCCGCCTGTGCAGTGGCGAGCCCCGCGTCTGCGGCCGCAAGCGAGGCCTCTGCCGCCTTGATCACCCGGTTGAGCCCTTCGTGCTCCGCCTTGAGCGCATCGATGCGCACGTCACACTGCCAGACGTTGGAGATCGCGACGATATCAGGGTGCATCCCGCCTCATAGCGCGATCCGCGAGCGTGGCGAGAGTCGTTTCAGCGTAGCGAGGAAGCCGGGGTAGCTGGTGTTCACGCACTCGACCTCGCGCACCTGCATGCCGCAGGCGAGCCCGGCGATCGCAAAGGCCATGGCGATCCGGTGGTCGCCCTGGCTGTGCAGCTCCGCTGCCCGGGGGCCCCGCCCTCCGCGCCCGAAGATGCGCATGCCGTCCGACGTCGCGTCGGCCTCCACGCCCATGGCCCGCAGGCCGTCGACGACGACCGCGATCCGGTCGGACTCCTTCACGCGCAGCTCCGCAGCGTCGCGGATCACGGTCTCGCCCTCGGCGAACGCAGCCGCGACCGCCAGCACCGGGATCTCGTCGATGAGCCGCGGGATGAGCGCTCCGCTGATCAGCGTGCCACGGAGTCGCCCGCCTGCGTGCACGGTCACCGCTCCGGCGGGCTCCCCGCCGCTCCCCTCGCCCGGGTCCAGCCGCACGTCGGCCCCCATCGCGACCAGGGCGTCGAGGCAGCCGGTGCGCGTGGGGTTCAAGCCCACCCCCTCGACCGTCACGGATCGACCGAGCACCGCGGCGGCGACGAGCCAGAACGCGGCGCTCGAGATGTCACCCGGAACGGCGACGTCCACAGGCTCCAGCGGGCGTGCGGTGACCGTCGACGTCGTCCCCCTCACCTCCAGTTGCGCCCCCATGCGCCCGAGCATGCGCTCGGTGTGGTCGCGCGACGGTGTGGGCTCCGTGTACCGGGTGGTGCCTTCTGCGCGCAACCCGGCCAGCAGCACGGCAGACTTGACCTGTGCGCTGGCGACCGTGGACGTCCAGTCGATCCCCCGCAGCGCCCCTGCCCCGATCGTCAGCGGCAGCGTCGCCCGCTCGCCCGTCACGAAGGTCGCGCCCATCGCGGTGAGCGGGGCGATCACCCGGGCCATGGGCCGCCGGGAGAGCGAGGCATCGCCGTGCAGCGTGGCCGACCGGCCCAACCCGGACAGCGCGCCGAGCAGCAGGCGTGCGGTCGTTCCCGAGTTCCCGCAGTCGATCTCGAGAGCGTGGCTCGTTCGCTCGCCCCCGCCCAGCGCCCACCCCTGCCCTGTCTGCTCGACGCTCGCGCCGAGCTGACGGCACGCCTGCAGGGTGCGCATCACGTCCTCGGCCTCGAGCAGCCCGCTGACCTGTGCGCGCCCGCCCGACTCGAGCACCGCCAACGTGTTGAACAGCAGCGCGCGGTGCGAGATGGACTTGTCGCCGGGCACGGAAATCCGGAGCGGCTCCGAAACGGCCTCCGCGGGGGCGACGAGCCAGTCGCTCACGGCGTGATCTCGAACGCTCCCAGGGCGCGGAACCGCTCGTACCTGTGCGCCTTCAGTGCCTCTGGCGAGAGCGCCGAGAGCTCACCGAGGTGCTGCTCCACGGCATCGCCCAGCCGCGTCACGGCGTCTGCCGTCGCCCGGTGCGCGCCCGCCACGGGCTCGGGCACCACGGCGTCGGCGACGCCGAACCGCAGGCAGTCCGGGGCAGTGAGCTTGAGGGCCTCCGCGGCCCGCGGCCCCTCTGCGCGGTCGTGCCAGAGGATCGCGGCGCACCCCTCCGGCGAGATCACCGAGTACACCGCGTGCTCCATCATGAGCACCCGGTTTCCGCACCCGAGCGCGAGCGCGCCACCGCTGCCGCCCTCACCCATCACGCAGGCGATGATGGGTACGCCAAACGTGAACATTTCCATGATGTTGCGCGCGATGGCTTCAGCCTGTCCGCGAGCCTCGGCATCGAGACCCGGGTAGGCCCCCGGCGTGTCGATCAGCGTGATGATCGGCATGTTGAAGCGATTCGCAAGCTCCATGCCGCGCAGCGCCTTCCGGTAGCCGTCCGGCAGCGCCATCCCGAAGTTGCAGGCTACGTTTTCCTTTGTGGTGCGGCCCTTCTTGTGGCCGACGATGAGCACCCTGCGCCCCCGGAAGTTGCCGATGCCCATGCCGATGGCCTGGTCGTCGTGGCCGGCGCGGTCTCCGTGGAGGTCGCTCCAGTCCGTGGTCCAGGCCTGCACGTACTCGTCGAAGTTGGGGCGGCCCGGATGGCGCGAGAGCTGGGTGCGCTGCCAGGGCGTGAGGTTCGCGAAGGTCTGCTCCTGCAGGCGCTCCGCCTGGCGCTCCAGCTCCGCGATGGAGCTCGCCATCGCTGCGGGCATCGCGCCCTGGGGAGCGGCGCGCAGGTTCTCGATCCGTCGGCGGAGTTCGACGAGCGGGCGTTCAAAGTCGAGGACTACTTCCATTAGGATCTACTTCCGTATTTTCTGGGAGTGAAGCGGCGGGGCCGAAGATCGCGACGCTCGAGGCATCGGCCTTCCCGAGCTGGCCGCAGGCTGCGGAGATGTCCTTCCCGCGCGTCGAGCGGATGCTGCATTGTACGCCGCGCGTGACGAGGTAGTGCTGGAACGCCTTGGCGACGTCGGCCGCCGGGCGCTTGATGTCCCGCGACGGGTTCTCGTTGTAGGGGATCAGGTTCACCTTCGATCGGATGCCGCGTAGCAGCTTCGCCAGCCGCGCAGCGTCTTCTATCGAGTCGTTGAACCCCGCCATCATCACGTACTCGAACGTGATGCGCTTGTGATGGTGGATCGGCAGGTCCCGGCACGTGTCGAGAAGCTCCTGCATCGAGTACTTCTTCGTGATCGGCATCACCTCGCGGCGCTGCTCCTCCGTCGAGGCGTTCAGGCTCACGGCGAGGTTCACCGGGAGCTCGTCCGTGAGCTTCTTCATCGCAGGCACCAGCCCGACGGTCGAGACGGTGATCCGGCGGTGGCTCATGCCGAGCGCGTGCTCGTCCAGGTACACGCGGAGCGCGGCGATGAGGTTGTCGTAGTTGTGCAGCGGCTCGCCCATGCCCATCATCACGACGTTCGTGATGCGCTGGCCTTCGGGCAGGATGCGGCTGATCTGCAGCGGCTGGTTGATGATCTCTCCCGGCCGGAGGTGGCGCTTCAAGCCGAGGTCGCCCGTGAGGCAGAACGAACAGGCCATGGCGCAGCCGACCTGCGTGGAGACGCAGAGCGTGAGCCTGTCCTCGTCGGGGATCAGCACGCTCTCGATCTGCAGGCCCTCCGAGGTGTGCCAGAGGAATTTGCGTGTCCCGTCGGTGCTGGTGAGCACGCCGACCGGGGTGAGCTCCTGGATCACGAAGTGCTCCGGCAGCTTTTCGCGCCACACCTTCGAGAGGTTCGTCATCTCCTCGAACGAGCGGGCCTTGTGCTGCCACAGCCACTTCCACACCTGCAGGGCCCTGAACCGCTCGGAGCCGAGCTCGACCAGCGCGGCCGTGAGCTCGTCGAGCGAGAGACTCTTGATGTCGACCCGACCATCCGGGTCTGTGTAGCGAGGCATCGTCGGGGGCTAACGCGATAGACTGGCTGGGTGCCGCCCACCCTCTCCGAGCGCATCCTCCTGGTCGAGGACGACCCGTCGATCCAACGCGGGCTGGAGCTCAACCTCAAGCTCGAGGGCTACCAGGTGAAGGTGGAGCCGGACGGCGCCGCCGGATTGAAGACAGCAGCCGCCTGGAAGCCCGACCTCGTGCTGCTCGACGTGATGCTGCCCGTGCTCTCCGGCTACGACGTGTGTCGGGAGCTGCGGCGCCAGTCCGCCACCCTGCCGATCCTGATGCTCTCCGCCCGTGGGGCCGAGATGGACAAAGTGAAAGGCCTCGATTTGGGTGCGGACGACTACATCTCCAAGCCCTTCGGGCTCAACGAGCTGCTGGCCCGGATCAAGGCGCTCCTGCGGCGCTCCAAGGGAGCGGAGCCCACTCACGTGCTGCGCTTCGGCGACGTCGAAGCAGACTTCACGGCCGGCGAGATCCGCAAGGCGGGCGTGCTGGTCGAGACCACCGCGCGAGAGATCAAGCTGCTCGAATTCCTGGCCTCGCGCGAAGGGCGCGTGGTGACCCGCCAGGCCATCCTGGACGCCGTGTGGGGCGAGAACTACTTCGGCACCGAACGCACCGTGGACAACTTCATCACCCGCCTGCGCCAGAAGCTCGACGACGTGGACGATCCCGCGCACTTCCTCACGGCGCGGGGCATGGGGTACCGCTTTCGGGCGGAAGGCAAGGGGTGAGCCCCCGGTGGGCCATCCTCGCGGGGCTCGTGGGATGTGCGACCGTGCAGACAGGCGTGCACCGCTCGGAGGATCTGGCTGCCGCACCGGCCATGGACAGCCCCGCCGCCGTACCCGCGCCTGAGCCTGCGAGCTGGAACACGTCGCGGATCGCGGGGGCAGGGTTCCGGAACACCCCGCACGAGGTCGCGCGCGTGCAGCTCGCCGGGCCCGTGGAGCAGCTCTACACCGATGGGGTCCGGTTCTTCGCACGTGCGGGTTCTGCGGTCCAGATGGTGCGCTCCGGGAAGGTCGTGTGGACGCAGCCGATCGCTGCCCGCGCGCTCTCGCTCCTGGCCGACGGTGTCTGGGTCTCGCGGGACCAGGAGACCGCGCGCCTCGATGTCGGCACCGGTGCCGTGAGCGAGCGACCGACGGCGGGCGGTGAGCTTGCCGCGGGCGTCCAGGCCCTCGGCGAGTCCGGGCGCGCCTGGCAGACCCGGGATGGCACGATCCACACGAGCGCGGGCTGGTTCCTGCCGTTCGCGGACGTGATCGACCCCGCCGGGGGCCGATCCACCACCGGCCTGACCTCCAGCGGCGCCGGGATCGCGACGGATGGCGCCGTCGTGTACGCGGTGAGCCTGGACGGGCTCGTGATCGCGGCCGACGAGAAGGGGGAGCGCTGGCGGACCGCGCTGCCCGCCTCCCCGGTCGGCGCGCCCGTGCTGGCGCCGGGGGCCGTGCTCGTCGCCATCGCAGCTGCCGAAGGCGAGCCCGGCGGGGTGCTCGCCCTCGATCGTGCAGGGATGCCGCTCTGGCGCGCTCGCTCGCCCGCTCCCTGCCTCGCACCGGCCCTGGGACCGGACGGAAACGGGGGGTGGAGCGTGTACCTCGCCAACCGGAGCGGGGAGCTCTACGCCTTCGATCTCACCAGCGGAAAGCCGCGCTGGGACCTCTCCTTCGAGGGCGCGGTCACGGCGATGCGGGTGGAGGACGACGTCGTGCTCGTCGGATCCGCAGATGGCACCCTGTCTGCCGTGGAGTCCAGCGACGGGGGAGTGCGCTGGCACACGCAGATCGGCACGGTCACGGCCTCGCCGGTGGTGGTCGGAGGCGAACTCTGGGTGGGCCTCGCGGACGGGGGCCTCGTGGGCCTGGCCGAGTAGGGAGGCCCCGGGATCGGGTCTGGCGGTCCCTGCGGTTGCTCCCGCGCCTTCCGGCCCCGGCGCCCTGTTCAGAACGTGGGACCCAGCTCCGCGGCGGTGTGCTCGCCCAGCCCGGGGACCGCGCCCCGCACGGGCCCGGTCGGCGGGTGCGGCAGGCCGTTCCAGAACAAGCCGCGGGCCACGATCTGCGGGTGGGCGAGCACCTCGGAGGGGCTCAACACGGGCACGACGCATGCACCGGCGAGGGCCTTGGCCCAGTGGTCGCGGGTACCGGTCGCGAGCCACGCAGCGATCTCCTCGGCGCCGAGGCCTGGCGCCTGCGCCGCGAGCGCCGCCAGGAACGCGGGCTCCAGCGCCGCGACTGTGACCCGGCCGTCAGCCGCCGGGTAGAGGTTGTAGACGGGCAGGCCTCCGGTCAGCACCTCGTCCGGGGGTGCTCCTGCGGCAAGCTGCGCGAACAGCGTCTGCTGGAGGCCCACGAGGTTGTCCAGCATGGCGACGTCGAGCCAGGCGCCCTGCCCTCCCCGCTCCCGGGCCAGGAGCGCCGCGACCACCTGCAGCGCGGCGCAGAGTCCGCCTGCAGCGAGGTCTCCCCACTGGATGGGCGGCACGGTGGGGTTGCGGTACAGGAGGCCCGCCAGCGCCAGGAACCCCAGGTCGTGCCCCGGAAGACTGGCCATGGGGCCGGTCTGGCCCCAACCCGTCAGGCTCGCGATCACGAGCCTGGGAAACCGCTCCCGGAGCATCGCCGGCCCGAGGCCCAGCCGGGCCAGGACCCCCGGTCGAAAACTCTCGACCAGCACGTCGGCGCGCGCCAGCAGCGCCAGCACCGCCTCGCGCCCCCGATCGCTGCGCAGGTCGAGCGCCACGCTCCGTTTTCCGCGATTCAAGGCAGCGAACCAGGCGTTCACCTGCCCATCGCCGTGAGGCACGAAGGGCGGGAGGTTTCGCAGGTAGTCGCCGCCGTTGGGGTCCTCGACCTTCACGACGGTGGCGCCGTACCCCTGCAGGCAGAGCGTCGCAAAGGGCCCGGGGAGCAACCGGGAGAGGTCGATCACCCGCATCCCGTCGAGCGCGCGGGGGGACTCCGCTACAGCGTCCACGTTCCGATCTCCACACCCGGCGGCGGAGGGGGCGCTCCCGAGACCGCACCCACCACGAACACCCGCCGCAGCCGGCTCCCCGTGTGTCGCAGCCGCTCCATGGGGCTGCGCGCGGTGAGCTTCGCATCGGCCCACTGCGACGCCGTGCACACCCACACGCTCGGATCGGTGTTCTCGCGGTCATCGGCCGCACCGCAAACGAGCGTGAGCCCGCCCCACACCGAGGCCCAGCCGAGGAGCTGGTCGGTTCGCGCGTCGACCGTGCAGAGCACGACCTCGGGCACGAGTCCGGGGCGAGGAGCGAGGCGCCTGCACGCCCGCTCGGCCCGCACTGCCACTTCGCCCTGGTCGATCACGCGGCCGTCGAACCACACTGCCGGGTCCCTGGCCCGCATCTCCTGCCGCAGCCGGACGAGGCGTCCGGCGTCGTCGTTCCCTGTCCCGACGGGCTCCCCATCGCTCGAGAGCTCCCCGATCACCCCGCCGAACTGCATCGCCAGGTCGGCGATCAGCTGGTCTGCGCCGCGCGCGGCTGTCCACCGCAGCGAGGAGCCCCTTGCTGGAACGGCACCTGCGGCCCGCCGCACGGCAACCTGCAGCTCCTGCCAGGTGTGGTGCCGCCAGCCGTCCGCCGTCCGCTCACGCACGGCAGACACCGCGCTCTGATGACGTGGCACGTCCAGCAACTTGTCGAGGAGCAGCGTGGGGTCGGACACGGGGGCTAGTAGTACTGCTTGACGATGACCGTGAGCTGGCCCGCGGTCGGGTCGTAGGCTGCGACCTCGTAGCTGTCGAAATTCGCCGGTGGTGTGGCGCAGGAGGACGATGCCCAGCCCCGCTCGCTGCTGGGGCTCGCTGCGCTCACGCTGCAGCGGTAGTACCCCGCAATCCCAGCGATCTCCGCAGGGCCCTCGACGAAACGGGTGGTGGCATCCGGCAGTGGGAGCGGGCGCCAGTCGGACCAGAACTCGGTGCCCACGCTGTCCAGCGGGAGCGCGAACCGGGCGACCACCCGCTGACCGGTGCTGTGGGAAGGCGCGGAGAGGTAGGTCGTCAACGCCGCGGGCAGCAGCGGGGTGGCCCCCGGATGTGCCGTGGACGCCACCGAGATCAGCGAGGCGGCCGGGGGCACGCTCAACTCGCTGCGCGCCAGGGCCTCCGCCGCCGGGCCCGAGAGCCCCGGCGTCGAGACGGCCGTGGCTTGCGGAGAGACCCCACAGCCGACCAGCGGTACGACGAGCAGCAGATGGCGCATGATTCCCTCTAATCCGATTTTTTCACACTTGCGGCCGGGAGTGTTCGCGCCGGCCCTCCGTCGACACGGGCGCGGGCCTTCACCTCCCGCCAGAGATCGTCGAGCACCGCCGGTCCGGCATCCTCGAGCGGGATGGCCCGCTCCGAGGCGACCTGTTCGAGCGCCCGGAAGCGCCCTTCGAAGCGCGCGTTGGCCTCCCGAAGGGCATCCTCGGCGGGTACGCGCAGGAACCGTCCCACGCTCGCGGTGGCGAGCAGCAGATCGCCGTACTCGTGCGTGATCGCGGCGGCGTCTCCCGAAGCCAGCGCCTCCACGAGCTCGGCGCGCTCCTCGTCGACCTTGGCGAACACGCCGTCGACATCGGGCCAGTCAAACCCGATGTGCGCGAGCTTCTCCCCGACGCGATGGGCCCGGAGCAGCGCGGGGAGCGAGGTGGGCACCCCGTCGACCCGCGAGCGGTCCGGGCGCGCGCTCGCCTTCCGGGCCTCCCAGGCGCCCAGGGTGCCGTCCGCCGTCGCGGGAGGCGTGCCTGTGTCGGGGTCCGCCCGCAGCACGTCTTCGGGGGTCGTGCCGGCGGCAAAGACATGGGGATGGCGCTCGATCATCTTCGAGGAGACCGTCTCCACCACGTCGTCCAGGGTGAACCCCCCCGGCTGTTCGGACGCGATCTGGGCGAGCAGCCCGATCTGGAAGAGCAGGTCGCCCAGCTCCTCGCGGAGCGCCGCGAGCGGCAGGGGGCCGCCGGAGCGGGCGGCGAGCGCGCACGCATCGAGCACCTCGAGCACCTCGTGGGTCTCCTCCAGCAGGTACGGCCGAACGGTCTCCAGGGTCTGGGTGCGATCCCAGGGGCAGTCCCGGCGCAGTCGGGCAGTCAGGCGGGCGAGCAACATGGTTGAAAACTAACCGCGGGAACGCCTCCGACCGCGGGAGATGCGGATCCTGTCAGCAGTCCCCGTCGCAATACTTCGGCAGCGGCTCGTCGTGCGAGCACGCGAGGATGCTCGCGTAGAAGTCGCCGGTGAACTGCTCGGTGTCCGCCGTGGAGGTCATCGTGGCGGCGAGGTGCTCGATGATGCCGACATCGGTGCTGTCCTCGTCGATCGGCTGCAGGAGGACGGAACCGTCGAGCAGCGTCAACAGGTAGGCGTTGTCGTCGGTCTCGCGGTCCTCGGCCTTGGACCAGCGCACCCCCCACGTGCCGTCGCCACGGTCGCCCTGCACCCAGGTCAGGGTGTAGGTCAACGTCACGAGGTCCTCCACCGTGGTGATCACGTCGTAGGAGGTCGTGTACGCGTCGTCGACGTCCTCGGTCACCGAGTAGTCGGCCACCCGGCGCCGGTCCACGCCGACGTCGGGGTTCTGCACGCACGCGATCACGTCCTCGATCGCGACGTCCACGCGCCCGCGAGCTTGCGTCTCGTTGTAGTCGGTGGTCTCGGCCGAGACGAGGTTCACCGTCTCACCCTCCGGAAGCGCCGCGGTGTTCTCCTCCAACGGGTCCAGGCCGGGCGGGACTTCCACCGCGGGATCCTTCTTGCATCCGACGAGCACACCAGCAATCAACAGGAGCATGTGAAATGCTATTCGGGGCGCCACCGGTGAATGGAGTTCACGTACTGAAAATGCGTGGTTTCCGGGATAGCGGTTCTGGGATGTCCACGTTGAGCGACCCTGAAGAGTTCGGCCAGTACCACCTGCTGGAGAAGATTGCGACAGGCGGGATGGCCGAGGTGTACCGGGCGCGGCTGAACGGCGCGATGGGCTTCGAGAAGATCCTGGTGATCAAGCGGATCCTCGACAACCTCGCGAAGGACGACGAGTTCAAGGAGCTCTTCCAGACCGAGGCGAAGATCGCGGCGCTGCTCTCGCACGTGAACATCGTGCAGGTGTTCGAGCTTGGGGAGCACAAGGGCTCGCTGTACATCGCCATGGAGCACGTGAACGGCATCGATCTCGCCCGGCTCGCCACCCGCGCGCGGGCGCTGGGCGAGTTTCCGGTCTCGCTGGCGCTGTTCATCGTCGGAGAGGTGCTGCGCGCACTGCAGTTCGCCCACACCGCCGAGCACGAGGGCCGGCCCCTGCACGTGGTGCACTGCGACATCTCCCCGCAGAACGTGCTCCTGTCGTTCGCCGGCGAGGTCAAGCTCACGGACTTCGGCATCTCCCGGGCCGCGATCCAGCAGGGAAACCAGGAGGTCATCCGCGGCAAGTACGCCTACATGAGCCCCGAACAGGTCGAGGCCCGCCCGCTCGATGGGCGGAGCGACCTGTTCTCGCTCGGCATCGTGCTCTACGAGCTGCTCACGGGGCGTCGGCTGTTCAAGGCGCGCAACCGCGACGAGACCCTCGCGCGGGTCCGGCGCGCGGAGGTGCCCAGCCCGCGCGGCTTCCGGCCGGAGATCTCCGAGGATCTCGAAGAGTTCCTGCTCAAGACCCTCTCCCGTCACCGGGACGACCGGTGGGCGAACGCCGGGGACATGCTCGAGGCGCTCGCCCAGCTGATCGTCCGCGAAGGGCACCGCGCCACGAACAACGACCTCGCAGCGTTCCTCAAGGAGGTCCAGGAGCAGATCCCCTCCTCGTCGAGCAACCCCGCTGCAGCGCCCCGGCGACCGCTGGCCCCGACGCCGGTGGTGGTGCTCGCCATGGAGGCCTCGCCCCCGCCGCGTAGCCTCGCGAGCCCCAAGGTCACGCTCGCCGCGTTGTCGAACGACTGGACCTCGATGATCGCCGACGCCGACGGAGAGATCTGGGAGAGCGGCGAAGGCTCGATGCTCGTGTGCTGGACGGTCGGCTCCGGCTTCCGGGAGACCGTCGGGCGCGCCGTGCGCACCGCCCTCCTGTTGCGTCGGGCGACAGCGAACGCGGGCTACCGCCTCTCCGTCGGGGTGACCCCCGGCGTCGCCCGAATCCAGCCGGAGACCCACCGACCCGGAGAGGGCTGGGAATTGGCCGGCCCGTTCTACCTCGCCCGGTGGATGATGAACCTCTCGGCGCACCGCAGCCGGGTGCTGCTCACGGAGGTGGGCGCCCGACAGGTGGAGGAAGGCACGACGCCGCTGGGCCGGATCCCGATCCAGGGGAACAAGTACATCAACCTGTATGAGGTGGGGTAGGCTGCCGGGAGCATGCTCCCGTCTGTCACATCGCTCCTGCTCGCCTGTGTCGCGGCGAACCCGGGGCATCACGGCTCGGCCGACTCGTCCTCGGACACGGCAGCAGACCCGAACGCGATGGACCTGACCACTGACCGACCGGACCTGCGGTTCTGGCGCTCGGAGGTCCCGTCGCTCGTCTCCGCCATCCGTACGGCCGAGCTCTCCTACATGCAGGCCAACGGGGCCTTTCGCGAGACCGGCATGGCCCCGCGGCCGATGTCCGCCCTGGACGCCGTGGCTGTCGACTGGGTCCCCACGCAGGACTGGGAGGACCTGGGATGGGCGCCGACCGGTCGGGTCCGGGGCGACTACTTCGTCGACGTCACCGAAGGGGACTTCGCAGTGTGTGGGTACAGCGACGTCGACGACGACGACGTCATCGCCGTGTATGTCGCCACCTCCACGTCCGACGCCGAACGAATGACCGACAGGCACGTGTACTGAAGGCGCCAGGCGTGCCGAGCGACGGGCCGCGGCCCTGCACCCGCGCTCCTTCCTGGACAGCCAGCAACGCTGGCCGTACCATCCGACCATCCTGACCGCGTCCCGAAAGCGCTTCGACCCGCTGCCCTGGCTCGCGGGTCGCCGTGCGCGTCCGAGCCCCGCCTGATAAACGAAGCGTCCCACCAAACGAGCGCCCATCACCCTGCTGTTCCTCCTCGCGTGCTCGTTCGGCTTCGCTGGCGGCACCCACGCCCCCACGACCTTGACGGCCCCCACAGCCGACGACACGGCCGTGGACGACACCGACGACGCCGACGACACCGGCATCCTCGTCGACACCGGCCTCCCCGACACCGTCGCGCCGCGCGGCGTCCTTGATCACGCCGACTGCGACGGGCTCTGGGGCTGGACGATTGATGACGACGCGCCCGATCGGGCGCTCAGCGTCCGCGCCACCTTCGACACCGGAGCCACCGTCTCCGCCACGGCGGACCAACCCCGCCCCGACGTCTGCGGCGGCGATCCCTGCTTTCACGGCTTCGACCTCACGATCCCGACCGAGCTCGAGGACGGCGCGTCCCACACCCTCCTGGTCGAGGCCCTCGACCCCGCCACCGGCCTCGGCACCGTCATCGGCACCGGCACGATCCGGTGCGGCGAGAGCGCCACCACCGAGCCGATGGTGCGCCTCTACGAGTCCGGCGCCAGCTACGTGGAATACCAGTCCATCCCCGACGTTTTCGAGAAGATGGAGAGCGGCGGCCGCGACACTGCCCGCCGGATGATGCCGATCGACCTCCACACCTGGTCGATCGCCAACTTCGACAGGGATCTCCTCATGTTCAGCGAGTTCGCCCTCACCGACTCGGCCTCCCGCACGCTTTTCCGCTACCACGACGAGGAGGGCGCCGTGCACGTCACCCTCGCCGAGAACAGCCGCGAGACCGACCGCGGCAACAACCACCAGGCCGCCTACTCCGACTTCCGCATCGTCGAGGGCACCTACACCGTCACCTACACGCTCCTCGCGGGCAGCACCGGGCACCCCTCACTCATGCTCTGGCAGCAGCGCGACGGGAACCGCTTCGTCGTGCTCGTCGGCAACAGCCCGACCGGCGCGGAGCAGAGTTCCGTCGAGGCCGCGGACGGCTACCTCGTCGCCTTCGGCGAGACCGTCTCCCGTAGCTTCACGGTTTCTTTCCTCGACGAGGACAACGCGCTCTTCAAGAGCAACGCCAACGGCTTCGAGTCCCCCTGAGTGTCCCGACCCGGGAGATCTCCCCCGCTCAGGGGCTGTTGCGTCGACGATGTGACGGACCAGACAGCCGCGGTGGCAAACGGCGCTCCGGCGCTGGGCGAGCTTCCGGTGTCGCTGGCGCTGGGAGGAGCTGGGATGGGCGCCGCCCGGTCGGGTCCGAGGCGACGTCCGAGCCGAACGAATGACCGACAGACACGTGTACTGAACGCGCCACGCCTGCCCGGCTGCGAATGGAGACGATGTTGGGTCGCGGCGTCAGATTTGATTGAAATTCCAGTTTTGGTACGCACTGTTCTGGTACATGTTCTTCTCCCTCCTCCTGGCCTGCGCCGAGGTCGTCCAGACCCCCGCGTGTGCCGAATTCGTGGCCTGCGTCGATGCGACCGACTCGGCGCGCGGCACGACCACGGACACCGTCCGGTTCGAGCCCGACGGTGAGTGTTGGGGATCACCGGCGGGCGCCGAGTTGTGCGACCACGCCTGCGTGAACGGTTTGATCTTCCACAAGGCGCGGTTTCCCGACGTGTGTGCACCGTGAGGTGGCTCCTGTTCGCGCTGCTGCCCCTGGCCTGGGGCCACCAGCCCGCCAGGCTCGTCACCGACTATGACGTGGAGAACCCGTACATCTCCTACGCCGTCAACGGATCGTTCGTGACGGGAGACGAGACGTTCGTCGTCCACCTCACATACGACCGCGGCTTCGCGCTGCCGTTGGAGTTGCTGACCGAGAAGCGGCGGGGGCTCGAGGGCCATCGACCGATGTACGCGGTGGTCGGCCCGGGCCTGCCCCCGCCGACCGCTGAGGAGTTGGCAATGCTGCCCGCGGCCCTCGATGACGGCCAGGGAGTGTTCGTCGATCGGAACGCCGATGCAGAGCGGCTCGTGGTGTTCGAGAGCGTGATGCGGCGGTACTACTGGTCCACCGGGGCCACGGCGCTGGCGCTGGACCCCGGCGACTACCAGGTCTGGGTGTGGTCCCCCGAGGGAACCACCGGCGATTTCGTCCTCGGCTTGGGCGTGGAGGAGGACTTCAGCGGCGGCTTCGGCGGCCTGTTCGAGGACTGGGGCATCTATGCTTATTAGCCCAAAAGGTGCCCGAGCGATGGCCAGCGGGGCTGACACACGGGCTGGCGCTTGACTTGGCATGATTTCCCGCGATTCGGCCGCCCTTGGGCGGCCCCCGGGCAAACCTCCCCCTTTCCCCCACTTCATCTTCGCGC
>CAIQVJ010000090.1 GCA_903875225.1 uncultured Pseudomonadota bacterium
CGATCCGCTCGACGCGAGCCACGGCCCCGACGACGACGCAGACGGGCTCTACGTTGTCCAGGAGGAGGCCGCGGGCACCGATCCGGACGACCCCGACACCGACGGCGATGGCTGGACGGATGGCGAGGAGGTCGCCTGGGGCTCGGACCCGCTGGGCCCACGGAGCGTGCCGTAGCTACCGCCGGGGCACGAGCCAGGGGGCCCCGCCCGATGCGAAGCGACGGCACGACGGCCACGATGGACCTCGCGCCCGGGTTCGCGCGTCGCCCCTACCCGGCTGCGCCCGTGTCGGTGCTGCAGTCGATTCCGGCGTCCTTGTCCGCGTTCTGCAGGTCGGTCAGCGCTGTCTCGCACTCGTCGGTCAGCGCGGGATCGTCGTCCGTGTAGATCGTGCGGCAGTCGTCGCACGTGACATCCCCGTCGTCGGGGTGGCAGCTGCAGATGTAGTCGCAGTAGTCGCTGCACGGCCCCGCTGTAGTGAAGCATGCAAGGAGGCCGGAGAGGAGCAGGAAGGACGAGAGCATGAAGATAGGGTAACGCATGGCGAATTCATCTGGTCGGCGCAGTTTTGTGAACAAGGTCGTGGTCGTGACCGGCGCGACGAGCGGGATCGGGTTGGAGACGGCGCGGCGGTTTGCAGCGACCGGCGCGAAGGTCGTCGGCACCGGACGGGACCAGGAGCGGCTCGCCTCCCTCGCGAAGGAGCTGGATCTCGCCCTCACGATGGACGTGACGGACGAGACCTCCGTGGCGATCGCCACAGCCGCGATCCTCAAGCGCTACAAGCAGGTGGACGTGCTGGTGAACAACGCGGGGATCGGGCTCTTCCGGCCATGGGAGGAGACCGACATCGCGGCGATCGAGAAGGTGATGGCCGTGAACTTCTACGGCGCCGTCCGTGTTGCCCGCGCCCTGCTGCCCGCGCTGATCCAGTCCGGTGGGGTGCTCGTGCAGGTGGCGAGCGTGGCCGGACGCCGGGGCTACGCGAAGCACACGGCCTATTGTGCCAGCAAGCACGCGTTGATCGGCTGGTCCGAGTCGCTGCGCCACGACCTCGCAAAGACCGACGCCGACGTCGTCGTGGTGTGCCCGCCCGCCATCCGGACGCCGTTTTTCGAGAACGCCGGGTACCTGACCTTCGAGGCCGACCACCCCGGTCTCGCGACCATGCCGCCGGTCGAGGTCGCGAACGAGATCCTCAAGGCGGCGATGGAGCGGCCGGACACCGCGATCCTGTCCAGCCGGGCGAAGCTGCTGGACGCGCTGAATTTCGTCTCACCCGTGCTTTTGCGGAAGGTGCAGGCGTACAAGTAGACCGGCGCAGTCAGTAGTGCGGCGGCTTGTCGAACCCCGCCCCGCCCTCACCGAACGTGAGCGAGCCCTCGTCCCCGGACTCCTTGACGGCGAGGAGCTCCTTGCGAAGCTCCGCATTGGCGGCGAAGAGCTCCCGCACCAGCCCGTCCAGCTCGGCGAGCTGGTGTTCGAGGTAGGCGACCTTCACTTCGAGGTCTTCGATGCGTGTTTCCATGACCCGCCCTACCCCGAAAACTTGATGATCGCCTTGGGATGCTGCTTGATCACAGCTTCAAAAGCGTTCTTCTCCCAATCGCGAATGTCCATCATCGTGCCCACGCCGCCATTGAGGATGGTCTTGAACACGGCGTCCTGGATGCCGTTGGACTTGTCCTCGAGCAGGCGCTTCGTGATCTCCCAGGTGGCGAAGATCTGCCGCCCCACGATGCCGTGGAGCTGCAAGCCGTCCATCACGACGCGGTGCAGATCCTCGATGACCCCGTCGCCGTTCTTGACGCCGAACAGCACGACGTGGCCGCCGCGGCGGGTGATCTTGATCGCGTTGTTGAGCGAGGAGTTGAACCCGGCCATCTCCATGGCGACATCCACGCCCACGCCGCCGGTGAGGTCGCGCACCTGCTGGCGGAGCGCGGGGTCGCTGGCGAACGGGCGATCTGCAGGCGACGGGCCGGGCGTGAGGACGACGTCACAGCCAAGCTGGCGGGCGAGCTCCGCGTGGTGCGGGTCGACCTCGATGCCGATCACCTGACGCGCGCCCATGCCGCGGGCGATCAGGATGGCGAACAGGCCGATGGTCCCGCAGCCGACGATGGCGACGCTCTTCCCGCGAAGGTCGGTGGCCTGGCAGGCGTGAACGGCGTTGCCGAAGGGCTCCTGGACCGCGGCGACCTCGGGCCGGATCTTCGAGAGATCGGTCTTCCACAGGCTCTTCGCTGGGAGCTTCAGGTACTCGGCGAAGCAGCCGTCCATCGAGATGCCGATGATCTTGTCCTTGGCGCACACATGTACGTCGCCAGCCCTGCATTGGTAGCACACGCCACAGATGATGTGCGACTCCGTCGAGACGACATCTCCCTTGCGATAGCCGAACTGGGAAGCCGCCTCATGCCCCACCTCGACGATCTCCCCCAACAGCTCGTGTCCGACGATGCGGCGCGTCTTCTGCTCCTCGGCGAGGCTCCCGAGGATCATGTCCCCGAACGCCTTCCGCCACCAGATCCCCCGGTCGGAGCCGCAGAACCCGGCAAACTTCACCCGGATCAACACCTCGTCGGCCGAGGAGAGCGCCGGTACGGCGACCTGCTCCTTCACGAGGCCGGTCGAGCGGTCCCAGCCGTCGCGTTGACTGTCGAAGGTGAGCGCGGTCATCGTCGTGGACATGCAGGCTCCGGTGCCGGCCCCATCTATCTCACCGGAGGGCGCGACGTCGTATCGGGCGCCACCGCCCGATGAGCACGCTGCATCCCCCTCGTGCCCAGTGGGTGCTGGACGCCGCCCGCTTCGGGTTCCGATCGGTCTTCCAGCAGGCGCTGCCGCCCGACGAGCCGGAGCTCCTGCGGCTCCTCGCGGCCGTGGGCTGGCACATCGAGGCCGCGCTCTCGCCCGGCCGAACGGTGTGGATGGTGGAGGAGCTGCAGGCGACGTTCGGGCTGAACCGCGCCGCCGCGATCGCCGCCGCCCGAGAAGCCTGGGACCTCTGGATGCAGTCGCGATTGGAGGACGCCGTGCTCTCGCGGGTCGAGTCGACTGCCGGCTGGGTGCGGCTCGACGGAGCGCTGCCTGAGCGGGGCCTGGTCCTGCATCTCTCGGCCGGCAGCCGGAAGATGGCGGCGTGGGCGCTCGCAGACGCGGGCGAGAAGGCCGGGCGGCCCCGAGGCTGGGTGGGGGCTTTCGGGAAGCGGGGGTTGCCCCCGACCGGGGAGGGGGCCAGGCGCCGGAGTTGGCTCAATCGCCGGGACGCCGCCGAACGCCGCGCTGCGGAAGACGAGCTGCCCGTGACCTGGATCGAGGACGAGCCCGCGCTCGGTCGCCACCTGCAGGCCGGCGGGCTCGCCCTCGTGGGGGTGGACGACCGGGGGTTCAGGGACACCCGTGCGGGCACGCTTTTCGGTCGGCCCGGACCGCTGGCCGAGCTGCCCTGGACGCTCGCCCGGCAGCATCCCACCGTGCTGCTCGGGGTGGAGCGGCTGCGTGACAAGACCCACCTTGTTCGGCTCTTCCCCGCCCACGGGGGCGAGCAGGCGATCCTGCAGGCCCTCGAGGCCGACGTGCGCCGGCGGCCCGGGCACTACGCGATGACGCTGGTGGACTGGCGGATGCGAGGCCCTACCTGACCCGCTGCTTGAGCATGTCGATCAGCTCGGCGTCCAGCTCGGTCCCGTCGACGTCGAACTCCGCCAGCAGGCTGGCCAGCTCCTCCGTGCAGCCGTTGGCCGAAGTTCCACGCGCCTCGGGGGCACGGGCTCCGTCGCAGCCGCAGACCCAGCCGAACACACGGGCAAGGCGGTCGGTCTCCGCCCGGGTGAGCGCTGCGGGTGCGGGTGGGGTGCAGAGCGGCAGGCGATGGTCGGCGTGGAGCCAGGCCTGGATGCCCCTTCGTGCACGCACAGGGGCTGTCTGCTCGACGGGCTCGCCGTCCGCGTCGTCCATCGTGGCGCGGATGAGCGCGTCGGAGGGCAGTTGACACGGACCGCTCAGGTCTGCTGTCCAGGTCTGGAACTGCGGGGGCGCGACCACCGCGGGGCCAAGAGGCCTCCCCTCGGCCGTCACCAGGCCGATCGTCAGCGCGCGCGGGCACTCGTCCGGGGCCGCATCGACGCGTACACGCCAGCGGTCGCCGCACCGTCCGAGGAAAGAGAGAGATAGCGCCATGAAGAGCCTACTTGCATATACTCACGATCCTCACGTCGTCTACGGAGTCCTGATGCGTCGCCTTCGCCTGTTCACCGCCGTCTTTGCCCTCGGCGGTTGCTCGACGCCAGCGCCTGCCCCCGATCCCGCTCCGGCACCCCCCGTGGAGGAGGCCCCCATTCCCGCACCCCGCGCGCCGCGGCAGGCGCCGGTCGTCGTGAACAGGCCGCCGGTGATCAAGCAGCTGAGGGTGTCCCCCGAGGAGCCGAACTTCGGGGACGACATCCACGTGGAGGTCGTCGCATCCGACCCGGAGGGTGTCGGGCTCACCTATGCATACACCTGGAAGATCAATGGCCACGAGGATCTGCTGGTCCACCAGCCGACGTTTCGCCCGGAGCAGTTGCACAAGGGCGACAAGGTGAGCGTGACCGTGACGGCCCACGACGACGAGCAGGACTCGGAGCCCGTCTCCATCGAGGTGACGTGCCGGGGGTTACCGCCCGTGATGGACACCACACCGGGGCAGATCAACCACCTGGACAACGTCCGGATGCGAGCCCATGATCCGGACAACGGGACGCTCGTGTGGTCGATGACCGGAGCACCCGCGGGAATGAGCATCGACCCTGACGGGTTGCTGCACTACACCGGGAGCCTGACCGAGCCCGGTGGCAAGTACCAGATCACGATCATCGCGACCGACCCGGACGGCGACTTCGCGAAGATGGATCTGCCCGTGACGCTTTCGCCGGGGAGCAAGGCGTCCACTCCGGATGCGGCTCCCGGCGCGCCCCCAGCAGCCGGGACCTCGGCTGCGAATCCTGGAACGAAGAAATGATGCTTTTCCTGATCGCGGTCGCTGCTGCGCACGTGCCGCACAACGACATCCAGGCCATCGCCACGGACGGGCCGGTGGGCGCCATGCTCCCGTGGATCGCGTTGCACGTGTATGGCGACGCGACGATGGTCTTCCGTTCGGACGACACCGGGGCCACCTGGTCGCCGATCGGCACGCAGGCCGCCTCCGACGTCGTCTCGATGGCGGGCTGGACGGACGAGGAGAACCTCGTGCTCGCAGGCGGGTCGGCGCGGTTCTGGTGGTCTTCGGATCTCGAGTCCTGGAACCAGGTGGCGCTCCCATCCGTGCCCACCGCCATGGCCCTCGGTGGCAACCAGCTTTTGTTCACCGCAGACGACGGGCTCTATTCTGCGACCACCGAGGGAACGGTGGACGAGCTTGCCTCCGGCCCGGGGTTCACACAGCCGAACCATGGCCCGGGCGGCTTCAGCGTGCTCACGCTCACCGGCGACATCTGGTACCAGGGCGACGGCGTCGACTTCGAGTCGATCACGCCGCCCTTCGACGTCACCGCCGCCGCCTGGCAGGGGGAGACGTTGTACGCGGGCGACCGTTCAGGCGACATGTGGAAGTACGCTGGCGGGACGTGGACGGCATGCGGATCCCCGCTCTGGACCTCCGACGAGCCGCAGATCCGCCAGATCGTCGTGGACGGGGACACGCTCTGGTATGCAGACGCGACCTACGGCCCGGCGATGTCGACGGACGGCTGTGCGACCTGGGTCGATCGCCGGTCGCCGCTCGCCACGATGTACAACGGGACGGGAACGGCCGATGGTCCGGAGGCCTCGTCGATGGGCCTGCGGGCATCGGGCCCCCGCCTGGTGCAGGTGGGTTGGTCCGGGCTCGCCTTCTCCACGGATTCGGGCGTCACCTGGACGGAGGTGCCGGTCATCGGGCCGGACTTCACGCGCGGGATCGGCATCTCTGCGGACTACGAGCACGATGGTCGCATGGCGTTCGGCAGCTATGCGGGCGGCGTCGTGCTCTCCGCCGGGTTTGGCGCCACCTGGGAAGCGCCCAACCTGGCTCTCGCGGACCCGAATGTGCAGGACGTCGAGTTCTCCGAGCAGGTCGGTGGGCCCACGCTCGCGGTCGTGAACCATTTTCCCTGGCGCTCGCCCGACGGTGGCACCACCTGGGAGAGCATCCCTGTGCCCATGTACATCGTCGGCGCGTTCCACGGCACGCCCGACGGCCGCCTGTGGGTGACCGGACTCGGTGCGGACGCCCCGGTGCTCGTCTCGGACGACGGTGGGGCGAACTGGGACCCGGTGACCGGCCTCACGGCCGCGGGGGACACCTTCCCGCTGTTCACCTTCCACACGACGGAGAATGGCAGCTTCTGCGGTACGGAGACCGAGAAGGTGTACTGCTCGACGGACGACGGCGTCACCTGGCACGTGCAGTACGAGGGGCTCGGGACGGTCGAGGGCTTCGCAGAGTACGGCGGGCACTGGATCATCGCTGACGATGAGCGCGGCGTGGTGGTGGACGACGTGGTCACCCTCGATGGCACCGATGACCCCCCGCACATCCTCGCCGGCACGGACGACGGTCACACCGTGGTCGTCGTGACCCGCTCGGGGGAGGTGTGGCGCAGCGAGGACGGCGGCATGCACTGGGAAGACCTCGGACTTCGGACGACCGCGCCCGTGCGCGGCCTGGTGCCCGTTCCAAAGTTTGCCCTGAATCATCAGTTTTTTCTGGCCAGCTACGACGGCGCGTTCATCCTTGACGACGCCGGGCTGCGGCGGTTCGGCGGCTACCAGCGCATCGACATCGCGACGGACTGGGCGGTCTCGGAGGGGAACACCGAGGCGACCTCGCCTTCAGCGGCCTTCGGCACCCAGACCCACCTCGGCGTGGGGGGTACGGTGCGCACGACCATCCGTGGCGAGGAGGTGCGCGTGGTGGGCTCCTCCGACGCCGCCTCCATCGCGACGATCGCCATCGACGGCGAAGAACCTGTGGAGTTCGGTACGGCGACGACCGGCTACGGCAAGCTCGTGGAGGTGACGGGCCTGTCCGACGGGTGGCACCAGGTCGTCGTGGAGGGCGTGCTCGGCGGGGGCCTCTACGTGGACGGGATCGAAGGCCAGACGCCCACGGGCACGCTCCCGTACGTCGCGGAGGGTGACACGGGAGACACCGACACCGACACGGACACGGACACGGACACGGACACCGACAGCGCGGTCGACTCCGACACGGGAGGGGACGACACGAGCGATACCGACACGTCGCCGCACGGCCGATGCAACGGGTGCGGCGGCAAGGGTTCGGCCTCGGCGCTCCTGATGCTGATGGTCGTGCCCCTCCGCCGCCGTCGTCGCTCCCCCACCCAGCGGCGCGTCTGATGGCCATCTACATCACCCCCGAGGGCTACAAGAAGATCATCGACGAGTACAACTGGCTGCACTCGACCGAGCGACCCCGGATCACCGCGGAGGTCTCGTACGCGGCTTCGCTCGGGGATCGGTCGGAGAACTCGGAGTACCTCTACGGCAAGAAGCGCCTGCGGGAGATCGACAAGCGCATCCACTTCCTGCGCACCCGCCTCGAGAAGATCGAGCCCGTCGATCCGGCCCAGTTCTCTGGCGACTGCGTGTTGTTCGGCGCCACGGTCGAGATCGAGGACGAGGAAGGGCGCACGCAGACCTGGACGGTGCGGGGGGAGGACGAGGTGGACCTCGCCGCACGGGTGATCAGCTACGTGTCGCCGCTGGGACGGGCGCTGATCGGTCAGAAGACCGGAGACACCGTACGGTTCATCAGCCCCGGCGGGGAACGTGAGCTCACGATCCTCGCTGTGCGCTTCCCCAGCTGAGCCCTCGGATGGTGCAATCCGGCCCTCCCCGACGAGCTGTGGAGCGGGATCCGCCGCGATACTACCGCTGCATGAACTGCCAAAACGGTCGTCCCCTGGTCCTGGCGCTCTTCGTCCTCGGCTGTGTCCGATCCGCACAGGCTGCCGAGCAGCACCTCGTCTACGATCTCTCGGTCGAGGGCTCCCCGGTCGGCACCCGCGAGGTCACGGTCCGGTATTTCACGCGGCCCTCGGGCGAGCGCCACGTGGTCGAGAGCTACACGCACATCGTCGCACCGGGGCTCACGCTGGAGTCCCGCGGCTCGGGCCTCTCCACTCCGGGCGGAGCGCAGTTCTCCTCCGCGACCGACCAGAATGGGGCGCGATCGTCCGTCGCGGCGCAGGAGCTGCCCGGTGGCGGTTGGCAGCTCACTGTGGTCGGCGGGGGCAAGGAGAGTGACCGGACGGAGCCCGATGCGCGGTTGAGCACGTTCGACCTGATGGACCCCGCTCGGGTGGCCACGCTGGAGGCGGGCGGTACGTTCGGAGTGGTGCTCGCCGAAACTGGCGACGTGCTCACCGGCACGCTGGAGACAGGCAAGCCCGGGACGGTCACGGTCGGCGGCCAGCCCGTCCCGGTCTCCACCTACACGCTCACAGGATCGGCGGGCACCGCCCGTTTCTACGTGACTGGTGATGGTCTGCTGGTTCGGAGCGAGGTGCAGTGGCTCGGGCTCACGATGCTCGGATCCTTGCACGAGCTTCCAGCGGCGCGCGACTATGGCACGGTGGAGACCGTTGACGGCCTGAGCGGCGGCGTAAAAGAAGGCGATCTTTAGCGAGGTTTGTTGCCACGACGGCCCGGGATCGGCGATAGTGGGCCTGCCCATGCCGCTTCGCGAATCGCGTCCCGCTCTCCCAGCCGATCCCGGCGAGCGGTGGGCCGCTGCGTATGACTTCGTGCGGAGGTGCCACACGTGGTCCATCGAGGAGATCGCTCGGCGAGAAGCCGATGGTCGGGACACCGCCGAGTGGCGGGTCTACGTGAAGTTCACGGAGCACACGCTGCGTGAGCTCGACAGCGGCAAGCTGGATGCATGGTTCGGCGCTGTGGGGGTCGCGTGATCACACTGCTTTGGCTCGTCGGATGCTCCTCCCAGCGCGTGCTGGAGGGCCACGTCCAGGACGTCTGGGGCAAGCCCGTTCCCCAGGCGACCGTCGTGATCGAGGGGGTGGTGTCACGAAACTACTCCGATGCGAACGGGCGGTTCTCGATTCCCACCCGTGCGCCGGTCAAGCGGGCGCTGGCGGGCAAGGAGGGGTACATCAAGGAGATCGCCGACCTTCCCGAGATCCCGGAGGACGCCGACTACGCCCCGCTCACGTTCACGCTCTACCCCGAACCGACCAAGCCGGGGTTCTATGCCATCGGCGCCACGGACTACATCGAGGTGCCCGCGCAGCGGATCCGGATGGTCGCCACCGAGCTGCGACACTTTGCCGGCGTCCGCGACATCCCCGACGAGGGGCTGCCCTCTGCCAGACCCGCGAAGTTCGTGTTCACCTCCATGTTGCGGCCGAGTGAGCTCGCACGCATGAACCTGCATCTCTCCAAGCTGACGTTCGTGAACCACGCGTCGGTGAAGGGGGTGCTCGGGCCGACGGACGCCACGGTGAACCTGTGGGTCGCCGAGGCCGAAGTGCCCTTCGATCTCGAGTCGCTCCCCTCCCGCGACGACTACCTCATCAGCACGCGGGACCCGCTCACCCCGGGTGTGTACGCGTTCCACGCCCAGGACGTCCTGAACGAGGACGACGAGCGCGTGTTGATGAACCTGCCGAAAGAGATGCAGGTGGCGTTCCCGTTCGAGGTGATCTGAGGGCGTGGGGCAGGAGAGGGAGCGCAGGGGGCTCCCGGCCGGTGAAAACGTCGAGGCAGCCAAGCTCGTTCGGTGATAATGGTGGCGGCCCTCTGGAGCGCTCGTGCTGCTTTCTGTCGCATTGTCCCTGTCACTCGACGCCCACGCTGCCTCTGGCGCCAAGCCCACGGCGGCGCCCTCCATCCTCTGTGATGCCAAGGCGCTCGCGACCGCGCTCACCGAGGCCTCTCCCGGACCCAGCGCCCAGGCGTTCGTGGATCTCGCGGCGTGCGATCCCGCTGCGGCCAAGGCCGCCGCTCCCGCCGCGTTCAAGCGCCTGCTCGCGGGTCCGACCGGAGACGCCGCAGTGCTCACTGCGATCGCGCTCGGCCAGGGCGGGCCGGTTCGCGATTGGCTGGACACGTTGGAGCCCGACGACCGGGCCGGCGCGCTCAACCACCTGGGCGAGGCGTGCGACAAGCCCGGCGTGGCCGGCTTCTGGACCGACGCGGCTGCAGCGAAGGGCGACAAGTTCTGGACCAGCCGCTGGTACGCGGCGCTGGACAGCTGTCGGGTTCCCGCGGCACAGGCGCTGCTCACCGCCGAGATCACCGCCGCAAAGAATGATCGTCCGATGTTTGCCGCCGTTCTTGGCACGTACGCGACCAACGCCGGCGCTGCGGCGCTGCCGACCATCCAGGGGCTCGCCCAGAACGAGACGGACCCGCTCGTGTTCGTGGATCTGGTGCAGGCGCTGCCGGCCGCCGGCGGCGTCGGAGACCCCGCTGGCCCCAACAACGAGCGGCTCACTGCCGCGATCGCAGCGCTCAATGCCATGGCGCCGTTGCTGCCTGAGCGCGCGTTCGCCGAGGCGCGCAAGGCCTTCCTCGCGCTCGGTGACGAGCAGTCGGCGGATGCCCTCGCCGCCCTGCGCTACAAGAGCTTCCTCGTAGACGGCAAGCTCCTCTACGGCGTCATCGCGGTGGAGACCGCCACCTGCAAGAAGGGCGACACCCGGATCACCCTGCATGCGGCGCCGCTCCAGGACAGCGGCCACGCCTGGCCGGACGAGCTCGTCGATCGGGCGAAGCCGAACGCGGAGGCGCTCTTCGAGCCCAGGCTCGCCGAGAGCTGCAAGGGCACCGGGACGGTCGAGTGGATCGCACCGGATGGCCCGTTTGCCAACATGGCGGCCTACAACGGCTGGGTTTCGGCCGAGAAGGCCACCCTCGAGCACGACCACCCGGGCGTTGTGGTGAAGA
This sequence comes from uncultured Pseudomonadota bacterium, assembly GCA_903875225.1. GTDB lineage: Bacteria > Myxococcota_A > UBA796 > UBA796 > SXON01 > CAIUMM01. Next base: position 10,957 of record CAIQVJ010000090.1, read on the forward strand.
TGGACCTCGAGGTCACCGTCGTCACGGACTAAACAGGATCGCTGCTCAACGTAGCGGTTCGAGGCCGTCGTTGTCCGAGATCGACTCTCGAGCGTCGAGTCTCGATCGGCGAATCTCGACCTTCGAGACTCGATAGTCGATCTCGACACTCGTATCTGCGACTTCACG
>CAIQVJ010000091.1 GCA_903875225.1 uncultured Pseudomonadota bacterium
GCGTCAGGACGGTGCTCCGGAGAGCGAACGTGCGTGCAGTCATGGAATGCTCCAGGTGGTTCGCGGCGCCGTCCGGGGTTCCGTTCGGGTCGCCGGGTAGACGCAGGAGCGTGGGGGATTGGACAGGGGGGCGTAGGGTGCGGGCGCGAGCATCGGCGACCTCGACCTCCGTGCCGGCTCGCCTGTGCCTCCCCAACCCCTCACCTACGCGTCTGGCTCCCCCTCCGCCTTGGCTTCGACATCACCCTCCCCCAGCCCGGTTCGCACCTCCACCTGGACGTCGATCCCGTCGAACGTGCCGCTTCGAGCCTCCTCCTCGAGCCCGAACGCCGTCACGGCGTCCTCGATGGTGAAGGGCCACTTCAGCCTCTTGTCCCTGGATTTTGGCGGAGACCCGGCCTCCGGAGTCCTGGACAGCCAACGGTAGAGCCCGGACACACCGAACGCACCCACGATGCCTTCAATCAGGAAGAAGCCGGTCTTGTACTCGTTCCACTGGGCACCGTCGGATGGCGTGTACGCAGCGCCCATGCCCCGATGGTGCCGAAAGACCGTGTCCACCCAGCGCGCGTGGCCCTCGATGATGAAGTTCGAGTCGCTGCCGTTCAGGTAGAACTGCTTCGCGTCGTCCGAGGTCGCGAGCCGGGCGTAGTCGAAGTCCCCCTTGAATTGCCAGTTGTGAGCGTACTCGTGGATGATCACGCGGAGGGTCTCGTCCTTCTCCAGGCCCGGCTTGATGAGGACCTCGTTCTTCGTGCCGGGCCAGTACAGCCCCGCGAACTTGCCCGCGTCCTCGCCTGGCTTCATCCAGCGAGCCGAGGCGACCCAGGCGGGGTCGAGGGGCATGTACTGGTTGAAGAGCTTCGTCCAGATCCCGTTGCGATAGTGCGCGGCCCTGGTGCCAATGGCCTGGGCCACGAGGCCGAGGATGCCACCGGCGACGACGGGCGTCGACTTGACCTCCTCGGGCGGGCGGCCGACGAGCGCGGTGAGCAGCGCGATCGCGCCCTGCCGGGAGACCATGTCCGACTCGTCGAACATGCCGCTGTCCCACGCCCCCGCCCTGACCGAGGCGGCCGGCACGGTTCCGAGTCCACCGCAGCACGAGGAGCATCCGTCCTCACAGTCGCAGGCCCCGAGCAGGTCGAGGCACGCGGGGAGCAGTTGCTTGGCGAAGTCCCGGCTGAACGAAGCCCCGATCTGGTCGTAGCTGTCGAGCTCGCCGCTTCTCGGCCGGTACACCACGATCCGCCAGTCGGTGAACGGGTTCGAGGGAATGATCCTGCGAGCCTGGTCATCAACCGCAGGCGGCGGGACGAGGCCCGGGCTCGCCGGGTCGAACCGGAACCACGACGCACCGTCGCGTTCGACGGTCGCAGGTGCAGTGGACGCCGGCAGCCCAAGGGAGGCGACGGTCCGAGCAAAGGCTGCGATGTGCGCCGCCTTCGTCTCCACAGGCACGCCAACCTCGACGAACCAAGCGTCGCCTGTGTTGACGGCGCATGCCGGCGCTCCGATCGCGCGCGCCATCACCGCCAGGAGGACCGCTCGCGCCTCGGGACAGCCCTTCCGCAGCAGGAGCGTCTCAGCAACCGAAGCGGGGGCGCTCCCTGCGTCCAGTGCCACGTTCTCGCGAACCCATCTCGAAAGGTGCAGCACGAGTCCGACGTCAGCGACGCGCCGCTGGCCATCCCCCTCGACCTGGCGGTGGACGTCGGACACAATCCCCGAGCAGGCGGCGAACCCGGCGAACACCGGCTCACCGGCGGGCATGGCCACCGGCAGCCACGTGGGGTGGGCTCCCGACACGGAGCAGGGGACCACCGTGACGCGGTACTCCCTGTCGAAATCCAGCCAGCTCGCCGACAGGATGTTGCGGAGGACCCGGGCGATCGCCAGATGCGCAGCCCGGTCACTCGCGGCACCCTCACTGACCCCTGCCGCAGGACCCCGGGCGCGCTCGAAAGCACAGACCGTGATGACCGTGTCGAAGGATCTCTCCGCCCGGGCATGGGCCCGCAGTGGGACCACCCTGATCAGGCGATGATCTTCGACCAGTCGGCCGTCCGTCATGACGACGTCGCGCACCCGCTCCGTGACCGTCCCGATCCAGGTGCCCCCCGCGAGGCGCAGCGCCGGCGTCTTGCCACCCGAGGCCGAAGACGGATGCAGCATGCGATTTGCAAGCGCAGCGCGCTGCCCAGGCCTGCACAGGACGACCTCCGACAGCGCGTGCTCATCGGCCACAACCGGCGGCCCTTCGAACGAGCGCTCTGCGTGCAACTCCGCGTGGAGACGGAGGACCCGTCGGTCGACCTCGATGCCGGCCTTGAAGTCCACCTGCCGTACGTGGATCTCCCCATGTTTCACATACCGGTCCGAGTCCGCCTCGGACGGCCGGACCTCGGACGGCACGACGTCCACGACCTCCACCGTGTTGGGCGCGTACCGCAGCATGGCAGAGGGGTGGAGATCGATGAAGATCCGGTCCTTGTCGACGAAGCTCGACTGGTTCCTTCCGACCCGCCTCGCGATGCTGCGGGCTGTCTCATCGTAGATCTCCCACACCTGCCTGGTGCTGCATCCCCAGGGAACCTCGTAGCGCTCCGCCCGGATGCCGCCCTCACGACGCTGGTGCAGGTACTCGACGACCTGGATCTCGCCTGCATCCCCCTCCGCGAGCTCGAACACCTCCACCGCCGCGAGCAGGCCCTGCGTCTTCCACGCACCGATCAGTCGTTCCGCGGTCTGCCCAGGAAAGATGTCGGCCAGCTGCCGACGGGGAACCTTGCGGTCGCGGAAATCGCTGAAGAGGCTCGCCAGCTCGTGCGCTACCACCGCCTCCGAGTGGTGGGGCAGGACGACATTCGGGTACCGCACCTGCCGCACGGCCTCGAGGGGATCCCAGCCCGGCTCCTGGATGCGCCGCAGGCTCTCGTGGTCGATGGGGCTCGCGTCGGTGAACAAGACCAGCAGACCGCCATCCGCGAGCACCGACCGCAAGGACGCGACAAGGTGCTCCGGATGCGCCCCGATACCGACGGCAACGAGGACGTCGAAGCGGCACAGGGGGTCGACGCGCAGGTCGGCGGTGCCGAACCACGTCCAGTCCTCCACGAAGGCAAAGCTGTCCTCGGCGATGGACTCCTTGAGCCGCGTGAGCACGAGCTCGCCGAGCTGCGCGCGAAACTCGGGCCCCAGGAGCGGTCGGGCGTCGATGACGCCGATGCGCATCGGGTCGAGCCCGTCCACCCGCAGCTTCTGCGCCTGCACCCCGAACTCCGTCAGCATCGACACGAGTTCGGTGGTGAAATCGGCCCGGGCAAACAGCGGCACCCCCGCCTTCGGAACGAACTCCTGAGGCGGCACCCAGGCCAGAAGGTGCGCTGGGGGGTACCAGGCGTCGAAGAAGCGGAAATCGGCGCGCTCGTTGTTCAGGAGCCACTTGGCGAGCTCCTGGAAGTTGCCGAGACGCGGGAGCATGACGAGGAACGTGATGTTCTCCCGCCCGTAGAGGCGAGCGGTCACCCGCAGGCGCGCGATGGCGACCCGAAGCCGGACGAGGTCCTCGCGAGAGAGTCGGTCGGGGTGGTCGATGAACACATAGCGCAGGCGCTGCAGGAGTCCCCGCGCGTCGCCGCTCGCCTTGCCAAGGATCTCCTCCCCAAACAGTCGAACATCGGTGAACACGACGTCGGGACCCTTCGCCAGGGAGAGCCGCGAGTCGGGCTGGTCCACATAGGCTTCCTGGAGTCGACTGCCCCAACCCTGGCTTGCCATCCACTCATGGAGCTGCCCCGACGCACCGCGACCGCGAGCCGCCGTTCCATGGGGACCGGGGCGCGCTCCGCCGTGGCGGTTGGGGCCTTCTGCAGCGATGCAGTAGACCGATCCCTCCCCATTGGCGACCGCGCCAAGCGCGAGCAGGTTGCAGAAGGTGGAACGGCCCGAACCCGGCCAGCCCACGAGCACCCAGTCGTTCGAGGCTCCGCGCCCGGCCTCCTCCGCATCGAGCACCCTGTCGAGAGTGGCACTCTGTGCATGAGTCAGGCTGGTGATACCGAACCCCTTGAGCATCTCCGGGGTGAGTCGGGTGAAGCGCTTCAGCAACCGGGCGAGCCCCTCGCCCGTGGCCAGGGGGACGGCCCCGAGCTGGAGCACCAGGGCATCCTGACCCCGGTAGGCGGAACTCTCCCGCAGGGCCTCGAGGATCGCAAGCCCGTCCGGCCGTTTCTTCGCCTCCGCACCCTCAGCCTCTGGCGAGTGTGCCTTTCGCCCTGTCGCCTCCGGATCGGGGGCGTGCTCCGTCGCCGGCAGGACAGGCATCGGAGTCCACATGGCCCGCGCGAAGAAGCCCGCCGCCACACAGAAGCCCGCGACCGAGACCCCGAAACCGAAGGGCACCGCTGCAGCGACTCCCATGCCGGTAGCCGCAAACGCCAACATCGCCGCCGCGCCCGGGCTGCCCTTGGACAGCACGACGCAGCTCATCGACCAGGCGTTGAGCCCCGGAGCGGCCTGCCGCATCGCCTCATCCATCAGCAGGTTCGCCAACGGATTCTTGCCGGAGGAGGTGGGCGGGGGTCCGTCGCTCGGAATGCTGGGCACCGCTCGCGCAGCGACCCAGATGCCAACCGGCACCGCCACCGCCGCCGCCGAGCCTGCGATCGCCGCGCTCAGCGCCGTGGCGAGGAAGGGGATCACGCCGAGTGGCGCGACCACCGCACCGACCACGCCGAACGAGGCTGCGACGCACCCTGCTGTCACCCAGCGAACCTTCATGCGCCAGGTGTCGAGGAGATCGACCACGAGCTTGCGAACCTCGGAATCGGCCCCCCGGGCCGCGCCGCCGGCATCCGTTGCCACCGAGCCCGGGTCGGATGAGTCAGCCACTGTTCACCCCCCCGCTTTTCCACGAACGTACCGTGAGGACGACAGCCACCTCGGGCGTCATGGAGCCGACCACCGCGCGCGCCGTCACTGCATCGGCCTGCGACGGTGAGCGGGGGGCTGCAAACAGCCTCGGTCGGCTCTTCGCATCCACCTGTGTGAGCAGGTCGCACTGCTCCCACCCCGGTTCAAGCCGGCGCTCCACGCGCTCGCCGACCACGACGATCGATCGTGCACCGTCGACCTCCAGGAACCCATCGACGTTGCTCCGCTCGGTTCCCGCAACGTCCAGGCCGAAGGTCAACGCCTGGTTGAGCGTCGCCGTGGCGTCCCGCCGGTGCGCATCCACAAGCGCCCGTTCATCGTGGTCGCTCACGAGAGACTGGTCCAGCACGGCCTGGTACTGCGCGATCGTGACCCGCTCCGGCATCCCGGAGAGGACGAGGCTGGCCGCGAGGGTGTTGCAGAGCGCCTGATCGAACGCCGCCCGCTGGGTCCCGTCCAACGACTCGGCGCCCACCTCGGGGACGAAGCGGAAGCGCCCGAGTCGCTCCGCATCCCGCTGCCTCGGCTCGGACTCGCGCCGCCGGGCCTGCACGCCGTGACGACCCTCGACCAGGTGGATGAACCCCCGCACCTCGAGCCGGAACCGATCTTCGGTAGTCCGAACGGCCCCGGCGAACTCCCTCGCCGCGAGCTTCTTCACCTCGCGGGCTTGCTCGTTGAGGCGCGCGACCACCGGGACCGTGGCGGCGTTGGCCTCCTTCAACCATCGCTGCCCAAGGCCGTCCCACTGCCCGAAGTACTCGGTGATCTGCGCGCTCCGCTTGCGCCAGAGGAGGCCCACAGCGACGGCACCGAGCACTCCGATGATCAGGGGCGGTACTACGAAAACGAGGGTGGAGAGCACCCCACCGGCTACCGCAAGCCCGCCCGCAGCGACCTCGACCGCCAACCCTCCGCGCGACGGTACCGAGCGGCCCGCGGCCAGCATGGCATCCTCCTCCCCCTCCCAGCTCGCCCGCAACTGGGCACCCGCATCGTCGCCCTGGGCCGCCGGATCGGGGGCTGGCGGGGTCGTCCGCGCGTGGCGCGCGGCTTCGTCGTGGACCGCGCCGAGCAGCGCGAGCGTTGCTCCGATGCCATGGGCCAGGCGCGAGGACGACGAACCAGCGGGCGGTTGCCAGCGCCCGAGTTGGCCCCGGGCGGTGAGCTCCAGCTCGGCGCGCAAGGCGTTCATCGTCTCACGCGCGCCTTCCATGGCGGTCTCCAGCACACTGACCCCATCACGCCTCGCGCACTCCGCAAGTGCCGCGCCCACGTCCCGGGAGAGACGCGCTGCCTGACGTGGCGGGTCGAACACCGGCCAGCGGCCCTCGTCCAGCACCCCCTGCCAGACCCCCGGACCAGGACGGACCAGCGAGGTGAACCCGGGCCGGGGCTGGTGCGGGTACGTTCCGTCAAATGCATAGCGGTCCTCTGGGACCTCGCCCCGCTCGATGGCCTCCGCTATCTTGCCGCACATGGCCGTCACCCGGTCCGCGATGGCTGGCCCGGCGCGCTCCCGCGCAGTGTCCAGCCCATCCCTGTCCGGCAGCAGGCGGCCGGTGGATGCGTCGCCGCCCCCGCTCGCAAGGATCTGCCCGAGGCGGGCATGCAGGATGCGCTCTCGGAGTGGATACTCGAAGGTGGCGGAGTGAAAGGTGCGGAATGCCACGCCCTCATCGGAGCCCAGGAGGGCCCGCAGGGCGTCGCCGCTTGAGCTGATGGCGTGCAGGGCCACGAGATCTGCGAACAAGCGCTCCTTCCCGGCACCGGCCCACGTCAGCAGGCTTCCTCCACCCGAAAGCCCGGTGTGGATGATCGGACGCGCCGCGACCCCAAGCCGAGGGGGACTGACCCGTAGCCCCGCCGGCACGACCGCCGCCCTGGGAGGGCGCGGGAGCAGCACCCAGGGCAGGTAGCAGAGGCCGGGCACCTCGAACTGTGCGGTGTCCGCGGCGCCAAAGCGACGCGCCGAGATGACCTCGGCAGCCTGATCCGTCCACCGCGAGGCCCGGATGAACCCTGCCAGCACGGCTTCGACACCATCCCCGTCCGCGACGGCCTCGGGCACCACGCCCACGACAACCCAGGCGACACCGGGCCGCGGTTGATCGTCCTTGTCTACCCCGGAGATCACGAGTGCATCGTGCTCCAGCACCCGCTCCAGTGCCTGCCGGAGCACTCCCGACCTCGCGTCGTCGGCCCCTCCGGGCGCCGCTGGGACCGGAAGCAGAAGCTGGCCCTGATCGAGCCAGACCCGGAACGCGGGTGCGTCCCACCCGTCCCGCTCCAGGGCGGCTACGATGACGGGCTCCCGGGGGCGGTCCCCATCGACCACGGGGATTGTCTCGAGGCCGCCCAGGAGCCGCTCCACCACGCCGCGAAGCGCCGCGTCGCCGGCAGCGTCTCCCGAGATCAGCGGAACGACTACGAGGCTCACGTCAGGTTCAGGTCAGCGCGCTTGGCCGCGCACCACGGGTACGAGTCAGCTCATCGGCAAGCTCCACGAGCGCGGCGGCCATCACGCGTGTCTCGGCGATCGCGGGGTCGGTCCCACGCTTCGCGTTGAGCCTCCCGGCCTCCGCGTTGAGCGCAGCCGCGACAACGGTCACGCTCACGGGAGGCTCGTTCGAATCGGTGTCTCCCTTCAGCCACAGCGAGAGGTCAGCCCAGATCATCTCCTTGAGGGCCTTGCCGAGGTCCGCGCCCGTCTGCCCTGGGCTCTCCTTGCGCTGCTTCCCTTCGAGCCAGTCGACGAAGTCCACGATCCCGGAGGGCCCGAGGTGGGCGCCAGCGCTGCAGATCGCCGAGGACGGAATCCTCGGGCGGCCGTCGGATGAGTACCTCTGGGAGAAGTCCCGCATCGCATAGAAGTTCTGCTGCTTCTGCTCCAGGTAGCCGAGCAGGTTCCTGCCCGGAACGTTCATCCGCGCGAGCGCTACCAGCAGTGCGGCCCCCGACGCAGCCGAGGTGCCACGTTCGCGGCTGATTCGCTCCTCCAGCCACTGCCGACCCACGTCCTGGTACTGAAGCTCAGAGTGTGGGTTGAACGTCTCGAACACCCGATATTCAGGCTCGTTCGGAGCCGAGTCGGGCAGCCCGGCCACTGCCTTGCGATAGGTCTCCACGTCCCCGTCGCTCACTACCCAGTCCAGCTCCCCGCCCAGCTCGACGCACACGCAATCGACCCGATCGGGCGGATAGTCCTCGACCGGCTGGACCTTCACGCCCTCGTCCGTGCGTCGGATCGCGTCGATCGCCTGTTGGATGAGCCGGGACTCCGAGGAGAAGGTGAAGAGTGAGACTCGCAAGATCAGGTTTGGATTGCTGATCTGGGGCCGCCAGAGCGGGCGCGCTGCGCCGATCATGCCGGTCAACCGCCCCTGCAGGTAGAGCATGAGCACGCCCTCCTTCCCCCCCGCCCCATCCGCAGCATCCCTCAACAGGGTCTGCTCGAAGGTCCGACCAGTGTCCTCCTCCTTGAGCTGCTGGTCGATCATCGCGAACAGGTTCCCTGGCATCGCCTCTTCCAGCACCCGCTTGCACTCCTCGGCCGCACGGTCGAGCCCGCGCCCCCCCCGATCGAGGAAGTGCTTCTTGTAGGCGCCGATCACCTGGCGCCCCTCCTGGATCAACAGGTCTTCGATGCCACCGGCTGCGAGGACCGCAGTGCGGACCGGCTCCTCCAGCGCCTTGAAGATCTGGTTCGCCACCTCGCGCACCATCGCCTCCCGCAGCCCGGCTCCGGTCCAGTCGCGGCCCGACCGGCGCGCACCCAACAGCCGGATTGCCCGATAGTCGGCCTCGGACAGGCAGGCTGCGTACAGGTCCAACCCGGATTGCCCAAGGTGCGCCAGCACAGTTGCGGGGCTGGTGACCCCGCCGTCCTCGGACATGCCCGCCACCAGGCTCTCGCGTACGGCGGGTTCCACACCGAGGTACTTGAGCTTGTCTCCCTTCTGGGAGCCGCCCATGTCGCCCTCGGCGCTCTGGAGTTGCCGTTCGAGGCCCTGGCGCGCGCTCGCGGCCCCCAGGGCCTGCGCCGCCTGACCGCACGCGGCGCCGACCACGGCGACATGCGCGGCGACCCGCTGCAACGTAGCATCGACGGCCTGGGCTTTGGCCTGCCAGACGATGAACCGGAAGGCACTCCGCGCCTGCGCGACGAACTCCTCTCCAAGCGTACCGATCGTGCCCTTTTTGAGGAACGCAAAGAAGGCGTTGGTCTCCCGCTCGACTGCCTCCAGCGCCTCGCGCAAGCGGGCCCCATCCGGCTTGACATGCAGGTTCTGGGCGCCCTGGAGATGCTCTGCGATCTCGTTCGCCATCACCGACTGCTGCTGGCGCTCAACGCTCGCCCCGAGGGCGGTGAGCCAGGTCGCACCGAGCCCGAACTGCCCCTTCTCGACGAACGAGAGCGCCCTGGCCTCGATCAGCCACTGCAAGCCGGCTCCCTCATGGTCCTGTGCGTAGCCCGTCGCCTTGCCCGCCGGGAGCCTTGTGAATTCCTGGTCCATGACACGCTGGAACTTGGCACACTCGGTCTCGGCCCGCTTCAACATGCCGAGCATGGAGGACAACTTCTCGGCCCGCTCCTTCATGTCTGCACAGTCTACCGCCGCCCGCGCACCGGCCTCGAACGTCTGTTCCAACTCCTGCACTGCGGTGTCGAACCGACCGAAGATGTCATCCGCGCCCTCCTCCCGGACCTCGAGCACGTGGTCCACGAAGAAATCGACGCTGAGGGCGACGGCGTCGGCCGAAGTCGCCGCCTTTTCCAACACGGGGCGTCCAAGCGCATGGGTGCCATGCCTGTCGCTGAGCAGATCGAGATCCGAGGCCCTGGTCACGTCGAACTCGGTTCGTTGGGCCTCGGCGAGCGCGAGCAACGCCTGCCGGGCCGAACACCACGCTGCCAGCTCCCGCGTCGGCGTGGCATACGCCATCACCCCGATACTCCCGAACGGCTTGCCCTCGGTGCGCGTGCCCAGGTCCATGATGCGACAGTCCGGATCCGCCCCACCAAGAAGCGCCCGGAGCGCCTCGGCCGCTGCAGAGAGGATCCCCGGGTAGTCGTGTCGGACACCGCTGGTGTTGAACTGGTCGAGGATCAGCACCTGATCGTAGGGCTTTGCCGTCATCGCCTCCGACGCCGCGGGGCTGCCGCGCCAGGGCCGAAAGACCTCGTAGTTGCCATCGACGAAGCCAACGTGCTCGTACGCGCTGGTGGGGCGCAGCTTGGAGGCATCGCCCTTGCGAGCACATTCGTACTGGATCTCGATCAGTGATGCAACGCCGGCAGCAGCCACGTGCTGGGAGAGCATCCCGCTGTTCCCGGCCTTCGTCACAGACGCCGGGACCACCACGCCAGTGACGACGGGCGTCGTGGCCCCTCGCTCCAGAAGCAGGTGACGCACGATGGCGGCCACCGGGAAAAGGTTGCCCGCCCCGGTGCCGTTCCCCAAAGACATGCAGATGTAGGCCTCCCAATTCATCGGAGACGTCGGCGCCCGGTCATCGAGCTGCCGTGCGTGGGAGAGCGAGTCCATCGCGGCGAGCACCGCCTTCTTGATGCGGTCCGCGAAGTGCAGAGAGTAGAAGCGCCCGTTCGCGCGCAGCGCCCCGCATCCGTCCTTGAAGCTGACAAGCGCAGCCGGCTGAACGCGACTCGGCCACCATGTGGACACGCGCGACCTGGAGTTGCTCGCGTGCTCGCTGTACGCGTGGGGGTAGTTGATGCGCGTGGAGCCGCTGTAGAACCAGTCGCTGCGCACACCGCCCTCGGGCGGACCATCGTGCGCATCGATGATGACGGCCGCGATGTGCTTCGGCTTGCCGCCGGTCTCCTTCCAGCCCTGCAGCATGTTGCGCACGATCTTCGTGCCCGTGCCGCCGATGCCGATGATGAGCACGTTTGCTCCAGATCCCATGTGAACTCCGCCAGAGGTAGGCTGGGAATATAAGCGGTCGCGCCTACGAACGTGGGGGGGAGCCCCAGATTCTGACCGCCTCTTCGGACTCGGCCCCCCTCCGGAGGTAGAGGATCATCGCAAGGTCCCGCCGCCCGGAAACGCCGCAGCACGAGCCGGGCGTAGGCGCGACCGGGACGCCGCCGTGCTCCTTCAGCGAGTCGGCGGGGCCATCCACCTTCACCTGCAGCGTCACACCGTCCTGGAGACGCGCCGCCCAGAGCAGGAGGCCCCCGCCCGGACGCGCGCGAACGCCGATGCAGGACTCACCGGTCTCGACGAGATGGAGCTTGTCCACCACGCCGTTCCGATGACTGGAGATGTCGATGTAGAACGGCGTGCCGAGGGGCTTGGTGACGAACGCACCGCTGCATGCCGCGAAGAACAGCCTCCAGTCCCGACTCCACTCCTCCGACTTCGCCCGCAGGCGCAGGCTCGCACTGCCAACGACCATGGACTCGGGCAGTCTGGGCCGCAACAACCACCGAACCACCACCCAGATCGCCAGGATCGTCCCGAGCGTGGCCATGCCAATCCGCCACCACGACCACCAGGGGCGCGAGGTGATGTTGACCGGCAGCGTCATGCATGCCCGGCCGTCGCCCGTCGTGACGAGCGAGGAACAGGCATCGCAGGTGACCCGGACCTCGTGCGGACCTGGATCGTCGACCGTGGCGTCGAAGCATACCCGCACGGCGGCCTCACCCCCGATGGCCCCGTTCGGGAAGTCGCCGCCCGCCGTCCACCACCGCTGCTCGGCCCCGGGGAACTGGAGGCTCACCACCCCAGATGCAGGGATCTCGGCGTTCGATCGTCCACCGATGGAGGCCACGTCGGTGAAGGACTCGTCCACGGGCTTCCCATCCCGTTCGAACTGCAACTCCACCCGCCCGTGCCACGACGCCGGTGCATCCCCACTCGGTTGGAAGATCAAGCCGCGGCTCTCACCCCCCTCTGCTCGCCACCAGCGGTCCGCGACAAGCGGCTTCACTTCAGCATCTGCGCGGATGCCCTCCCCGCTGATCGCGAAGGTCCACGTCTTGACCACGACCCGATCCGCGAGGCTCACCGTGGCCACCGGCTTGAGGAGGTAGCCGCTCGCGGGTGCAGGCGGGGGTGCCTTGCACGCCGAGCCGCTGGCGTCACCAGCGTCCGGGGGGAGTCGGAAGGTAGAGTTCGGGTACGCATCCGCCAGCGCCTCGCAGAGCGACGTCCGCTCCAGCCTGAGCGAGTGGTCGCCAAGGGTGAGGGCAGTCAACGCATCGACGGGTATGTGGAGCGGAAGGGCGCCCTCCAGGTCCAGCCGCAGCGTGTGCAGGTCGTAGCCGACCCCCGCCAGCGCGCGAGCAGGATGGGTCAAGCTGACCCCGTCCAGCAGCTTGAAGCGAGACGCCCCGCTCCGTTCGTGCCACTCCGCCTGGATGTCGACCTTGCGGCTCCCTCCAGGGGATGCCGCGGGGGTGGAGGGTGAGCGCGGCTCGCAAATCAGGTCGGCATGCGCCTTCTTCCACTCGGGCGATGGGGCGGACCCTTCGGCGACGAGCCGAATCCTCGGGTCCAGGTCCCCAAGCGTCGGGTTCAGGCCCACGGCCGGGTCGCGCAAATTGAACGACCCCTTGTCCTTCGACACCCACTGCACCCGGTACACCGCCTGGCCGGGACCAACGATGCTGACATTGTCGGCGCCGATGTTCCAGTGGGTGTACGACAGCGAGTTCTCGAGGTCCTGATGGGCCAGCCACTCCTTCCGCTTGGTGTTCTCCCCCTCCCAACGGCACCGTCCGGGGTCGCGCTCACACGAGGGCGAGCTTTCACCCCCGCCGTCGTCCCCGGCGTCAGTCAGCACGAGGATGCTCATCACCGGCGCATCGTCCTTCGGCACGCTCGGCGTGCACGGGTCCGTCAGCCCCTGGCGCTGGGCGACGAGCTCGTAGATGCTCGCGGCGACGTAGGTGTTCGGGTCCGTGTAGTTCGGCTTCCCGTCCAGGTCGCGGTCTGGCAGGAAGAACTCGTCGAAGCGCGACTCCGCTGCGGTGACCCCTGCGTGCTCGATCAGCGGGCGCACCGCAGGCCGCCACGAGACGCCGTCTGGCTGGATGTCACCGAAGAAGTAGAGCGAGACCTCCACGGACGGGTCGTCCTTGAACGGTGCCAGGAGCGACTCCGCCTTCGCCCTGGCTCCCGCCAGGACGGCATCATACGTTCCGAAGCGGCCCTTGCCTGCAGGCATGGAACAGGAGCGGTCGAGCAGGAGCACGATCTCGCGCTCCGGCGGTGCGGGTTCCGCTGCGAGCGTGTGGGCGGCAAGGAAGAGGGGGAGCATCATCGCGGTGTATCGGGTTGGAGGGGGATGGAGCGCGGCGAAGCCGGGCCAGGGACTGCCGCGTTCACCCCCAGAAGGCCATCCCCACCGCCGCCGCCGCGACCATCGCAAGCGCGATCCCGTCCTCCGCCAGTGAATGCACGGGCGCAGCCGCGCCCACGGAGGCGGCGCTGGAGCCGACCCGCAGGCCCGCCTTGGCGAGGTGGGTCACCCCGGCGAGCGAGCCACCCGCGACGATCGCTGCAACCCAGGCCAGCATCGGTGAGGCATCGGAGAGCATTGCGGTCCCGGCCAGCGCCCCAGCGATGGGCTTGAGCCCCAGATGCAACACGTCCAACGCGTGATGGACCGCCGGGATCTTGTCGGACAGGACCTCCGCGACAATCGCGACGGCGAGCGTCCCCAGGACGAGGCCGTCCCCCAACCACGTGAGTTCATGGGCAGGGTGGATCCATCCAAACCGCGCGGCGCACCCGACGGCAAATGGCGCCAGGAATGCTCGCAGGCCCGCAGAGGCTGCGAGGAGCACCCCAAGGCAGAACACGAGGGCGATTGCGGCAGGGTCCATGGTTCAGCTCCGTTGAATGAGGGTAACGTGGAGACGTCCATGGGAGGTCGGTCTGGACACCTCCGCATACGTCGGACCGGTCGCACACCCCGAACCCAGCGGCTCGCCCCGGCAGGTGATACCGGCCGGCGGCGACCACTCTGGAGTTCCCCACCATGCAGGATGCCCCCGCTGCACAGCGCTACCTGGACTTCATCTCGGCGGAGAGCCCCATCGTGAGGGCACTGCTCGCGAGGGGCGGCGCGACCGGTGCGCTCATCGCTCCGTTCGTACAGGAACGTCGGTTCAAGGCCGGAGACGTAATGATAGCGCAGGGCACGACGCCTGAGGAGATCCTGATCCTGGTCGAGGGCCACGCAACCGCAACGGAGAGCGTCACCACCGACGGGCAGGCGTCGCCCCCGTTGGTCGTGAACCAGCTCGCGCAGTGGGATGTGGCTGGCGAGGTCTCCACGTTCACAGGCCTGCCTGCGATAGCGACCTTGACGGCGAAGACCGATGTGCGCGCCCTCGGGTTCAGCGCGGCAGAGCTTGGGAAGATCTCAGCCGTTTCGTCCGACACCGGGCTCGCGTTGCTGCACCGTTTCGCGGAGAGCCTCGCCGACAAGATCGGAAGAACCGCGCACGAGGCGGATCCCCCCGCCTCCCTGCCAGAGGCCACCGGAGATTGGACAGAAAGAAACTCCTGGACCGACCACGAGGCGGACGACGACCTGTGGGGCATCACCGCCTTTCATTGGACCAGGGCCGACGCGACTCGCGACGCCTCATGGCATCCCGGCGTTCGCACGGTCCCCAGCGGCGAGGTGATCGCACACAACGGCGAGACCTGCAGATACCTCATGCTGCTCGTGCGGGGCACCGCGGTCGTGCAGGTGGACATGGCGACCACGCGTTTGCTGGCTGCGCAGCACAAGCGCCCGGAGCACGTGCTGATCGGGGAGGAAGGCTTCTTCCTGGGCAGGCCGCGAAAAGGCAACGTCACCGCGACGACGGACTGCCGGTTGCTCGAGATCCCCGCCAGCCTCTTCATGGATATTGCCCAGGCCTCGCCTCACTTCGCCGAGATGTTGCTGTGCGGCGTCCTCGTCGCGCTCGGGCGAAAGCTGGCCGACACCTCCGAAATGCGCGCCCGATACGAGGCCACGATCGGAGGGAACTGGACGATCTGGGGCGCGGACGACGACACTTTCATCCGAAGGTATGGGGGCCTGTAGGTACTGCGCCTTCGGGGTTCGTGACAATGAACAGGCACCTCAACATGGTGGGGGCGGCCATCATGCTGCCCGACGGTCGAGGGAGGTCCTGGTCGGACGACCACACCGCCCGGCCGTGGGACGCAGCCACCGACACCCAGCTCGCTGTTCTCGAGCGGGATGAGCGCGCGGTCACAGGCGCGAGAGCACCCTACGCCCCCCTGTCCAATCCCCCACGCTCCTGCGTCTACCCGGCGACCCGAACGGAACCCCGGACGGCGCCGCGAACCACCTGGAGCATTCCATGACTGCACGCACGTTCGCTCTCCGGAGCACCGTCCTGACGC
>CAIQVJ010000092.1 GCA_903875225.1 uncultured Pseudomonadota bacterium
CCAGGGGCCGCGAGTCCGCATCAACTTCGTTGAGACGCCCGAGAACGCGCACGCTCGTGATGAGGTGCGGTCCTGGGCGGAGAACCTCGGCTTCCGCTTCTTCTACCGCCGCCAGCACACCCGGGGCGGTACGATCGGGGCGGCGAGAGCGGACGCGGGCTGCGCCGGTTGCGGGATCTTCGCCTCGGTGACCTTCCTGAGCGTGGAGGGCGACATCATGCCCTGCGTGAACGACGTGCGCGGCGAAGGGAAGCTCGGGAACGTCCGGGACTTCTCGTGGCCCGAAGTCGTCGCGTGGAAGCGCCGGGTGATCAACGAGGACCGCTGGTTCTCGGCGTGTACGGACTGCGACGACGACTTCAGGTGGGTGCTGCTCGATCAGGGCGGGCTCGACGGGCCTTGACCGACGGGGGTCCGAAAGGTCCCCGGCGAGAGAGCGGCTCGGCGGGATGGTTTTCGGGACCACAACTTGTGGCCCCAACGGTGTCCAGATCCTGCTGGTTCTGGACAATCCAGCCGTCGAGCCCCCAGACCAGAAGATCACCCCCCCATCGCCTTCGCCACCGCCCGGTCCACATCCCCGAAGAACACCACGTCGAGCTTCTCGACCACCTCCTCGGGCAACCCCGCAACCTGGGCCTTGCTCCCGAGCGGGACGAGCGCCCGCAGCGCTCCGTTATCGAGCGCGACCTGTAGGGCCTCGCCGATCGAGGTCGGCTGCTTGATGTTCCCCTGCACGGTCACGTCGCCAAGGACGACCGTTCCCGGCTGAACGCGCCGATCCTGGAGCGCCGAGACGATGGCGACGTAGCAGGCGACGCCGCACTCCCCGTCGGCCCCGCCGCCAGACAGGTCCACGCCCTCCACGGCGATGTCCTTCTGCGCGAGGAGCGGCGTGAGGCCGATGCGGTCCTTGACCGACTGAAGCAGCGACCACGCGCGGTTCAGCGAGTCCTTCACGCCCTTCGACATCCCGGCCGGGGTGCGGAGCTTTCCGGTGCCCGGCATGTGCGCGACTTCGAGGCGGACGAGGCCGACGCGAGACTCGTCGTCGGTGAACGCCGTGTAGATGGTGCCCGGCGGGAGCGGGTCCGGCGAGATCGCGCCGCGCCCACCTTGCTCGGGGACCGGTACGACGACCTCGCGCCCGTCCGTCGCGTCAATGTAGGTGAACGTCGTCTTGTGGAACTCGAACGAACCCCGCTTCTTGAGCTGCTCCTTCACCCGGCGGCGGCCCTCCAGGGCGTACTCCAGACAGGTCCGCAGCTCGTCGCGGGTGTACTCGCCGTGCGGGAACAGGAGCTTCAGGAGCCCGGAGACCGTGCGTTTCACGCCGTTGGCGTCGCGACCTTCGACGTGCGAGCCGAGGCGAAAGGAGCCCGAGAGGGCGTCGAAGCGGTTCTCTTTGCGAAGCCCGCGGAACGCTTCGGCGAGGTAGTCGGTCACGAACCCATAGTGATCCGTGAGGATCGACTTGGAGTTCTTCGGTAGCTCCCAGCCGGGGAGGTAGAAATGAAAGCGGTCGATCACGGCGAGGTCGAACTCACGCGGGAGCGGGTCGAACAAGTCCTGCGCGGCGTTCTGCACGAGCGCCTCGACGGGCTTGTTGAGGTTGCCGATGAACACGAGCGAGGCGTCGGCGTGGACCTGGGTGATCCCCCGGCTGAACCGCCCGTTCGCCATGTAGTCCTTCATGATCTGGATGGCGTCGGAGTCGGTCACCTTCATGCCGCCGACCTCATCGAACGCCACCACGTCCCAATGCCCGACGAGCCCCACCTGGCGACGGGCATTGTTGTAGAAAAGGTTGGCGGTGCTGGCCTTTCCGCCGGAGACGAGGATCGAGTACGGCGAGAATTCCGAGAAG
>CAIQVJ010000093.1 GCA_903875225.1 uncultured Pseudomonadota bacterium
GGGAACCTGCGACGACGCAGGTGGTGAGCGGGTTGCTGAAGGCGACCGGGCCGCCTGCGGCGGCGTAGACGTCGAGGTCCGGGGGGCGTGGCGCACGAGGCGCACGCAGGGCCGGAAGGGCGGAGCTGCGTCTCGGGAGGCAAAACCGCACCGATCGCGCTCCTTCAACGCGGCTTTCGGCGGGACGAAGAGCTTGCGGAGACGGCCCGGGAGGGTGTACGCTGCCCGAGTGTGCTCACCGACAGGCCCTTCATGTTCCTTCTCCTCTCCTCCACCGGTGTCCTGGAGGAGCTTGTCGGGGCCTCCGAGGTTCAGGGCCTGCGGGCACTTCACGTCTTCAAGGGTCGGGTTCCCAGCGCGGCCCAGCTGCACACGGTGCTCATTACCCTTGACGAGTCAAGATGCAAATTGCGCGACTTCAGGTAGGCAGCATCAATGAGATGTAGAACCTCTCCAAAAATGGATTTTTGACAGCTACAACGGGCATCGGTATGCTTGCGGTGCAAGATCGATGATCGGTTTTCAACGCATCAAGGAGCATGACCATGGATTTCAAGAAGATCGCCGGCCCGACTCGATTCGAATCCGGGCCCGCCGGGGCAGATGCTGAGTACCCGTTGCCGCATCGGTCCGGCGGCAGGTCGGCGAAGTCGTTCTCCTACATGGTCAAGGTCATCGCAGGACCGCCGAACACCAAGGTCGGGTTCAAGATCAAGCACGGTCCCGACGGAACCGTGTCGGTGGTGCATACCTCAACCGCCTCGGCGACGATCGCGGCCTCGCCCTCGGTGATGGTGTTCGACGCCGGCTCGGGAGATGGCCCAGACATTGGGGAGCATCTGCCGGCATGATCCTGATAGCCATTGCGTGCACGGCGGTATCGAACGGACAGAGGGCGGAGGATTCGACTGACAGCAACTCGGACACGGCGATACTTCAGACACATCGGTTCATAGATGTAAAACTCGCCTATTATGGCGGCTGCGCTCTGGATGACGCCGGTGAAGTATTGTGTTGGGGGAACAGCAATTATGGGGTGGATAGCCCGCCGAACGGCGTGTTCACCGCTCTTTCCAGCGCCGCAGGTGTCGCTTGCGCGCTTGACCAGGGGGGAGGACTATACTGCTGGGGCAGCATTTCCCCTTTTGCTGACGCATTTGACGCAGGTGAATCCCTCGCTGCGATCGATGTGGCCGACGATGGTCTTTGTGGATTGCGTAGCGATGGAACATCGCTGTGTTGGGGGAATGACGTATACGGTGAATACGATCCTCCATCCATGCCGCTCGCTGCCATCCAAACCGACGGACACGAGTCGTGCGGGCTCGACCTGTCCGGTCATGTCATGTGTTGGGGAGGTAATCTTTGGGGGCAGGACGAAGAGCACGGTGAGACCTTCTCAGCCCTGTCTCTCACAGAGGGGCAAGTGTGTGGGATCGAGGCAGAGACTAACAATCTGGTCACCTGGGGCTGGGGTTCGTTCTCAGGCACCCCTCGTTATACCGAGTCGGTCGCAGCTATCGCATGTGGACAATCGGCAGACTGCGCGTTGTTGTTGGATGGATCGGTCGGATGTTGGGGACACAATCCGGGTCTGCACCCAGGGCCTTACGTGGCAGTGGCCGTCGATATTTATGCGTTGGCGTGCGGCGTCCGCGATATCGGTACGATCGATTGTTGGTACGACGGAGATCAGAATGACGCAGACAGCACGGGCGCCTTGGATGTGCCGCTGTGATGGCGTCGCGTCGCCTTATGGCTGACCTCCGGTAAGGTTCTATTCTCGGAGGTTAGAACGGGCGCGTGAACCCCGTCCAAAGCGCCATCGTCCCCGTCATTCCGGCCCCGGCCGTCCTCGCGCTCGACGAGCTCGCGCGAGTCAAGACCTACCTCGACGCGGGCGTCTCGAAGGCGACCCGGCGCGCCTACGCCGCGAGCTGGTCGACGTGGACCACCTGGTGTGCGGCGCGCGGTGACCCATCAGCGACACCGGGCAGACCTCCCCACCGCCGCCGCTTACCCTGTCCCCCATGCTCCCCGTCCAGCCGAACCCGCCGCGAACATCCTCACTTCGGGTGGTAATGCTGGGGGTGTGCGCGCTTGAAGGCGGCGGGGGTCAAGCCCGAGGCGGTCATGTTGAACTTGTGAGCGTGCGTTCCGACGCGCTCGAAAACCCAGGTCAGGTACTCCTGGATGTCGATCCGGTGGTTTTTCGCCGTCGCGACGATTCCGAGCAGGATCGCGGCGCGGTGTGCACCCTCGGTGCTGCCAGCAAAGAGCCAGCTCAGGCGCGCCTTGGCGACCGTCTGGAATTCGCGCTCCGAACCGGAGTTGTCCGGGGGCAAGTCCGGATGGTCAAGCCACAGGGTCAGCGCCGGCCAGTGGTTCCGGTAGTAGCGGATGGTCTGGGCAAGGGCGTCGCTCGGGACCAGGGTCGGCTCGACCGCGGCCATCCACTTCTCGAGGGTGGCATACAACGGAGCGATTTTCTGCTGACGCCAGGCTCGCAGCTCGTCGCCGACGAGCCCCGCTTTCTGCGCTTCTTCCTCCGCGATGAACATCGCCGATACAAAGCGCCCCGCCTCTGCGGCGAGGACGGGCTGCACGCTCTCGGCCGCCTCCCACCTTCGGCGGCCGTGCGCGTTGCAGCCGGCCTCCAGCACGTCGCCGCTGGCGAAGACCTCGTTGAACCGGTGCTCGGCGTCGGTGAGGAGGATGCCCTCGTACCCGCGAAGCTTGGCTTGGAGCGTCGCGGCATCCTTCTGTGCCTCGTACTGGAAGCAAACCGTTTCTCCCCAGCGGTAGACCTCGAGGTAGCCCTTGTACGCAGTCGCCAGGCCGGGCACCAGCACGCTCAGGCCGGTACCGTCGGAGGCAATGCGGCCGCCGGCCCTGAGGTCCTGCCATTGCTGACCGTCGATCAAGGCGAGCAGGTCCGACGCCCTCTCGATGAATCCGACGAGGGTGCCCATCGAGAGCTTGACGCCGCGAAGCTCCAGATCGTTGCGGATCTTGTCGAGCGGTACCAGCAAGTAGAACTTCATCACCACCAGCCAGGCCAGGAACTCGCAGGTGACCTTCGATCGCTCGTACGGTGCCGGGAGCGACTCGCCCGTCGTCCGAACCCGACATTTCCGGCACCGGACGGTGTGCCGCAGCACGACGCGACGCCGTACGTGCTGCTTGATGATGTGCAGCTTCTCCTCGGTGAACGAGTCGACGAGGTCGACGCCGTCGTGTCCGCAGTCGCCACAGACGCAGGGCCGGGACTCGTGCTCGTCGGTCGGCAGGTGCTCCGGCACCGGGCTGCGACCCTTCCGGTACCCGGTCTTCGGCTCGGGCTTGATCTTCTCGGGCAACGCGGGCGCCGGTGGACGGGAGTCCAGGCCCTCCTGCGACGGCGACGGAACCTCCGCCGGAGGCGGCTTCTCGACCGGCGGCTTTCGCTTGTTGGAGGCGCGCGAGACGATCGCGAGCAGCTCGGCGATCCGCGTGTTCGATGTCGCCATCCCGTTGGCGAGGACCGTGATCTGGGCGGTCAGCTCCTCGACCGCCTTCAAAAGGCGCGCGTTGTCGGCGCGCAGCAGCGCGTTCTCGGAAAGCAACAGGGCGGCTTCGACGACGGTCACAAAGGCCAGAAAGCACGCCGAAAACTGGCTGTCTACAGGTGTGCCCAATAGTTCAATTTCTAAGCTAGTTTTTCGGCGCCCATTTTTCGCTGGTACCACCTGCGCCGTGGCGCGAGCAAGTCGAGGCCCTGGAGGAACGCAGCGAGCGTCGCCGCGTCGATCTGGACGCGCGTCTGCCCCGCCAGAACCTCTGGGGACGGAAGCTGAAAAGTTCCACGTTCCAATCTTTTTGCGAAAATGCACCAGCCCGAGCGGTCAAAGTAGATCACCTTGGCCAATCGCCGGTTCTTGCTGAGGAAGACGTGCAGGTGGCCATCGAGCGGGTCAAGGCCGAGTCGCCGCACCGCGCCTGCGAGCGCGTCGAACGAGCCGCGCATGTCCACCGGCTCGGCTGCCACGAACACGCGCACGGACGGGGGCAGCGTCAGCATGCGAGGACCGCCCGCAGAACCCGAGCAAGGACCTGCTCGTCGAAGCGCGCGTCCACCTCGACGGTGAACTCGCCCAAGTGAACGAGGTACCGATCGCCAGAAGGCGAGGCATCCGCCGTCGTGGGCACCAGTTCGACCATGCGCGGCGGGACGGGCGACTCCGCTGCCAGGCGCAACCGCCACCAGTAGAGAGAGCGACCGTCGATCCCGTGATCTCGGGCCCAGTCGCGTGGCAGCAGCCCCGACACGGTGGCGGCGGCCAGGCAGGTGCGAGCGTCTGCACTGTCTTGGATCTTGCGTCGTTGCATGGCGGAGAGTCTCCGCCGTCAACGTCACCCAGCAACCGATTGGGGACCGCACGGTGTCGCTGATGGGTCAC
>CAIQVJ010000094.1 GCA_903875225.1 uncultured Pseudomonadota bacterium
ATGGCACCCGAAGACAGGGCACGGTGACCGAGCGGACCTCGTCGGGCGGGGCCCCAGCCCCCGCCGGTCACCGGGATCGCGATCCGGTGGGGGACTACTTCTGGTGAGCGCTGGGGGACTACTTCGGGTGAGCGTCACAGTGCAGATCCCTCCGGGCGCGCTCCTGGTGGCGGATGAGTGCCATAACTACGGCGGACTGAACGCTGAGGCACTGCAGCAGGGGCGGCGGGAGCCGGGCGAGTGGCCGGTCACACTCGCCGCCGCCCCGTTTGGTCCTCGCCTCGGGCTGTCAGCCACAGTGGAGCGCGCGGACGGCGGACACGAGGACATTCTGTTCCCGATTCTGGGGCAGCGGGTCTACAAATTGAGCTTCGCCGACGTTTTGACCGAGCAAGACCCGGCACGCCCCTGGGTTGCCCCGCTGAAGCTGGGATACCTCGGCGTGGCGTTCGACGGGACCGACCGCGAGACCTACATCGAGATCGAGGAGAAGTTGAAGCGAGGGCGGCGGCGGCTGGTGGCGTTGGGGTGCCCTTCGGAGCCACCGGGGGCGTTCATCGCTGGAGTAACCGCGATGGCGAGGGGGGGAAGCGCTGCGATCACGGCGCGGACGTACATGGCGAACTTCAACAAACGGCGGGAGTTATTAGCAGACGCTGCACCCAAGATCGCTGCGATGGATGAACTTATTCCAGCGATCAAAGCCTCGAACCGAACGATCATCTTCACACAGCAGGCGGCCACGTCGGTGAAGGTCTTCCGAATGCTTGAGCAAAACGGAGTCACCGCTGCGACGATTGATGCGGACACCAAGAATCGAACCCAAATCCTGTCCTGTTTCCGGCGAGGCCAATTCCAGGTTCTTATCGCCCCGAAGGTGCTTGACGAAGGCGTCAACGTGCCTGAGGCAGACCTGGGCATTATCGTCTGCGGCTCGCGTTCCAAGCTTCAGATGATTCAACGGCTCGGAAGGGTGCTCCGCCCGAAGGCGGATGGCAGGAAGGCCCGCCTGTTGTTCCTGGTCATGACCGGCTCGGTTGAAGACCCGGCCGCGGGCGGCGGTGCTCCTGAGTTCGTGGAGCAGGTCCGAGAACTCAAGCCAGAGGAACGCCGGTTTTCCGAGCAAGAACTCGGCGCTCTGGTTGTTTGGCTGTCGGAGTTCGCTCCGGGTAGTGATGCACAAGGGCCATCCGCCCCTCTCGTTCGCCCCTCCGGTGCACCGAGCGGGGCCGAAACGCCGCCGGTGCCTGGGGGGTCCTCCCCTGCTCCCTCGGTGACGCCTGCGCCCGCGGGTCCCGTGGCTCCGGCAATGCCGGCCGACGTGGACCTCGGCGCCATGGTTCGTTGGCTGTCTGACTCCGCTCCCGGTGGTGATTCACAAGGGCCATCCACCGCCGACCTTCGCCCCTCCGGTGTACCGAGTGGGGTCGCAACGCCGCTCACGCCAGGGGGTGCCGCCCCTGCTCGCTCGGTGACGCCTGAGCCCGCGGGTCCTTTGGCTACAGCGGCGCCGGCCGACGTGGACCTGTCGCGGCGCGTTCTCGCCGAGGCGGTGCTCTCGCAGCTTGAGCCTTGGCTGCGATGGCCAACGTTGGCACGCGACCTGAGGGAAGCCATCCAGCGGGGTGTTCTTCGGAATCCTGAGGTCCGCCGGGATTGGGGTGGGAGGCCGGTCATTTTCGCCGCCCGCCGAGACGGCCACGGTCCGATCGTCCATTTCTGGGGGACCGGGCACGTTTGGTTCTACACCTCCAACCCAGGTGACACCTTCGGTTCCCAGAAGAGCCCGCACCACGACTGCGCGAGCGCCTCCGACATCCGATCGAACTGGGCGAAGGAAGTGTAGTGGGGTCGGGCGGACACTCCGGCGCGCACAGCGCTCGTCTGGGTGCCGGCGGCAGGCTTCGGACGAGCACGGCCTGTGGGTTCCTGCGAGATCCTCGACGGGTGTCCGAGCCGTGTCTCGAGGCACCTCCGCGGTGGATGAGCGGGCGTGCCTCAGCGACGACGATCACGCGCGACCAGTCGCCTCTCCGGCTCCAATCTCGCGTTCTAGCTCATCTTCGTGACGCGAGAGCGTACCGGGGAGCCCTGCGATGATCAGCACGCGGGGCTGCGTACAGGTGGTGAGGGCCGTCCGGGAGCTTTCCGTCCCGCCTGGCGTCGGCCCTGTGTGTCAACGTGGGTGAGACACTTCATCGCTCCGAGTTTACGGAAGCGAGCCGGCCCTGCGCTCGAAGTGGCATTCGACAGTGACCCGCTTGGGCGGGCTTCGGCAACCAGCGCGCAAGCCGGGATCTTGCTGCCAGTGTAGCCGTTGAGCCTCGTCCGGCGGAGCAACTCGAGGGGCATCGGCTCTGGCTCCTCGGCGAGGAGCGCCTCGACCACCTGATATGACCCCTGACCTCCGCGTCAGCTTTGCCCGCGTCGGGGGCTACATGCGACAAGAGCAGCTATGTGACCCGGGGGCGCCCAGACCGGGCGGTGGGCGCGCCCGGTAAACCGTCCCCCCGCCCCTTCCCCGAAGCAATCCCGAAGCAGATGCCCCCCGCCGTATCCAACGCGGGCAACCCAAGGCGTCCTTCATGACCATCTCCGCTTCCCAGCTCCGTCTCACCAACAACCTCGAGCCCGACAGCAGCGGTGGACTGCGGATTGCGTCAGCGCTGGCCGCCTTCGGGTTGCTCCGCACCGGGGCGTTCGCGCTCGCGGTGGACTCCGCCAACCTCGTCGGCGCCGGCATCGACGTCGACGAGGACAGCAAGTTCCGCCTCGCCAGCTCCGCAGTAGACGGCACGTCGATCCACGGCGGCGGGGGCGAGGCGCTCTCAGTCAACCAGGGCAACGACTTCAACTTCACGAGCCTGCGCGGCACGTTGTCGGCGAACCTCGAAGCGAACGGCCAGAGGGTCGTCGGCCTCGCCGCCCCATCCAGCGCGAACGACGCGGCGACGAAGGTCTACGTCGACTCGCTGGTCAGCGGGCTCGATGTGCGCGGCTCGGTCTTCGTCGCCAGCGACGCGAACATCACGCTCTCCGGCGCGGCGCAGACCCTCGACGGGGTGGCCGTCCCCGCAGGCAAGCGCGTGCTCGTCATGGGCCAGACCACGGGCTCGGAGAACGGCATCTACGTCTCGGCGAGTGACGCCTGGTCGCGGTCGACGGACTTCGACGGGACGGACGGCAACGTGACGGCGAGCGCCTTCACGTTCGTCGAGCAGGGCACGAAGTACGGCGACACGGGCTGGACCCTGTCCACGGACGGCGTGATCACGGTCGGCACGACGCCGCTCGCGTTCACCCAGTTCTCGTCGGCGGGCGTCTTCCAGGCGGGCAACGGCTTGACGAAGGCGGGCAACACGCTGAACGTCGTCGCCGGCGACGCCTCGCTGATCGTGCACGCGGACGACCTCGTCGTCGGCAGGGACACCAACGGCGCGATCGGACTCTCCGGCGGCGGGTTGCAGGTCAACGTCATCGCCGACTCGATGCAGATCAGCGGGAACAACCTCGGGGTGAGGTTCGACAACAACGGAGGCCTGCAGGCGCCCCTCGGCGGCTCCGGCGTCGGGATCAAGCTCAACAGTTCGTCGCCGTTCGCGCTGTCCTCGAGCGGCCTCGACATCGCCCTCGACACCAGCCCCGGCCTCCAGGTCAGCGCGCAGAAGCTCTCGGCGAAGGCAGACGGCGCGAAGGGCGTGACCCTCGGCGCGAACGGCATCGGCGTGAAGGTCGACGGGGCGACGCTGGTCTTCAACGGGCAGGGCCAGGCCAGCATCGCCAACGGCGGCGTCGACTGGGCGCAGCTCGCCGACAACGGGGTGACCTCGGCCAAGCTCAAGTCGGCCCGCGTCCGCGAGGACTACGGCGACAGCGGCTGGACCTACGCGGACAGCGTCAACAGCCGCACTGTCGGCGCGACCCCGGACGCCCACGCCAAGGTCATCCAGGACCAGGTGTTCATGCGGAACGGCGTCGAGACCGGCTTCAAGCGCGTGACCGGCGCGCCCGCCAACGAGGGCGAGTGGCGCCTGAACGGGACGACGCTGCAGGTCTTCAGCGCGGCCAGCTTCGGCGACTCGGGTGACAGCTTCACGGCGAAGTTCCACGCGTAGTCCTCCGTCCGCCCTCGGAGGCCGCCATGTTTCTCGTTCATCTTCGGGTGAGCGACGGCTCCACCTTTGCGGTGCGCTGTCGTGAGCTCTCGCGTGATGCCCTCGTGCCCGGAAACGTGCTCCTCATCGGGGTGCTCGACCCGGTCGTGACGCCCGGTGGGCCGTTCGCGGCCCATGCCTGGAGTGTCGGGGCGGCTGACGTCGCGAACTACATTCAGGGGGAGTACCGAGCGGCGGCGCCCGTGCCGCCCGAGGTGGACGACTGCGACGAGCGGGATGATGATCTCCCGCTCGTTGCGCGCTGACGGCTCGGCGGCGCGCCGTGCGCGTGATGGAGCTGTTCGCGGGGGCGGGCGGGGCGACGACGGGACTGATCGAGGCCAGGCTGGATGTCGTGCGGTGCGTCGAGTGGGACCGGGATGCGCATGCCACGGCGATCGCAGCCGGGCATCCCAGCGTGCTCGGCGATGTGCGGGATCCGTCGCTGGATGTTGAAGACATCGACCTGCTCTGGTCGAGCTTTCCGTGCCAGGCGTGGTCGCTCGCGGGCAAGCGGCTCGGGCCGACGGACGCGCGGAACGGGTGGCCGTGGACCGTCGATGCGATCGACAGGATGGGGCCGAGCTGGTTCGCGGGCGAGAACGTGGTTGGGTTGACGCTGCACTCAAGGCGGGAGCACGTCGGTGGGGTGCCTGTGGATCTCGGTCGGTGCCCGGGGTGCTACTTCGACCGGGTGATCCTGGCGGAGCTGCGGGAGCGGTTTGAGGAGGTGTCCTGGAAGATCCTCGACGCTGCGGACTACGGGGTGCCGCAGCATCGGCGACGGGTGTTCATCGTGGCGGGGCCGAGGGCGTCTGGGTGGCCGGGGGCGACGCACTGCGGGGCGGCGAGCGGACGGCGGGCGTGGAACACGATGGGTGGGGCGCTGGGGCTGGTGGGCGGGTCTGCGCGGCCGGGAACACGCGCGGAGTCGCAGCCGGAGTTGCTGGGGAGACCGGCGCCGACCGTGACCACGACTGAGGTGAAAGGCACGCGGGGTGAGGCGATGCGCGGCGGACCGGACCGGGCGTCGGATGCGCTCTGGCTGGCGACCGGGGTCAGGAGGCTGACGGTGGCGCAGTGTGCGGCGCTGCAGGCGTTCCCGCCGGACTACCCGTGGCGAGGGAACCAGGCGAGCGTGTACCGGCAGATCGGGAACGCCGTGCCGCCGGTGATGGGGGAGGTGGTGGGGAGGGCGGTCGGGGCGAGCGTGTAGCCCACCCGGGCTCGCCCGTGATCTGGGCTATGCGCCCGACTCGTCGTCCATCGCGTCGAACGAGGGAAAGGAGCCGAAACGCCCTCCCTCCCGGGCAAGGAAGCCGATCCCGGCGGCCGCGTCTTCACGGTCCGTGCGGGTGGAGTCACCCCAGCGCGCGGCTGGACCGTCCCGCTGCTCGTCCCCGCCCGCGTCCGATTTCGCCGGAGCGGCTGTCCGAGCGCCCGCTGCCCGCGGCCCCCTTGTGGGGCTCTGGCGCGAGGGGGTCGGCGGCTTTTGGGCTCGTCGAAGGCCACTCCCGAAAACCTCAAGGCGATGGGCCTCATAGAGGTGCGCGCTCAGGCGGTCCCAGTGCACCGGGACCAAGCATCGTGGGCAGGCTGCCAAGGCGCTCCTGCGGGGAGGCCGTTCGGTTCTTGGACGTTGCGCAGGCTTCGACTTTCGTTTGCTCAAGGCTGCGCCCGCGCCCAGGTCGCTCGAGACGCCGATCTGCTGGTTCGCCGAGTCGGCCGGAGCCGGTGCCGTTCCCCCATCGGCCGCAGCGGTTGGCCGCATGGGGCACCGCTCCCGTCGGTGCCCTTCCAAGCGCGGGGGTAAGACTGCAGCGCCGCAGTCGGGGCACGGAACGAGCGGGCGCTTGCGGGGCTTGTCAGCAGCGATGGCCGCCCGCGCGCCACAGGCGTGAAAGCGCAGCCTGTCCCCGCGTACGTTGAGCCCGCAACGCGGGCAGGGCCGCAGGGCGGGGCTCGGGTTTGGCTGGCTCTGCGCCCTCGGCTGCTTGGGCGAACTCGGCCTCGGCTTTTCCTCACGAGCCCGCGGGGCTGCGGCAGGCACCGAAGGACTCCACTCGAGGGTCCCGTCAGGAAGTACGACGTAGTTTGGCACGGCGAGTCCTCACGATGAAGGTAGGAACTTCGGGAGCGTACAGCCACCACCTGGCGTTGTCCAGTTCGCCGGGAGCCGCGATATGGGCGCCACATGCGACTCCAGGCAGCACCGTGATCCCGCGAGCGTCGGGCTTTGAGAAGTCGTTGTCCGGCATGCTCTCGGGCGCGGCGGATGGCTGGGTCGCGTCCACCGAGAGGCCGCGTCCCAGCTCCGAACACGTCCGCCACTGGGACGCCCTGGTGGGGCTCTGGATCGAGGATCCGAAGCTCCCGCTCCTGATCAGGAAGAGCGGCGACAGGGGGCTTGAGCGTCGCCACCCCACGGGTCGCCAGGTCGTCTGCGTGGACAACTCGCCGGCACACTGGACGCTGGCCTGCGCGATCCGTCGTCAGACCCCGGCGGTGGAGGAGCTGCTCGCCGCGCTTCAGTCCGGCGAATGGCCGGTGGTGTTCGCCATGAGCAAGGCGGAGGTGGCCAAGCTGCCCAGGTACCGCGGCGTGCTGGCCCGCAGCGAGGCCGCGAAGGCCATCAACGACGGGCAGTGGAAGGTGTGCCACATCGACGACGTCGGCCTTCGCACGAAGGGCGCCGTGACCGAGGTGGGCATTACCACCTTGAAGGAGCACTGTCGTCGCCTGCTCGCGCCGTCAAACATGTTCCTGGTGCCGAACTCCCACGGTGGCTTCGGCGAGCTGCCGGAGGTGGTTGAGGCTTTTCGCAGGGCCCGATTGTAGGTCCGGTCTGCCTCACGGATCAGTGGATCTGGGCTTTCTTGGCCAAGTGAATGCTTGCCCGGATGCTCCAACTGGCGGCAACGATCGTGCAAGCGTTGACGGCGACGACCCGATCGAGACGCGAGCTGAACTGGTCGAGCTTGCCCGACCGGGAACGGATCAGGGTCCCCGGCCCGAACGGAGCTTCGACGCTGAGGGTGTTGACGATCGCCTTGGTGTTTGGAGCGTCCGCCCCGAGCAACTCGGATAGCTCAGCAGCGGGAAAGGAGTGAAGCGAGGAGACCATCGCTCGAAGGAGTCCCCCCGCGACTCCGAGCCACTTCGGCCGCTCCTCGGCAGGCCCGGCCAGATCAAGCTCAACGAGGAGATGGGCCCGCCCAGCATCCAGAATGGGGCCAAACAGCGGAGTAGAGCGTGAGGCGAGCAGCACTCGCCAGAGCCAAAGCGCGGGTACTCCGGTGGCGGGCAGCTTGCTGGCCGGAAGAGCCGTGTCCCATGTGGCCAACCGGTCCCCGGCGATCCAATGGGAGGGGTGTTGGCGTGCTTGATGGCGAGTATATCGGAGATGAGTGACGTCCACCCCACCGAGGGTTGGGTGCTCGGGCCCCGGCGGCATCTGCCGCGCCGGGACGCGCTCAACAACGACGCCATCCACGGTCTCCGGGCCGAGACCGCGTTCGGCCTCCTTCCACACCTCGACAGGTTGGGGCGCAAGGCTCGTCAACGTGGCGGTCATCCAGCGGCCCTCCCCGAGTAGCGCATCCCGACGACGCACAGCGGCCACGCGCTCGCGAGCAGGGTCAAGCACCGCCTCGGCGTCGAGCTTCGGGCGCAACCACCACAGTTCAACCGAACCACTCGTGGCCTGGACCAGCCACCGAGCCGGTCTGCGGTCATGTCGGTCCTGGTCACGTCGGTAGCAGGGACTGCACAGAGGGCGCTCGTCGGTCCCCCGCCAGGGACCGTTGCACGCGGTGCAATGCGCCCCTGGGATCGGCCGGTCCGACCGCTCCTCCGCGATCGCCGTCGCCCAGCATCGGAGGCAAACCACGACGTCACCCTCGACAGAGGCGGTACCACCGCAGACGATGCAGTACCGATGCTGCTCCTGGGCCGCCAGATCTCCAGCATCGGCGAGTTCGCGGGGGTCAGCCAGCAGGTTGCCGATTGCCGTGGGCTCCTCCTCGTTGTTCCGAGCATGGTCGTCCTCGGTCCGATGCCAGATCTCAAAGACGCCGTTCCAGCCTTCCGGGTCCTCGGCCCGGCTGAACAAGAACCCTGACTCCAGGGACGCCCCCACCGACTCCCGCGTCAGGTTCGCGCTGGTGCTGATGGCCTCGGACTCCGACAGGTACGCCTTCAGGTGGAGACGCGGGACGAGCAGGACATCTGCCTCGAGCTCCTCGAACAGAGCAAGCTCTTCGTCTCGGGGGCGATCGCGGGGCCCTCGAGCAATGAGCCGCACCTGAACGCCCCGAGCCACCGCTCGGGCGATCGCCAACCGCAGCTCACGCGAGACGCGCAGGAACGGGGTGACGAGGACGACGAGGCGCTGCGCGCGGTCAATCAGGCCGATGATCTCGTCCTGGACGCGGGTGCCGACGATGGTTCTCACGTCCTACCGGCCCCAGACTGCTGAAAGGCCCCGCCCTTCGGGCGGGATGCGTGCGCTCTTCTTACTTCGCCGTAATCGAGCGAGCATCGGCAGCGCGGGAGTGGTCGAAAGCGATCATGCAACATCAACGTAAACCGTGGCGGAGGCTATCTCGCCACGACCTTCCCGAGGATCAGGCGGGGGCGTCGCTGGAGCCTGCAGAGGCTGTCGTCGCGCGCTACGCTGCCGCGCATTAGAAAGGCTCTTTCTGGTGCAATCGCAGATGACGAAATTGTGGGGCCCCCATGCGGCTTGAAGACGTCCGCGAGAACGCGCGCATCGTCGGCCTCTCGCCGGACGGGCCCGCCGTGGTCAAGACCGTCGAATGGTACGGTGACCAGGCCCTGAACGTCATCTACAAGGGGCCAGACGGACGACTGGGCGAGCGCACGGTCTATCGGGACGACGAACCCCGCATGGAGCTCATGGCGTCGGGGCGCTCCTGGACGTTCGACGGCGACGGCCACCTGCTCCGCCTCGTGTCCGAGGCATGGCGCATCCGCCTCGCCTGGCTGTTCGACCCCTACCTCGCGCTGTCATCGTCGAAAGTGGATCCCCTCCCGCACCAGATCAGCGCCGTCTACGGCGAGATGCTGGACCGTCAGCCGCTCCGCTTCCTGCTCGCCGACGACCCTGGCGCCGGCAAGACGATCATGGCGGGCCTGCTCATCAAGGAGCTGATGCTGCGCGGCGACGTCGAGCGGTGCCTCATCGTCTGCCCCGGCAGCCTGACCGAGCAGTGGCAGGACGAGCTGGACGAGAAGTTCGGGCTCCCCTTCGACATCCTCTCCCGCGACATGATCGAGGCCTCACGCACCGGCAACCCGTTCGCCGAGCGGAACCTGCTGATCGTGCGCCTCGACCAGCTCTCGCGCAACGAGGAGCTGCAGGAGCGCCTCCAGGCCGGGGGCGAGTACGACCTCGTCATCGTGGACGAGGCCCACAAAATGGCCGCCCACTACTTTGGGAACGAGGTGCAATACACGCGCCGGTACAAGCTCGGGGAGTCGCTCTCGAGCGTTGCCCGCCACCTCCTGTTGATGACGGCCACACCGCACAACGGGAACGAGGAGGACTTCCAGCTCTTCATGGCGCTGCTCGACGGGGACCGTTTCGAGGGCCGGTTCCGCACGGGCGTTCACGTCAACGATCCCTCCGACATGATGCGCCGGCTCGTGAAGGAGGATCTCGTCACCTTCGACAAGAAGCCGCTGTTCCCCGAGCGCATCGCCCAGACCATCGAGTACCAGCTTTCGCCGCTGGAGAACGAGCTGTACGCGGCGATGACGGACTACGTCCGCGAGGAGATGAACCGCGTGGAGCGGTTCGCGGAGCCGGACCAGCAGCGCCGCGTCAACGTCGGCTTCGCTCTGATGTCGTTGCAGCGTCGGCTCGCCTCCTCGCCCGAGGCCATCCTCCGATCCCTGGTGCGACGCAGGGAGAAGCTCGAATCGCGCCTTCGCGAGGAGCGGCTCCTCCAACACGGGCGCCAGCTCGCGGGCACGTTGAGCCGGGAAAAGGATGTGCGCGGCCTGACGAATGACGACCTGGAGGAGATCGACGACCTGCCGCAAGACGAGGTCGATGAAGTCGAGGAGCTGGTGGTGGACAACGCCACCGCAGCCCAGACCATCGAGCAGCTGGAGATCGAGATCGTCACCCTGAAGCGCCTGGAGGAGCTCGCGACACGCCTGCGGCGCTCCGGCGAGGACAGCAAGTGGGTGCAGCTCCAAACCATCCTCGAAGACCCGGCGATGTTCCACGCGGACGGCACGCGCCGGAAGCTCCTCATCTTCACGGAGTCCCGCGACACGCTGAACTACCTCGTGGACCGCGTGTCGAACCGGATCGGCCGCAGGGAGGCGGTGGTCGCGATCCACGGCGGGGTCGCGCGGGAGGACCGGCGCAACATCGTCCACGCCTTCATGAACGACCCCGATGTCGTCGTGCTCGTGGCGAACGACGCCGCGGGCGAAGGCGTGAACCTCCAGCGCGCTCACCTCATGGTGAACTACGACCTGCCCTGGAACCCGAACCGCCTGGAGCAGCGTTTCGGGCGCATTCACCGGATCGGCCAACGGGAGGTCTGCCGACTCTGGAACCTCCTCGCGGCGAACACCCGGGAGGGCGACGTCTACTTGCGCCTTCTCCGCAAGCTGGAGGTCGAGAAGAACGCGCTTGGCGGAAAGGTCTTCGACGTGCTGGGCAAGCTCTTCACGGAGCGCCCGCTCAGGGATTTGCTGATCGACGCCATCCTGCACGGCGAAGATCCAGAGGTGCGCGCCCGACTGGACCGGGAGGTCGATGGGGCCGCCGACCATGACCACATCAAGGCCCTGCTCGCGAAGCGTTCGCTCGTCAACGACACGCTGACCGAGGGCCAGATCGACGGCATCCGCGAGTCGATGCAGCGCGCCGAGGCCCAGCGCCTTCAGCCGCACTACATCCAGGCGTTCTTCCTCGACGCATTCCCGCGACTCGGCGGCGCGGTGCGGAAGCGGGAGAACGGGCGCTTCGAGGTCACCCGCGTGCCCGCCCCTGTGCGCTTGCGCGACCGCCAGATCGGTCGTGGTGCTGCGGTCGCGCCGCGCTACGAACGGATCTGCTTCGACAAGGCGTTCGGGAGCAACCCGACCCGCGCCGAGCTCGTGTGCCCCGGCCACCCGCTCCTCGACTCGACCCTCGATCTGATCTACGAGCGCCATGCAGACCTGCTCAAGCAGGGCGCAATGCTCGTGGACGAGAACGACACCGGCACCGAGCCCCGGCTCCTGTTCTACATCGACCATGTCGTTCAGGACGGCCGCCGAACCCGCGACGGGCTCTTCCAGACCGTGTCACAGCGGCTGCTGTTCGTCGAGGTTGGAGCCGATGGGGTATTCCGGGCGACCGGGCCTGC
The DNA here is from genome assembly GCA_903875225.1 of uncultured Pseudomonadota bacterium. Lineage (GTDB taxonomy): Bacteria > Myxococcota_A > UBA796 > UBA796 > SXON01 > CAIUMM01. Next base: position 11,546 of record CAIQVJ010000094.1, read on the forward strand.
ACCGTACCTCGACTACCGACCCGTCACCGAGGAAGAGCGGACCTGGCTCCGCCCTCGCCTCGACGCCGCGTGGACTGAGCAGGATTGGGAGCATCGCGTCGCCAGCCACGCGATCCGGACGCTCGCCCCCGCGCACCTGGCCGAGGTCTCGACGCGCCGCCGCGCTGCGCTGCAAAAGACGGCCAGCGAGGTCCGGTCGCGGCTCCAGCGGGAGATCAACCACTGGGACGCTCGGGCGCACGACCTTCGCGTCCGGGAGAGCGCCGGGCAGCAGACCCGCCTCTCCGCTGCCAACGCGACGGCGCGGGCGGAGCGACTCGCCGAGAGGCTCCAGGCCCGGCTCGCAGAGATCGAGAAGCAGACGCACCTGATGTCGGCGCCCCCGATGGTGCGCGGCGGGGCACTGATCATCCCTGGCGGGCTGCTCAGGCAGCGAGCCGGGGCCGAAGGTGTCGAGGGCGGTGGATGGACGCCGGCCGACGACGCTGCCGCCCAGGCCATCGGCATGGATCGGGACACCGTCGCGCGGTTGGCGATGGAAGCTGCGATGGTCGCCGAGCGGGCGCTCGGGCGCGTCCCGAAAGACGTATCGAAGCTCCGGGGCATCGGGTACGACATCGAGTCACAGGACTCGACCACGGGGGACCTCTTCTTCATCGAGGTCAAGGGCCGCGGGGTCGGGTCGGACCAGGTCACGATGACCCGGACCGAGATGCTGTGTGCACTCAACAAGCCCGAACACTTCCGCCTCGTCGTCGTGGTGATCGAGGCGGGCGGGCCACGAGCTCCCGTCTACGTCCGCCGCTACGACTACGGCCAGCCGGGCTTTGAGCAGACGCACGGGACGTTCCCGGTGGCGAGCCTCATCCGACGCGGGGAGTCGCCGTGCTGACCCCCGCAACTTGCACAACCCGTTCGATCCCAGGCGATCCGCCATGAAGCTCTCCGCCGTTCACATCAAGAACTACCGCTCCGTCGATGACTCGTTGGAGTTCACCATCCAGCGGCTGAACTCGCTCGTGGCGAAGTAGTGGCGACGATGCCTTACCGCCCGAAGCTCATTGAGGTGGCGCTTCCGCTCGACTCCATCAATGAGGCGTCGGCGAAGGAGAAGTCAATCCGGCACGGGCACCCGTCGACCCTTCACCTCTGGTGGGCGCGGCGCCCGCTGGCCGCATGTCGAGCCGTTCTTTTCGGACAGCTTGTGGACGACCCCTCTGGGTGGCCCGAGGAGTTCCCGACCGAAGAAGCCCAGGACCAGGAACGTGAACGCCTCTTCGACATCATCCGAGAGCTCGTGGTATGGGAAAACTCGAACAACCCCGAAGTGCTTTACGATGCGCGGCTCGCAATCGCCCGGACTTTTGCACGGCGGGATCGCTACGCCGCGGGGGGCCGTGGCATCGACACCGACAGCGGGATCGAGATGGAGGCTCATCCACCACCGGAAGTCGTGAGCAAGTACCTGGTCGCACGAGTGCCCCCCGTCCATGACCCGTTCGCCGGCGGAGGATCCATTCCGTTGGAGGCGCAGCGGCTGGGCCTGCGGGCGATCGCGACTGATCTGAATCCGGTCGCTATCCTCATCAATAGGGCAATGATCGAGCTACCCACGCACTTCTTGGGGCAGCCACCAGTAAACCCAGACGGGCGACGCCTCGTTCGTGTTTGGAGGGGCACCGAGGGATTGGCGGAAGATGTTCGCTACTACGGTGCTCAGATGCGGGATGCCGCCTTCAAGCGCATCGGCCACAACTACCCCGAGGTCACTGTTACCCCGCTGATGGCAGCGCGTCGGCCCGACCTCGTGCCGCTCGTTGGCACAAAGCTCACTGTGATCGCCTGGATCTGGGCAAGGACCGTTGTGAGCCCGAACCCGGCCGCCAAAGGCGTCCGCGTGCCGTTGGTGACCAACTTTTGGCTCGGCAAGAAACCTGGAAAAGAGTGTTTTGTCAACATGATAGCGGGCGTGGACGGCGTTCGCTTTGAGGTCCGAGTCGCTCGTCCCGGCGAAACACCGCCTGAGGGCGGAACGAAAAGTGGCCGTGGTGATTTTCGGTGCGTCGTCACCGACAGCGTCATTCCGGTTGAGTACATTCGACAGCAGGGGGTGGCGGGTAGGCTCGGGGCACAGATGATGGCGATGGTGGCGGAAGGCCGCAATGGCAGAATCTACCTGAGCCCCGATGACGCAGGAGAGACCGCAGCGGCCGTAGAGGCGCCAGCCGATGCCCCCGACACAGATTTGCCGGTTCAGGCGCTGGGTTTCCGGGTGCAAAACTACGGGCTGCTCCGCCACCGTGACCTGTTCACCAACCGCCAGCTGGTCGCGCTATGCACCCTCTGCGACGAGGTTCACAACGTATATACGGCGCTTATTGAGGCGGGACAACCTCGTGAATACGCCGAGGCAATCAGTACCTACTTGGCGTTTGCGGTGGACAAGGTCGCCGAAGCATCGTCAACCCTGGCCACATGGAGCCCCGTGCCGAAGTTGGAATGCGTGATTGGGACCTTTCGCCGTCACGCACTTCCGATGACCTGGGACTTTGCCGAGGTCAACCCCTTCGCTGGATCATCAGGGTCAGCAACGAACCTGCTCCAATACATCGAGAAGGCCCTCCGCGCCCTCCCCGGTGGCACAAGCGGGACCGTCACCCAACAGTCGGCGGACGATCAGACCGAGGTGCCTGAGAAGGAGGTTCTCTGTACGGATCCGCCGTACTATGACAACGTTCCGTACGCAGACCTCTCGGACTATCTCTACATTTGGCTGCGCCGCAGTCTCGTCCGCAGCCAGGGTCGCTATTTCAGAACCCTGCTCGTGCCCAAGGCCGACGAAATGGTTGCCGACCCAGCTCGCTTCGGTGGCAGCCGAGACCGCGCCGCAGCTTTTTTTGAGCAGCGCCTGAAGGCTGCCTTTTCCGCGGCCGGTCGGCGGCAGGTGAACGACATTCCGATCTGCGTCTTCTATGCGTTCCGGCAGGCGGAAACCGAGGAGCAAGAGGAATCGTCCACATCGGCATCGACCGGCTGGGAGACGATGCTGGAGGGGCTGTTGGAGGCAGGGTTTTGCATTACCGGGACCATGCCCATTCGCACGGAACGCCCGGGTAGAACGCGAGAGCAGGGGTCAAATGCGCTTGCCTCCTCCATCGTGCTCACCTGTCGGCTCCGAGACCGCGATGCGCCAAACATCGCTCGTTCGGCACTTCGCCGGATGCTCCGGGAGGAGCTTCCAGCGGCCCTTCGACACCTTCAGCACGGGAACATCGCCCCGGTTGACGTGGCCCAGGCCGCGATCGGGCCAGGTATGGGGATCTACTCGCGCCATTCTCGGGTGCTCGAGGCGGACGGCAGGCCAATGACCGTCCGCACGGCCTTGCAGCTCATCAACGAAGCCCTCGACGAGTTCCTCTCCGAGACCGAAGGCGACCTCGACGCCGACACCCGCTTCGCGGTGACCTGGTTCGAGACCCACGCCTACGACACCGGGCTTTTCGGCGAGGCCGAAACCCTGGCGAAGGCCCGCAACGTCTCCGTGTCCGGCGTCGCCGAGGCTGGCATCCTAAGCGCGTCGGCCGGGAAGGTCCGGCTCCTTCGCCGTCCCGAATTGCTGATCTCCTGGAACCCCGTGACCGACAAGACCTTGACCGTCTGGGAAGCCACTCAGCACCTCATCAAGCGCCTGGAGGAGCAAGGCGAAGGCTCGGCCGCTGACCTCCTACACAAGCTCGGCCCGGTAGCCGATCAAGCCCGCGCTCTGGCCTACCGCCTCTACTCAGCCTGCGAGCGCCGGAAGTGGGCCGAGGAGGCGCGCGCCTATAACGGGCTGGTTGTTGCGTGGCCGGAGCTGGAGCGCCTCGCGGCCCAGGCCCCCGACGCGCCCGCGCCCCGCACGAAGAGCAAGCAGGAGACCCTGTTCTGATGCCCCCCGTGTCCCACACCTGGCAGCCCATTGAGGCGCCCGCCGACCCGGGCCTGCTCGCCGTCCCGGAGCTCCGTGCGTTTGAGGAACTCTGGCGCCGCGAGCGGGAGAGCCTGCGCGACCAGGGCGCGATCAAGGCGTTCAACGAGCGCATGGCCCGCTGGTGGGCCATCGAGACCGGCATCATCGAGCGGCTCTACGAGGTGAGCGAGGGGCTCACGCTCCAGCTCGTCGAGAAGGGCTTCGAGGCGAGCCTCATCCCCCACGGGGAGTCGAGCATCCCCGCCGAGGAGCTGGTGGCGATCCTTCGGGATCACCGGGAGTCGCTTGACGTGGTGATGGACATCGTCGGCGGCACCCGTCCGCTCACGCCCGGATGGATCAAGGAGCTGCACGCGCTGCTCACCCGCCATCAGCCCACCACGGACGCGGTGGACAGCCAGGGCCGGTGGATCAAGGTTCCGCTCCTCCGGGGAGCCTGGAAGGAGCGGCCGAACAACCCGCTCAGCCTGAGCGATGGCACCGTTTTCGAGTATTGCCCGCCCGAGCACGTCGCCAGCGAGATGGACCGGCTCGTGGAGATCTACAACGCGCTGCCGGCGCTCCCCGAAGTGCGCGCGGCATGGCTTCACCATGCCTTCACGCAGATCCACCCGTTTCAGGACGGCAACGGCCGGGTCGCGAGGGCGCTGGCCAGCGTGGACTTCATCAAGGCCGGGCTGTTCCCGATGCTGGTCCGGCGCACGGAACGTGATCGCTACATCGACACGCTCCGAGCCGCGGACGGGGGAGACCTGCGCCCGCTCGTCGCCTACTTCGCCAGCGTCCAGCAGGCGCTGCTCCGGAGGGCGATCTCCGAGGCTGAGGGCGCAATCGATGCGAAGTCTGGGCTCGCCAACGTTCTCGCCGCCGCTGCCCAGAAGCGGGTACGACGCATCGAGGCCTCGGCCACCGAGCGCAAGATCCTTCGAGACCGGATGGCGGTTCTCATGGGCGAGGCTCAGGCCGTGCTCCACGCCGTGGGGGGAGAGGTCAAGAAGCAGGTGCAGGGCATCACCGTCCAGCCCGTGCGACGCGCGGACGTGGGCACGCGGCACTACTTCCGCGACCAGCTCGTGAAGATCGGGGAAGTTCACGGGTACTGGGTGGATCTCAACGAGTACCGCGACTGGGTGCGGCTGCAGCTCCGGGACGGCGGGGTGACCGACATCGTCGTCGCCTGCCACCTCATCGGCAACCCATCGCCCGGCGCTGGGGTCGCGGTCGTGTTCGTCGAGCACCGCGACAAGGACGAGTCCGCCGGGACTCACGCGCCGATGACCGCCGCCGCCGAGCCCCTGATGCTGCTCGCCGACGAGGACGAGCAGGCCCAGCGGCGACGCTTCCTGATCTGGCTGGAGCAGGCGCGAAACACCGCGCTCGCGCAATGGACGAAGTTCCTGTAGCACCTGGAGAGTTTGCCGATGGCCATCCCGAATCGTGAGCGCATCCAGCGCGCCCTTGAGCAGCTCCGCGAGGGGCTCGTGCCCTTTGTCGAGCGCGAACTGCGGTCGAAGCTGGGCACCTATTGGTTGGAGGAGATCCAGAGCAAGCGCAAGGAGCCGATCCCCGTTGACGGCGCGACCGTGCGCTGGGACAACCAGGCGCTGCTCAAAGCCGTCATCGACAACTGGCAATCGGTGTTCCGCAATGTGCTGGGGAATATGGAGCGGGCGCTGGTCAGCGAGCTCCTGGAGGTCCGGAACGCCTGGGCACACGAAAAGCCCTTCACCTCTGACGACGCCTACCGCGCCATCGACTCGGTCCAGCGCTTGCTCGAAGGGGTGAGCGCACAGGAGCGGGCCAGCGAGGTCGGGCGACTGAAGGCTGACCTACAACGCTCGGTGTTCGACGAGCAGGCTCGGAACCAGACGCGGTACCAGATGACCCTGGAGGGGATGCCGAACCCCAACTTGAAACCCTGGCGCGAGGTCGTGACACCGCACCCCGACGTGGCCAGCGGCCGGTACATGGAGGCGGAGTTCGCTGCGGACCTTGCCCAGGTTCACGCGGGCATCGGCTCGACGGAGTACCGCGACCCAGCCGAGTTCTTCCGCCGCACCTACATCACGGCGGGCCTGGCCGACCTCCTGATCGGTGGACTCCAGCGGCTGTCCGGACTGGGCGGCGATCCCGTCGTCGAGCTTCAGACCAACTTCGGCGGCGGCAAAACGCACTCGATGCTCGCGCTCTACCACCTCGTGGGCGGAACGCCGGTCGGGGAGCTGTTCGGGCTTGAGGCGGTCTTGGACAAGGCCCGCGTGAGCAACCCGCCGAAGGCCCGGCGAGCCGTGCTCGTTGGGACCCACCTCTCGCCGGGCGAGACGACCACGAAGCCAGACGGCACGCGCGTCCGCACAATGTGGGGGGAGATGGCGTGGCAACTCCTGGGCGCGGAGGGCTTCGCGCTGGTGGCGGACTCCGATGCACGCAGCGTGAGCCCTGGCTCGGCGTTGCTGACTGAGCTGTTCAACAAGGCGTCACCCTGCTTGATCCTCATCGATGAGTGGGTGGCGTTCGCACGCCAGGTCGTCAACAAGAGGGACATGCCTGCTGGCGACTTCGAGGCACAGGCCAGCTTCGCACAGGCGCTCACCGAGGCCGCGAAGGCCGCGCCCGGCACATTGCTCGTCGCGTCTATCCCGGCCTCGAAGTTGGAGATCGGCGGGGAGAACGGCGAAGTCGCGCTCGGCACACTCAAGAACGTCTTCGAGCGCGTTGCCCGTCCCTGGCGACCGGCGAACTCGGAGGAGGGCTTCGAGATCGTGCGGCGGCGGTTGTTCCAGCCGATCACCGAGCGCCAGAAGTTCGCCGAGCGGGACGCGGTCGTGAACGGGTTCGCGAAGATGTACAAGGACGCGGCGGAGGAGTTCCCGCCCGCAGCTGCCGAGGGCAACTACCGAGAGTCCCTGCGCGCGGCCTACCCGATCCACCCCGAGCTGTTCGAGCGGCTCTACAAGGAATGGAGCGAGCTCGACAAGTTCCAGAGAACCCGCGGCGTGCTGCGACTGCTGGCGAAGGTGATCCACCGGCTCTGGGAGAGCCAGGATGCCGGCCTGCTCATCCTCCCCGCGTTCATCCCGATGGACGACGCTGCGGTCAAGAGCGAGGTCACCCGCTACCTCGACGACCTGTGGGAGCCGATCATCAGCGCCGACATCGACGGCAACGCATCGCTCCCGATGGAGATCGACCGCGCGAACCCGAACTTCGGACGGTACTCCGCCTGTCGCCGAGTCACCCGCGCCCTGTACGTCGGGACCGCACCCGGCGCGCGGGGGCGCAACCCCGGGATCGATGACCGATCCGTGCGACTGGGCACGGCTCAGCCCGGCGAGGCGCCGGGCACCTTCGTCGACGCGCTCCGCCGGGTCGCTGACAAGGCCCGGTACGTCCACCAGGACGGCAACCGCTACTGGATCTCGACGAAGCCGAACCTCAATCGGCTCGCCGACGACCGCGCCAACACTCTGCTTCGAGACCCCGAAGAGCTCTACGCGGAGATCGAGCGGCGGCTCAAGAAGGACGCCGCCCGAGGCGACTTCGCAGGGCTCCACATCTGTCCGGAGACCTCCGGGGAGGTCCCCGACGAGCCGAGCGCCCGCCTCGTGGTGCTCGGGCCCAAGCTCGCCCACCGCCTCAATCAGCCCGACACACCGGCCGCGAAGGAGGCGCGCGCGATCCTCGACGGCCGTGGCAACGCGCCCCGGCTGAACCGGAACACTCTGGTCTTCCTTGCGGCAGACGCGAAGTCGCTCGAAGACCTGATGCAGGCCGCAGCGCAATACCGGGCGTGGAAGTCGATCATGGACGAGACCGTGGCGCTCAACCTCGACGAATTCCAGAAGTCCCAGGCGGCCAAGAAGCGCGATGACGGCGACAGCACGGTGAACCTCCGCATCCACACGACCTGGACGCACCTCCTCGTCCCCACGCAACCCGACCCCCGGGGTGACGTGCAGTGGACCGTGCTGAAGCTCGCGGGCAGCGGCCCTCTCGCGGCGCGCGTCTCGTCGAAGCTACGGAACGAGGAGGCGTTGCTCCCCGCGATGGGGGCGAGCCGCCTCCGTATGGAGATCGATCGGTTCGACCTCTGGCAGGGCAAGGACCACGTCGGGCTCTCGCAGCTCGCCGAGTGGTTCCCCCGGTACCTGTACCTGCCCCGTCTGGTCAACCGCGCCACGCTGGAGAATGCTGTCCGCGACGTGTTCTCCCACTTCCTGCCCGACGAGGGCTTCGCAGTCGCGGACGGCTGGGACGAGGAGAAGGCTCGGTACCGGGGGCTCCGGATGGGCGGCGGCACGCCCCCTGTGCTCGCGAACGGCACGCTCATCGTCAAGCCTGCCGCCGCACGGGCGCAGCTGGACAGGGAGCGGGATGTTGGTCCGGGTCCTGGGCCTGGCCCGGGCCCTGGGCCCGGTCCTGGTCCGGGTCCGGGTCCGGGTCCGGGTCCGGGTCCGGGACCTGGCCCTGGTCCGGGTCCGGGTCCCCAGCCCCCGCGTCGGCCGCGACGGTTTTACGGCACCGTCGTCTTGGACTCGCAACGCCCAGTTCGCGACCTGAGCCGCATCGTGGACGAGGTGCTCCAGCACCTGTCCGCGCTGCCCGGGGCGCGTGTCACGCTCACGCTTGACGTGCAGGTCGAGGCCCCCGATGGCGTTCCCGAGGATGTGGTCAGGACCGTGGGCGAGAACTGCCGGGTGCTGCGGTTCGGGTCGCAGGGGTTTGAGGGGGAGTGATGCCCGCCGGTCATCCACGAAAACGCTCGCGGGCGCAACCGTGAAGGCGGTCGCCGTTCCCCCCGAAGTCCGGACAGCGGAGGACGAGATCGACGCGGCGATTCACGCGCTGCCCCTCTGGCAGGCAAGTCGCGAAGCCCTACTGGCGACGTTGCTGCGGGTGTACCGCGAGACCGCGGAGGCACTGCTGTTGGCCGCGGCCTACCAGGCGATTTCCTCGGAGAGCTCCGCGGAAACGGACGCTCAAGCGATCCTTGAGATGGAGGGTCTTTACCACCGGGGCTTCTTCTGGCTGTTCAAGTGGGCGCTCGCATGGTGTCCCGAAGCTGGCGCCACGCCCGAGGATGAGGAGTTTGTCGACCTGCTGCACATGGGGTCGGACTACCAGGCACTGGCGGACGCGCTGTGGATGCACAAGCAGGGGTGGGGCCGAGTGAGGGCCGATCCGAGCGCCAGACTGCTCACGGTCTTTGAGGGGGGCGACCAGACCGGCCGCGATCAGGAGCTGAGCCGGTATCTGCATGCCACGATTGCCCTACATCGGCACCAGTCGTTCACGCACGATGGCGACCAGCTCGCACTCGAGTGGACGGCCGGGGACTACCGGGCGCTCGGGCGCGCGCTCATCGATGAATGCGTCGCAAAGGGCGTGGAGACAGTGTCTTGTTCGCTCACGGAACCAGCGAAGCCGCTCTTCATCCGCCCGACGGTGATCTCGGTGCCGCCGGGGTTGGCCGCCAAGCATCACGCCTTGCTCACCAGCATGACGATGACGGCCGAAAAGATGGCTGGACGGGGCCGTTGGAACTTGAACAACTGGTTTGACACGCCGTTCGTCATCGTCGGCGGACGCTACTTGTGCCCCTCGAACCTTATCGAGACCATTTTCCATCCGGGCATGGATGACCACATGCTGCGGGTCGCAGCCGCCGCGGACCCCGTCCACTACAGCAAGGTGAGCCAGCTGCGTGAGGGGCGGATGACCACCCTCTGCGTCAACGAGCTATCGAAAGCGGGCTGGATGTGCACCGCGCCCTACACGCTGACAAACCCACAGTCGGACGTGGACCTGCACGCGGTGCGCGGCGGCCAGGTGCTCATCCTGGAGCTCAAGTCCACGCTCCGCCCCGAGAGCCCGAGGGAGGTGGCGAGCCGGAACGAGGAGATCCACCTGGGCCTCAGCAAGAGCCAGGAACGGCGGGCCCGGTTCCGCGCCGGGACGATCGCGGCGGTCGTCACCGACGGCTACCGGGGCGACTACCGGACCTGGGCGGATGCGCTCAGGCGTGGCGTGCCCGTGCTCACAACGGGCGAGGTCAGCGCTCTGGCGACGGACCCGGCGGCCTTCGTGCAGCGACTGGCCCAATGGTCCGACTCCCACCCCGTGGGTTCGGACCCTCTGCCGGAGCGCGAGACTACGTTGATGGGATGGAGGATCGTTCTGCGTGACGAGGCGTGACGACGGCCCGGCTACCTGCGCCGGACGGCCGAGGTGACTCCAACGGCCGGGCCGACGCCGCGTAGCTCGACAACGTCATGAGACACGTTCCAGCCTGCGAGGATGGACTCGAGGGTGTTCTTGGCGATCGGCAGCTTCGGCTCGATCCGCTCATAGAGGGCCGTTCGCATGATCACGCTCTCACGGATCGCGCGATCTTCAAGCCGGAACAATGTGGTGAGCGGGTTCCCGATCACGGTGAGCTCCGGGTGACTCTCCGGCCCGACGTAGCCGAGAAAGCACGAACCAACGTCGATCGCGCATTTGGCTGTTAGTTCCGCCCCGAACAGGGTGTGCATCTCGTCAATGAGCTCACGGCCAGCCTCGAAGGCGGCCAAGAGCTCGTCGGTGGTGGAGTCCAGCTCTCCGTTGAACGGCGCACCAAAGATGGCCACCACCGCGTCGCCGATGAACTTCTCGACCACGCCCCCACGGTTCTCGATCAGCGAGACCGCCCGCTCGTAGTAGGCGTTGAGCACCACCTGGATCTGCATCGGCGTCGAATTCGCGACGAAGGTAGAGAAGGGCGACAGGTCCACCATCAACACGATCGTGTTGGTCGTCACGACACCCTGCCGGAGCGTGCTCTCAACCTTGGGGAATCGCTTGAACACCGGAATTTCAGCCATCCCCTCCTTGAGCATTCCGACGACGTTAAGGGCCCGCATCATCGGGATCATCTGGGGATGGTTGCTCGCGAATCGTCGCGTGATCGGGAAGTGGTTGGGGTTGTTCATCGGGACTCCTCGGTGGTCGTGTTGCTGGAACGGGCGGCGGCGCCGGCAGTCGCCGCGGCGAAGCTCGCCAGCCCGACGAGCAGCGCCACGTTGAAGCCGAAAGCGACGATGGTCCAACGGATCCGCCGCATCTTCAGCCTCGCGATGTAGGCCACGACGAACGCTTGTTCCATCCGGTCGCGGTCGATGTCGGCCGAGACGACGACCCGGAGCTTGAACGCCATGAAGTCCGCCGGAACGTCGCCAAAGTAGGACGGGGAGAGCGCCGCGCTGCTTGGACCGAGAATGCCGCGGCGGTTGGTGCGCGGCCAGATCACGCTCATGCAGAGCAAGACGGTGACCACCGTCGAGATGAAGAACCCGACGTAGCCAACGCGCAGCCAGATCGCCGGGTGCTCGGTGGGCAGGCTGAGGCTCACCAGCCCCAGCATCACCGCCGCCACCGACGCGATGGTCGTGGCTTTGGCGTCGGCGCTCTGAATCCACGAGGCAGCCGCAGATCGCAAGCCGTCCGCCGCTTCCAGGGCGCGGTCGTCGGCCGGCAAGACCGCAGGGGGCGGCGCCGCAGCGGGCGCGGGAGTGGCGCTCAAACCCTGCACTCTGGCAGCGCCAGCAGGTTGTCGTTCCAGCTTCCGTCAGCGTGCGTCCGAAGGTACTTCCCATGCGGACCATCGACCACCGCGAGGTTTGCCCGCTTCCCGCTCACGAGCGTGTAGAAGGAGTTGCTGCCGCCCTCGATGGAGCTGATCACGGCCTCGCGCGTCCAGCGCCACCCGGTGCCGCCCGTGCCGCCGATGTGCGTGATGTGCTGGTGTGGGTCGAGGTGGTTGGGGTGCTTCGTGATGCAGGTGACTTGAACGTCGGCCATTGTGAGCTCCGAGGGGGGATGAGCCTCGCGCCGGTGCCGACGCGGGTCTCACCTCTTGATGCTCCGGAGCCACGCGGAATTGCGGGTGCCGCCGATTATTCTTCGTCGTCGTCACCGCCGGGCGCTTGCAGGAGGACCAGCGCCCCTCCCAGGGAGGGCATCACCACGACGTCCTCCACGAGTTCCACGGAGCAATCGTCATCCTCCAGCCAGCAGCCTGCGTCCACCACCTCGGGACCTTGAGACCTGCGCTCTGTCATCGCTCGCGCCGCGAGGCTCAGGCGGTGCGGCGGTCCCAAGATGTTGAGTCGCGCCCGGAAGGCGCCCCCCGTGCGAAACCACCGGATGCGACTCGGCTCCACGAAGAGGAGCGCGCAGGGTACCGCCACCAGTTCGACCAGCCGGAACGCAGCCGCGGTCAAGCTGACGTTGAACGTGTGGGCGATCAGGCGCGCGGTTGAGAGGTCCGGCTCGGTCACCTCGCAGAACGGCCGGCACATCGCCTCCGGCACCAGCAGCTCGGAGGCGAAGACATTGGCCTGCGCCTCGTCCCTTCCATCTGTGTGAAGCGCAGTCATGTCCGTATCGGAGCACGCACGCATGCGGGCTTGGTGCAGCAAGAAGTGCCCGAGCTCGTGCGCGACGCTGAACCGCCCGCGCGGCGAGTCCAGATCGCCAGCTCGGACCCGGATTACGCCGCGCCCGTTGAGGCTGGCGACTCTTGCGGCGGCGCCGGTGAGTCCCCCTTCCGTGACGCGGAGCCCTCTGGACCACGCGATGTCCTCGATCCGGATGTGCTCGGGCAGCTCAAGTCCGAGTCCAGCGACCACCCTCCCGGCCTCCGCGCGCGCTCGGCGTTCCGCGATCGGGGAAACCCCGCCGTGCCGACCCTGGCTACTCCGGGGCATCCAGATCCATAAGGTCGGCCAGCAGCGACTCCAGGTCCTCGACGGACTGGCCTTCCAGATCACGATGTGCGACCCGACCGTCGAGCGTGGAGATCCGCGCCCGGAGCTGTGCCACGGGCAGGTGCAGGGCCTTCACGGCGTCCAGCCGGCGCCTGCCAGCCGCCGACAGTCGGGCTGACCGGGCGCGGTCGAGCTGCCGCCTGCGCTCGGCGTTCTCCAAGCTGCGGATCGCGCCGTCCAGGTTGCGGGATGCCGCGGCCAGGTCGATGCCAGCAGCGGCCAACTCGGCAGCGACCTCGTCATCCGAAAGGCCCGCATGGTCGTCGATAGCGTCGATCATCCCGAGTAGGGCGGCCTTTGGGCTCGTCGATTTCATAGGCTGATTCCGATCATGAGCCGCACCTCCGCCCGAAGCGCTTCGGGCAGGCGTTTGCAGATGGTGTCGAGGCGCCGCCGAGCGGCGTCGTATTGAGGGAGGGTGAGACCCAGGGCGGCGGCAACGTCAGCCCGGTCCGTGACGCCGCCCTCGTAGAGTTCGACGATCAGGGCGACCTCAACGTCACCCTTCGCGTTGGCTGCGGCGATCACCGCCTTGAACGCGACCGCCGCAAACTCACGGTCCGTGGCGATCGCTTCTGGGTCTGGCTCCCTCAACCAGTCGTCCATGACGGCGCCGAGCCGCGCCTCACGGGTCTTGGGAATGCGGCCAAGACCGCGAGCTGCGTTGCTGGCGATCTGCTGGATCGTCTTCTTCAGGAACGCCTCCACCGGGACCCCGACCGGACACCGTCCGACAGCGAGTGCCTCCAGCGCGAACTGCACAGCGTCTTCGGCCGAGCCCCAGTCGCCGCCCACGCGTTTCTGCCGGCGATACGCGGTGAGCAGCAGCGTCGGGAGCAGACGGCGGAGCTCTCGCGTCTGCGGCGACTCGTCTTCGAGCGTCAGCGGTGACGATGCGCGGTCTCGTTGGGTCAAGGCTCTCCCCGAGCAAAACGGCTTAACGCGCTATCGCCCACCGCTCTTGTTCTTGGTCCGATCGACGAGCGTGTACTGGCGATCGGGGGCAGTGGTCGGGGGCATCGGGCGGCCCTTCGGGACCGTGACCTCGCGGCCGGGCTGGCCGCCTCGGGGGCCGACCTCCTGGTACTGGCCTGACGCGGGGGAATTCTGACCGGGCTTGATCTTGTCGGACATCTGAGACTCCTTGGTGAGCGAGGCGACGGCCACCTCAGACATCCATGCTCCGCTGGGCGGGGGAATTGCGGGTGCTGGCAAATTCCGCGGAAAGGTTTTCGTCGTCCTCCTGCCTGCCCGCGACCACCGGCTCGCCCCGCTTGGCCATGCATGTCGGTCGAGTCCCAAGGGAGATGGCTCGGTTTACTCCGAGAGCATCGCTCGCATAGCGAGTTCGGTCACTCGAGGCACGTCGTCAGCCTGGCCCTTTACAGCGTTCAGCGTCCCGTCGGCCAACCGCGACATCGAGAAGATCGTGAAGGAAGTCCTGATCTGTTCGTGCCGATATAGAAAGTCCAGCAAGGTGTCGCTGTGTGTTGTGAGAATGACCTGCACGCCGGCACCCACCGTCTGCGTGATCGCCTGCGAGAGTTCCCAGAGAGCGTTTCCGTGCATGTTGACCTCGGGCTCCTCCAGCAGCACCACGGTGCCCTTCGGCGCCGCAAGCTCGCATGCAACTCGGATCAACGACACCACCCCATCCCCCGCTACGGCAGCGGGAATGCTGCGCCCCCCCTGCCGCACCCTGACGACTGGAACTTCCTCCTCGGTCGCGATCCGGACGGATGTCAGATCGCCGTTCGTGAGCCTGTCGAGCATGCCTTCGACGAGATCCATGCGATCGCTATCGATCGCCCGTGACACCACGCGGTGAAGCGCCTCCCTCGTTCGATTCACTGGATCCACGAAGCGGATCTGGAGCCCCATGTTCAGGCCCCCCTGATGACGACCTCGATACTGGTTGTCTGCGGAGAACGCGGTGCTCGCCACAAACGAGTCCGGGGCGAGCCCCTCCGTTCGGACTGCACTCGGGGGCTCTTGATGTGGCCATTGCATATGCAACTCATGCAGTCCGCCGAACCATGTCAAGCGCACGCCCCTGGGTCCCTGCGAGGTCCCCACATTGATGGTGGCGGAAAGCCCTTCCTCGGTCTGCTCGCGAAACAGCCATCTCGAGGCGTTCCACCCGTCAGCCCGTCGAAGCACGGCACGCCCTACGGCGTCTGCGGGTGACCGACCACCTGCGATCAGAATCGCCTCAAGCAGAGAACTCTTGCCACAGCCGTTCGCACCCGCGAGCACGGTCAAACCCGTGAGGCCGTCCAGGGTGGCGTGGCTGAACCCACGCCAGTTGTTCACTTCGACCGACGTGATCATCGACACCTCAAACCCCTGCGTAACGCCGGCAACCACCGTGGGCACGGTGCCACTACCCCTCTCCTCCGCCCCATCGATGCGCGAGCCTCGGAACCTGTTGCCTGGGGCTGTGCCGAAACCCCTCCGCTGCGAGCTCACGAAAACCGGCGTTCGTCTGTACCGGCTGTCGTCAGCCCGAGGCGTCCCGAAACCTGGTGGTTTCGGCACGATTTCCAGCATCTACGCCGATCATGGTTAGGCATCCCGCATGGCGATCACCCTCGGCGTCACCACCCTCCCCGCCGCTCGCCGGGTGCTCACGACGCCGGGCGTCCTCACCCGGCTGACGCTGCCGCCAGGAGTCGCAGGGATGCAGGTCTCGGTCTACGCCGAGGGGCCCTCGTTCCTGACCTACTGCGGGACCGACGGTGCACCGGCCGGTGAGGCGGTCCGCATCCCGATGGTCGTCGACAACTGGCTCGAGCTCGACCAGCTCGGCGCGGATCTCTTCGTCGGCTCGGCCGGCGAGGAGCCGGTGGGCGCGACGTTCAACTTCGCGGTCTGGCGAGGGGTGGCATGACCATGGACGACCAGGTGCCCATGGTCGAGACGGAGCCCCAGCGTGCGGCGTTTATCTGGAGCCCAAGGAAGGAGTTTCCTGCCTTCCTGCGAACGGTCCGCCAAGCGGCGGGGCTCTCGCTCCGGCGGGCAGCTCTCGCGCTCGGGATGTCCACTCCCTACCTCTCACGGCTGGAGACCGGCGGTCCCGCACGTCAGCCCGTGCTCGAACGGCTCAATGCGATGGCTGCGCTCTACAACATCGACCGCCATGCGATGTACGAGGCCGCAGGGATCCACGTCGGCGACCCCGACATGCACGACTACACGGCGGATGAGTTCGCTGCCATCATGCTGGATCCCGAGCTTCAGCCCGGGATGATGACGTCCGAGGCGCTCAACTACTTCTCGCCGCGGATGATGCGGCAGGTGGTCGAACTCGCCCGCAACCTGGTCGGGCACGACGACCCCGCTGCCCTGTTGTCCCGTCTGCTCGCGAAGGCCCACGACTCGAGGCCGCAGCCCTCCGCGACGGCGCCCACCTCGCCGTGTGCTCTCGAGGCGCCGCCATGAAGGTGCGCGCCGTCGGATCGGGGCCATCTCCGGTGACGAGCCTCCGCGTGGTGGTCGACGAGATTCACACCTCGGCGTTCTCGTTCGACGTGGAGAGGGGGCTCTCGTCCGCGGCGCTCTCGGTCTCCGCGGATCTCGACGCCGCGTCGCGCGGGCTCTGCCGCCTGTCGCAGAACGGCGTCGAGAGCTGGAGCCTCGTGGACCGGTGCCCAGACCAGCCCAACACCTGGCGACTGCACGGCGCCGCCATCGACCTCTGGGGTGACGTCACCGGGCCGAATTGGTCCGTCTTCCGCGTCACCTACCCGAGCTCGCCGTGAGCACCCCGATGCCGACCGTCCCGGACCGCACCATCGACGCCATCATGGAGGCGATGATCCTCCGCGGCTTCGATGTCTACCAGCGCCTGCGCAACCGGGAGGGCGCGGCCGTCCTCCGGGCGCGCGGCGACATCGCCTGGACGAACAGGCTCGCGGCGGCTGAGACCACCCGAATCGCCGTCACGTTCCCGAACGTGGTGATCGCGCTGGTGCGGAAGGCGGGGACGGGGGACCTGGAGTTCACGATCAGAGGTCGTGCTGTGTAGGCGGGCTCAGTTTCCGTTGCCCGGCCGACGGCCGCCCGCCTGCGATCCGACAGGAGGATAGTCGGTGATCGAGACGACGAGTGGCCGACCTCACCTTCAACCTGCAGATCCCAGTCCCTCGCGACGCGAGGGGCTTCATCGCCCTTCGCTGTCCCCGCGAGAATTGCCGGAGGACGTTTCAGGTGCTTGCTGGCACCGGGAAGCTCACGACCGAGCAGTTCTGCCCCTACTGCTGCGAGAGTGCTGACAATGACGCGTTCCGGCGAGAAGAGGACCTCGAAACCGTGAGAGCGGTTGGCATGGAGTCCCTGAAGCAGCACGCTCAGCTGTGGGTGCATGACGAGCTCGCCAAGGCTCTTCAGACAGGGTTTCGCGGATCGGGCATCACCTTCACTCGGGGCACGCGACCACATCCGCCATCGCCGCCACAAACCGCCAGGTACGCCGACCTCGATCTGGAGACCGAGGTCACCTGCGACGGCTGTGGGCTCACATTCCGCGTCTACGGGGTGTTCGGGCGCTGCCCCGACTGCGCCGACATCAACGCCTTCGTGGTGCTGGATGCCGACCTCGCCATGAGTGAAAAGCGGGTGGTGATGAGCAGGCGGGCAGTGGCCGAGGGCGATGCGGCGATGGCAGAGGAGTTCCTCTGGGACGCGCTTGCGGGCGTGGTTTCGGGGTTCGACGCCTTCGGGAAGGAGCTGCGCCGCCATCATCCGACTGTGTTACCCGCGAAGCCGCAAAACTTGTTTCAGAACCTCGCCACCCTCGACGACGCGCTGATCGCGGCGTTTGGTCAGGGTCTTTCGACGATCGCGGGGTCCCACTTCGACGCACTGGTCCTGGGGTTTCAGGTGCGTCACCTCGGTCAGCACAGCCATCGCGTCGTGGATGATGCCTTCGTCGCCAAGACCGGGCTTCGGCCCGAGTTGAAGGGGCGGAAGTACCCGCTCACGCCCGAGGAGGCTCAACGCGCGATCGACGCAGTCCGCCATGTTGTCGGCGCACTTCGTGCCATGCTCACCCCGAGGCTTCCTTGAACGAGCGGCTGCGAAAGGGTCTCACCGGGATCGCCCGGCGGCAGGAGACAATCACCTACGGCGAGGTCGCTGAATTCCTGCGTCTCAGCATGGACTGGCCTCCAGACAGAGACAAGATGTCCGAGGTTCTCGGGGAAATCTCGGACTACGAGCACCAGAACGGAAGGCCCCTGCTCTCCGTCGTCGTGGTCCTCGCGGCCACGGGCGAGCCGGGTGGCGGGTTCTTCGACCTCGCGAAGGCCACCGGACAGATGCCGACGGACGGTGACCGGGCCCTGTTCTTCCTGCGGGAGCTGCGGAGAGTTCACGACCATTGGGCGAGAAAGCCCAAGACCGCGGTCACCGGTAAGCCGGGGTGATTCGAGCATCCAGGACCGCTCGGTCCGCCCCAGGTCAAGCCATCCCCAGAGTCCGAATGCCCCAAGCCCAGATCCGCGCCTTCATCGGCCGCGCCGAAGGCGCCCGTGAACTCCTCCCGGAGCGCCCGTTCCCGGACGGCGGCACGACGATGCTGTTCCCTCGGCTCGAAAGGGCGGCGATGAACCAGGCGAGCGACGGCTCAGCGACGCTCTCCCGTTACGGCATCTGGGCGCAGACCGCGCACGACCACGTGGTGGCCGCCATGGAGCACCTGTCCGCGATGGAGGTGGACGCCGCGCACGCCCTGCTGCTCCAGGTCGCGAACTCGCTGACAGCGTTTGCGGAGGTCCTGCGCATCCTTGACGAGGAGCGCCGACACGGCCCCTGATCGGCCCGACAGGGCGCCTCAGCGGGACATGCCGGGGACATCGCCAGTCGCTTTTCGGCTCCAAAAACGCTCCGAAACGCCCCGAGACGCATGGGATATTATCAGCCTATAAAGAGCATAAAGCGCATTCAACCTTGCGACCATCCACCCCCCGCTGTATCCTCATGGCCTGCCGCCACCGCCCCATGCTCGCCCCACCTGCGCCTGGGCCCACACACGCAGGGCGCCGTCACCCAGTCATTGCCCGGCGCCGGCTACGCTGCCCGGTCCTGCCGGGGCTGGGCGGCGGGGCGCCAGTCCACGTGCAGCACGCGCCCGATCACGCCCGACACCACGCTCGTGATCAGCGCCCCCAGGACCGCCGCGCCGGCCGAGTCGACCTGGAAGCCCGGCACGATCCACGCGGCCAGCCCGAACGCGACACCGTTGACCACCAGGTAGAACAGGCCAAGCGTGAGGATCGTGAGCGGCAGCGTCAGCAGCGTGAGCACGGGGCGCACCAGGGCGTTCACCAGGCCGACCACGAGGCTTCCCAGCGCCAGGGCACCCCAGGATGCCACGTGGACCCCCGGAAGGAGCCAGGCAGCCAGCGCCAGCGCCAGCGCGACCGCCAGCCAGTGAAGCAGGAATCTCATGTGCACTCCGGCGCAGCGTTCGCCGCGCCCCGTCATCGAGAGCACGGACCGTGCCAGCCGCGGTTCGGGGCGGTACCCGCCCCGTCAACCGTCCAACCCGCCCTCCCCTCCGCTTCGGACTACGGCGGCGGCGGACTCGAGCAGCGCAGGCCGCCCTGGAACGTGCCACACGTGTATGCGCCGCGGTAGAGCACGCTCACGTCGCCCGACACGTCCTCCCCGTTCACGGACATGCTCACCGTGCAGGTTCCCGCCGGAACGTCCCACACGTAGCAGGCGGGGTCACAGGCCACCGGCGGCGCGGAGGAACACGTGACGGACTGGTGCGTGCCGCCCTGGAAGACGAACTTGGCCTTGTCGACCCGCACGTTGCTCATGACCGGCGCCGGCGCGCCTGGGCCCTCCGCCACGGCCTGCGCGGCCTGCGCGACCTTGACCGCCGAGACCACGAGGGTGGGGTCGTAGGTGGAGTTCACCGTGGGTGTCTGGGTGCCCGACGTGGAGTCGGGCACCACCCGGACGAGGTAGTTGTTCAGCTCCGAGCCGGTGACGAGCCCGTCGTGGTTGTCGTCGGCCCGACCGGCGACGCCGTCGAGGAACGCGCCGGCGAAGATGCCCGGGCGCCCCGTCTGACGGGGTGCGGCAGCCGAGACGACCAGGCTGGAGCGACCACGACCGGGCCAGTCGTCGCCCGTGGGTCCGAGCAGCGCGAGGTTGTTGAGCGTTCCCGTGTGGGCCGCATCGAACGCGACGACGAACCCCTTGCAGTGGACGTACTTCTCGACAAGGGCAGAGAGCGTCGCCAGTGACATCGACGTGGCATCGAGCGCGTCGGGATCGGTGTCGTAGAGCAGGATGCGCGGCTCGCCGAAGTCGGCGCCTACGCCGTGCCCCACGAAGTAGAGCAGGAACGAGTCGTTGGGCCCCACGTCGGCGGGGATCTGCTCGCGGAGCGCGCTGTCGAGGTTCTTGACGGTCGCCGAAGCGTCGGTGAGCAGTCGCACCTTGTCGTACCCGCCGTCGCGCTCCAGCGACTGCGCGAGGTTCACGGCCTCGGAGCGGGCGGTGTCGAGCGCGATGTCCTTCGGCAGGCGCTCGTACGACGAGATGCCGATCACCAGGGCGACCCGATGCCCATCGTCCGCGTAGGCGTGCGACGGGACGGCCCACAGGCCAGCGGCAGCGAGCCCGGCAGCGAGCCACAGCGAAGGCCCGGCAGCGAGCCTCGACGAGAAGTCACGAGCCATACTCCTGCCTCCGGAAAGCGGAACAGGGTAACACGCGCCATGCGACGTATCCGAGACCCCATCCACGGCTTCATCCCCCTCCGTCCCGTGGAAGCCGCGCTCGTGGAGACCCCTGCCTTCCAGCGCCTGCGCCGGGTGCAACAGCTTGGGCTCACGCACTACGTGTACCCCGGGGCCGAGCATTCCCGCTTCGTGCACGCGCTCGGCGTGTGTCACGTTGCAGGGCAGCTCTGCGACTCGTTGGCGCGTGACGGCGAGCCGGTGCTGCACGCCGACGAAGTGCGGATCGCAGCGCTCCTGCACGATCTGGGACATCCGCCGTACTCGCACGCGGGTGAACGGGGCGTGCGGCACGAGTTGCGCACGCTCCGGCTCATCCGCGAGGGGGAGGTCGCCGACGTGCTGACCCGTCACGGGCACGATCCCCACGCGATCGCAGCGCTCGTCGAGGGGACGGGCGACCCCGTGGGCTCGGCGATCGTGAGCGGCGAGCTGGACGCCGACCGCATGGACTACCTGCTCCGCGACTCGCGGATGTGCGGGGTTCGATACGGCGAGTTCGACATCGCCAGGGTGGTGGAGTCTGCAACGGTGGTGGAGGTGGACGGCCGGAGGCGACTGGGCGTGCGCGGCAGCGGGCTCCACGCCGCCGAGGGGTTGATCCTCGCGCGCTACTCCATGTTCCACCAGGTCTACTTCCACCGCACGCGGCGGATCCTGGACCTGTTCCTCGAGGAGGCGCTGCCTGAACTGCCTGACGACGACGCGGGCTGGCTGCGCTGGGACGACGGCCGTGTGTTCTGCATGTTGCAGGACGATCCGCGCGAGGTGGCCCAGGCGATCGTGCACCGACGCCTGCCCGCCTGCGTGGTCGAGATGGAGGTGCTCGACTCCGAGAGCGCGGCGGAGGCCGACCACCTCTCGGCGCTGCTCAAGGCCGCCGTCCCGGGGCGCGTCTGGGTGGACAGCACGGCCCGGATGCGCGCTTTCCGGCCCGAGGGCGACATCCCCGTGGTGCAGGGAGATCGCGTCCGCAGCGTGTTCTCGGCCTCACCCGTGCTCCGGGCGATGGACCCGCACGTGGAGCACCGCCGCGTGTATGTCGACCGCCCGGTCGCCCCGCTGGCGGCTGCGCTGGTGAGCGGGTTCCGACAGTCAGGCACGCAGCTTCGGCTCTTCCGCTAGTACCTTGTCACAGCGATTCTGACCGGTTGAACGGGTCCAGCCCGGAGCGTGCCCCTGCCTCTTTTTGCTGGCTGGGTCGGGTCGCTGTCGCGTCATCTTCAGTGTGACGCAGAACCAGCCAGCCCCGTCAGCTCGGCGCACACGTGGAGACGCCTGCCCCCACCACGTCGAACCCGACATCGGAGAGCACCTTCGTCATCGCGCCGTCCGGGGCGACCTTGTAGACGTCGGTGCTGCTGCCCATCCCGTACTCGCGGACGAAGATGTAGAAGTCCCCGCTCCAGGTCGCGAACGCGAAGGTGTCGATGTCGCTCGGGTTGGGAAAGCCGGGAAGGCGGACGGTCGCCAGGGTCGCGCCGCTGGCCGTGTCGAGCTGGACGAGCTCCGCCGGGCTCTCCAGCGGGAGCATGGCCCAGAGCTCGCCATCCGCGTTGCCCGTCAGCTCGGACTGGCTGGGCATGCGCCCGAGCGTCGTGATCGCCCCGCTCGAAGGGTCCAGCACGCCCAGGGTGGTGCTGTTCGCCACGTACAACTGCTCGCGCCAGGTGTCCGCACTGTCGGTGGCGTAGCCCATGCCGAAGCTGTCGAAGCCCGTCCGCCGGTCCGAGTACGAGGTCGCGGAGCACGTCAGGGTCGCGAGATCGACGGAGTAGAGGCTGTTGTCGGCATAGCGCACATAGGCGGTGCCGCTCCGGCTCACGGACATGGAGCCGGGCGTCTGGCTCGTCCCGCAGTTCACGCGCCCGAGCGCCGTGAACGTCAGCGCGCTGGGGTCGAAGGTGTAGAGCGTGCCGCTGTCACGGGCGAGCACGTATACCAGGTCGTCCGTGTCCACGCAGTCGTCGGCCGGAGCGGGGTCGTCCGGCGTCGCCGTGTCCGAGGGCTCCTGCGTGTCTGGCGTACCGGTGTCCGGCGGCGCGCCCGTGTCGCTGTCCACGGGCGCGGTCCCCGTGTCCTGCGCGCTGTCCTCGGGAGGCGCGGTGTCCACGAACGCCCCGGTGTCCGAGTCATCGACCGCCGCGTGCGGCTGCTTCATCTCCGAGAGCCCGAAATCCGAACAGGCGAGAAGCGAGAGCAGGACGACCATGGGAACTCCGAACGGTGTTCCTGATCTACCGGATGTGTCCGTTCATAGAAAGCGAATCTTTTTGGAGAACTTCATCAACTTGTTTGATGAGCGGCGAGCAGCAACTCGATGAAAAGGGCGGCCGCGCGGCCCGGCGGCTCCTCCCGCCGTGTGATGAGCTGGGGTGAGTAGGTCCAGCGGTTCCCGTCCGGGAGGTCGAGGATGACGAGCGTGCCGGCCGCCAGATCGTCTGCCGCGAGGTGCAGCGGCAGCCAGCCGAAGCCGACCCCGGACCGGAGCGCGACGCGCTTGGAGTGGAAGTCGGAGAACCGCACGACGTGATGGGTGCCGAGGAACGACTCGCGGGGTTTTCGGGCAAACGCGGGGGAGGAGTCCTTCACGACGAGATCGACGTAGGCCGACAAGGCGTCGCGGGTCAGGCGACTGATCTTTGCGAGCGGGTGGCTGGCCGCGGCGACGAGCACCATCTCCAGGGGTGGCAACGGGGTGCCCTTCAGCCGTCCGCCGTCCTCCAGCCCGAGCGCGATCATGAACTGCGCGTGGTCGGTCGAGAACCGCTCCAGCACACCGTCCTGGTACTCCACGTCGATGCGGATCAGCGTCGGGATGCCCCGCTCCCCGAAGATCCGCAGCGCGTGCAGCAGCGGAGCCATCGGGAACACACCGTCCACGACGACCTGCAGCTCCGGCTCCCAGCCCTCCCCGAGGGTCGTCGCGATGTCATCCAGGTGGCGGGCGCGAGTGAGCAGGTCCCGTGCCTCCACCAGCAGGTGGGCGCCTGCCGGGGTGAGCGCGGCGCGATGCCCCGACCGATCGAAAAGGGGCACACCGATGGCTTCCTCGAGCGCCTGCACCGTGTAGCTCACGGCCGAGGGCACACGGTGCAGCTCGCGGGCCGCACCGGCAAACGAGCCTGTACGGGCGATCACATCGAGCACGAGCAGCTGATCGAGCGTGAACCGGGGGCCGTGGGGCATCTGCGCAGCGTAGCGCGGGGAACCCCGATCGAGCCCGCCCGCTCAGAGCGCCGCGAGCTGGCCGTCCAGCTGTTGTTCCAGCGGCTTCACGTCGGTGTGGAAGCGGTCCATGACGTCGGGCTGGAGCGTACGGCGCAAGGTGCCGTGGTAGTCGACGGGGTCGACCACCCTGCCGCCCTGCTCGAGCTGGTAGTGCAGGTGGCCGCCGGTGGAGTGGCCCGTGTTGCCGGTCTTGGCGATGACGGTGCCGGCCGCGACGGACTGCCCTTCCTTCACGAGGAATTCGTTGAGGTGCAGGAACTTGGCCATCGTGCCGTCCTGGTACTTGAGCTCGACGCAGTTGCCGTTCGCTGGCTGGTTCCAGTTGATGCGGGTGACGACGGCGGCGCGGGGCGCCTCGACAGGCGTGCCGATCGGGGTCTTGAAGTCCATGCCCTCGTGGGTCGGGCGATCCTTCAGGAGGCTGGTGATCTGCTCGTAGTCGTCGAGCGGACCGGCCACCAGGCGCTTGGGTACCTCGGTGCCGTCGGGCGACCAGTACGAGGGGAACCGATCGCCGGGCGCCTGCCAACGGAACGCGCTGTAGACGTGCTCGGTGGCCGTGCCGGGCTGGCTGGTGAACCGCGCGGCGAGCACGAGCGGCTCCTGGCCTTCGCGCTGCTCGTACATCACCTCGACGCGGTCGCCCTTGTGCAGATCGCGGCGCATGTCCATGTCCCACGCGAAGAGGCGGGTGTACACCGCGGAGAGCGCGGCAGGTGAGGTGTCGGCCACGCCGGTGAACGTCGCGGAGATCGAAGAGGTGACGATGCCGGAGTACAGGTGGGTGCCGGCCTCGGCTGCGGCGCCGAGCGGGGCGGGCAGGGGCGGGACCTGATCAGGCGGGACGGCCGCGTTGGAGATGGTCGTGTCGTCCCCGATCGCCTGGATCGGGGCGGGCTCGGTCGCACTCGCGACGGCAGCGGGCTCGACGGAGTCGGCGACCGAACCGGCGAGCGGGACCCCATCCGAGGAGGTGCCGAGGCGGATGGCCAGGCCGAGGTTCAGGGCGAGCGACACGCCGACGGCGCCGTAAAGGAGCCAGGGCTTGCCACCGGGGGGGTAGCGGAGAAATTCTGGGAGCATGGGAACCTGCGGGGAAGGTGCTGTGGGGAGAACAGCGGGAAGGTTCGGCAAATGAACCACGTTAGGGGTGACGCGTCAATAGCTGCGCCCGAATTTTGTTTCAAATACTTCACATGGCCCGGTGGAGCGGATCCCCGGGGCTGGTTTTTCCACTTTTCGGCGGACGCGGGCGGCTTGACACCCTGGAGGGGCGCTTGTACCGTCGCGCGAACCGGAGGCGTCTTTGCTGCTCCCCCTTGTCGCCGTGGCGCTCGCGTCGGAGGTCGACCCCTTCCACGTGGACGCCAGCGTGGAGACCCTGGCGAACGGCCTCACGGTCATCGTGATCGAGGACCACCGCACCGACACCGTCGCGCTCCACGAGGCGTTCGACGTCGGCTCGCGGGACGAGCGTGTGGGCGAGCACGGCTGCGCCCACCTGTTCGAGCACCTGATGTTCGAGGGCTCTGCGCACGTGCCCACGAACATGTTCGACCAGTGGCTCACCGAGGCCGGCGGGGACAACAACGCCTACACCTCCGAGGATGTGACCGCGTACCACATGACCTTCCCCTCGGGCGCGCTGGATCGGGCCCTGTTCCTGGAGTCCGACCGGCTGGGCTGGCTCGACGCGGGTTTGAACGCCGAGAACGTCGCGAACCAGCAGAAGGTGGTGCTGCAGGAGCGCGCCGAGGGCTACGCCGAGCCCAACGGGAGGGACTGGGACGTCGCGAGCCGGCTCATCTTCCCCACCGGGCACCCCTACCACACGCCGGTGATCGGCACGGTCGCCGACGTCCAGGGCTTCGCGGTCCCCGCGGTCCAGGACTTCTGGCGGCGCCACTACACGCCCCAGAACGCGGTGCTCGTGCTGGTCGGCAACGTGCACACCGCGATGGCGCTGGACGCCGCACGCCGGTGGTTCTCCGACATCCCGGGGTCGTCCACGAGTGAACCCCGGAGCGTGCAGCCGATCCCATCGACCATCGCCGGGGCCGCCGCGGTGGTCGAGGACGACGTGGAGCAGCGGACGCTCTACATGCAGTGGCCGACGGTGCAGAACCGCCACGCCGACGAAGCCGCGCTCGACATCCTCGCCAGCGTGCTGTCCTACGGCCACGGCACCCGGCTGGACGACGCGCTGTACTACGAGCACCCGATCGCGAGCGACGTCGGCGCGTTCCACCAGGCGCAGGAGGTCGCGGGGAGCTTCTTCATCTACGCCTCGTCGCCGACAGTGCCCCCGCGGCGGCTGGAGAAGCAGGTGATGGGCGTGCTCGAGGGACTGGAGCGCGATCCGCCCACCGACGCCGAGGTCAACCGCGCGCGGGCAGGCATCCGCGCCTCGCTCCTGGACTCGCTGGAGGCACCCGAGGACGTCGCCGAGCACGTCGCTGACTGCTGGCGGTTGACGGGGAAGGCGGACTGCATGCCCGACGTGTGGGCGCGCTACCAGGCGGTCACCGCCGCAGATGTCGAGCGGGTGGCCCAGAAGTACCTCATCCAGGTGGCTCCCAACACGATCTCGAACGTGCCCCGTGGCGACAACGGCGCGCTCCCGGGCGCAGTCACCGTGGAGCTGCCATGACCCTCACCCTGCTCCTCCTGGCCTTGCCGTCGCTGTTCGCGGAGGACTCCGAGGCTCCGCCGGACCGCACCCACCCGCCCGCCGTGGAGGCACCGGCCCTCCTCACCCTGCCCGATCCCGAGGTCCACGTGCTGGGCCCCGGCATCGAAGCCTGGCACGTGCGTGTTCCGGGCGTGCGCCACGTCGAGGTCTCGGTCACTGTCCGGAACGGCCGGATCCAGCGCCCGGAGTCGGCGGCCGCCTGGTACGCAGCCGCCGCCACGGCCGACGTGGCCACCACCGAACTCGACGCCGCCGAGGTCTCCGAGCTGGAAGACCTGCACAGCATGGACGTGTACACCACCCTCGGCGCGCTGCAGGGGACCATCGGCTTCGACGCCGCTCGGGACGATCTCAACGACGCGTGGACATTGCTCGACGGCGTGGTCCACAACTCGGCGCCACCGAGAGCGGACCTCAAGCGGTACGTACAGGAACAACGGCAGTGGTACACGATCGACGGCCCTGCCAGCCAGGGCGCGGTGGCGAGCTCCGCCCTGACCTTCGGCTGGTTCCCGAAGGACCACCCCTACGGGGAGCGCCCGGATCTCGGGTCCTACTCGAAGCTCACGGTACACGCCGTGAACGGCCTCTACACGGACTGGCTCCACAACGGCCCCGTCCGCGTGCTGGTGGTCGGCGATCTCCCGTGGGGAGAGGCAGAGGCTCATGTGCTGGCCGCGGTGAAGGACATCGGGAGGGACGCCTCACGCGCGGTGGCCCCTGCGTTCACCCCACCCGCCCAGAGTCGGGTGATCGCCGTCGACATGCCGGGCCAGAAGCAGGCGGCGATCCAGCTCCGCTTCGCGGCCCCGAACGCGGGTGCGGCCGATCGCGTGCCCTTCTGGGTGACCAACTGGGTCCTCGGAGGCCACTTCCTCTCGCGCCTGAACACGAACCTCCGTGAGGAGAAGGGCTACACGTACGGCGCCGGCTCCGACTACGACGTGGACACCACGCTCGGCTACACGACGGTTGGCGTGGACGTGCAGTCCGAGCACACCGCCGACGCGATCGTGGAGATCGAGCGGGAGCTCGCGAGGCTCGCAGCGGAGGGGGTGCCGGCGTCGGAGCTGGCGATGGCGCAGCGCTCCCTCTCGGCCGAGTGGAACAACGAGCTCCAGACCGCCGCCAGCGCCGCCAGCCTGTACTCCGCGCTCAGCTACGCCGACGAGCCGATCAGCGTGCGCCGGGCGCGGTACGAGGACCTTGCCTCGCTCACGACCAGCGAGACCCGGGCGACGGCGCAGGCCTGGATGAGCGCCGAGCGCGTCCGGGTGTGGGTCGTCGTGGGCGACCGCGCGGAGATCGCCCCCCAGCTGGACAAGCTCGGATGGACGGTCGAGTGGATCACGCCCTCGCGGGCGATCCTCGGGCAGTTCTAGGGCAGGACGCCCGGCGCCCCATCGAATAGGCCGGCACATGAACTATCCGCACATGCTGTCGCCCCTCGTCGTGGGCCACCTCACCCTCACAAACCGTGTGCTCATGGGCTCGATGCACGTGGGCCTCGAGGAAGAAGGCGGGGAGTTCCCGAAGCTCTCGGCGTACTTCGCCGAGCGCGCACGCGGAGGGGTCGGACTCATCGTCACCGGCGGGGTCGCACCCAACCGCGCGGGGCAGCTCAAGCCCTTCGCCGCCACGCTGAGCTCCAGGCGGGAGGCACGGCGCCACAAGCACATCACCGACGCGGTCCATGCCGAGGGAGGCCGGATCTGCATGCAGATCCTCCACGCCGGCCGGTACGCCTACCACCCCTGGAACGTCGCCCCTACACGCCTGAAGTCCCCGATCAGCCCGTTCTCGCCCTGGGGGCTCACCTCCGCGGGCGTGCGAGGTACGATCAAGGACTTCGTCCGGTGCGCGGAGCTCGCCCGGGAAGCCGGCTATGACGGGGTGGAGGTGATGGGCAGCGAGGGCTACCTCATCAACGAGTTCATCGTGCGCCACACCAACCGGCGCACGGACGAGTGGGGCGGCGAGTTCGCGAACCGGATCCGGTTTCCTGTCGAGATCGTCCGCGGCATCCGGCAGGCGCTCGGTCCGGACTTCGTGATCATCTACCGGCTCTCCATGCTGGATCTGGTGCCCGAAGGCAGCAGCTGGGCCGAGGTGCTCCAGCTGGCGAGCGCCATCGAGGCCGCTGGCGCCTCGATCCTCAACACCGGGATCGGCTGGCACGAGGCCCGCGTGCCGACCATCGCGACGATGGTCCCGCGCGGCGCGTTCACCTGGGTGACGAAGCGGCTGCGCGAGGCGGGCGTCGTGAAGATCCCGATCGTCACCAGCAACCGCATCAACACCCCCGAGGTCGCCGAGGCGGTGCTGGCGAGCGGGGCGGCCGACATGGTGAGCATGGCCCGACCCCTGCTCGCCGATCCCGAGTTCGTGAAGAAGGCGCGGGAGGACCGGGCGAGCGACATCAACACCTGCATCGCCTGCAACCAGGCGTGCCTGGACCACGTGTTCCAGAACAAGCGCGCGACCTGCCTGGTGAACCCACGCGCGGCGTTCGAGACCGAGCTTGTCTACAGCAAGGCTCCAAAGCCGCTCCGCGTAGCGGTCGTAGGAGCCGGCCCCGCAGGGCTCTCCGCAGCGACGGTCGCCGGGGAGCGCGGCCACGCGGTGACCCTGTACGAGGCCGACACGAAGATCGGCGGGCAGTTCGACCTGGCGCGGCGCGTGCCCGGCAAGGAGGAGTTCGACGAGACGCTGCGCTACTTCCAGCGCCGTCTCGCCGCCACGGGCGTGACCGTGGAGCTGGGCCGCCGCGTGACCGCAGACGACCTGCAGGGCTTCGACGCCGTCGTGCTCGCCACGGGCGTCGGGCCGCGCGGCATCACCATCCCCGGTCATGACCACCCGAAGGTCAAGTCCTACGCGGAGGTCCTGCTCGGCGCCGCAGTCGGCAAGCGCGTGGCGATCATCGGCACCGGTGGCATCGGCCACGACGTGGCCGAATTCCTCGCGGACGCTCCCACGCCCGAGCCCGACCGCCTCGGGGAGTTCCTCGCCCAGTGGGGCGTGGACTACGACGGCTGGGGCAGGGACGCCGCCTCGAAGGGCCTGCGGGAGCCCGAGAAGCCCCACGCGCAGAGGGAGATCGTCATGCTCCAGCGCTCGTCGGCAAAGGGTGGCAGCCGCCTTGGCAAGACCACGGGCTGGATCCACCGGGCATCGCTCAAGAAACGCGGCGTGAAGCAGATCTTCGAGGTCACCTACGTGAAGGTGGACGACGCCGGGCTGCACATCCTGGCGGGGGGTGAGCCGCGCATCCTCGACGTCGACAACGTGGTCGTCTGCGCCGGTCAGGTCTCCCGCGCCGAGCTCGCCGAGCCCCTACGCGCCGCGGGGCGTGTCGTGCACGTGATCGGCGGGGCGGACGAGGCCTCGGAGCTCGATGCCAAGCGGGCGATCGCCCAGGGCGCGAAGGTGGCGGCGGAGCTGTAGTCCCGGCGCGGGCATCGCCACGCCAGCGAGCGGTGCTCCCCCTGCACTCCCCCTGCACGTCGCCCCCCCCTCCCCGCCCCTCGATCGCGATACGTCGATCGGGTGAAGTCCTTCGTCCCCGCTGTCCTCGCCCTCGTCGTCGGCATCATCATCGGCTCCTGGCAGCCACGCGGAGAGCTGCTCGAGGCCCGCAAGGAGATGGACGAGCTGCGGGCGAAGGCGAAGTCGAGCGATTGCCGCGGTGGCAAGGCGATCGAGGGCATCCGCGACATCCTGCACGCCCGGGCTCCCGACTCCGAGCCTGCCGACGAGCCTGATCAGCCCGACCAGAAGCGCGGCTTCCACTTCCGCGCGGGGGACAAGCCCGAGGGTGACGGGCCGGGCGGCGCGGCGAGCGCCACCCCGCCTGAGCCCCCCGCGACCCCTGAGGAGGTCCAGAAGGAGGTGGCGGCCATGCAGGCCGCGCTCGACGCCCGGCGCTCGCAGGCCATGGCCGCGCTCGCCGAGCAGGCGGATCTCTCCGACGAGCAGACCGCAGCGGTAGACGCCGCGATGGCGGACATGAACACGCAACTGAAGGCCGAGGTGGATGCGCTCGTCGCCACGGCGAACGACGGCGACGTGATCGAGCGGCGCGACATCATGGAGTTCGCCGCCAACAGCCTCGACACCGTGATCGCCGCCGACGACAAGCTGCGCGGGATCATCCCCGCCGAGGTGTACGACACGCTGGACGCCGAGACCGTCGACCCGTTCTCCTACCTCTCGGGCGACTCGGTGCAGAGCCTGTCGAAGCTGCAGGCCCTGCCTGAATTCCAATGATGCGGCCCATCCTCGACACGCTCTGGGTCGCGGTCTACGAGCTTGGCGAGGCCGTACGGACCCGCCTGTTCCAGCTCGTGATCCTCGCCTACCTGGGCGGCATCGGGTTCTCGGTCTGGCTGTTCACCGAGATCCTGTCCGAGGCCGAGGCGCGGATCGCCGAGACCCTGATGGTGCCGACCACATCGAAGCCGGGAGCGCTCCTCCCCCAGTTGCTCCAGAACGGCGACATCCGGGATCTGTTGGCTCCCCTGGTGGGCGGTGACAAGGCGGCATTGGCGCTGCTCACCCAGCCTCCGCTGGGGCTCTGGGTAGGGGTGTTCAGCATGGGGCTCCTGCCGATGGTGCTGGTGTTCACGGCCTCGGGCACCGTGAGCGCCGAGATCCGCTCGCGATCGATCCGGTTCCTGCTGGTGCGGACGGGCAGGCTCGAGATCGCGGTGGGGAAGCTGCTCGGACAATTGTTGCTCGGGTTGGTCGCCACCACGCTCGGCGTCGGGCTCGCGTGGGCCATGGGCATGTACATGATGACGGGCAACGACCCTGCCGCGCTGTTCACCACCCTTGCGACGCGGTGCGCCTGGTCGTGCGTGTTCGCCACGCCGTTCCTCGGGCTCGCGATGGGCGCGAGCCTCTTGCTCGGCAACCCGAACGGCTCGCGGGTGTTCGCCGCGCTCACGTTCTGCGGCATGCCGGTGGCCGGCGCGATCCTCAAGCACTACTCGGGGCCCGACGCGATCGGGCGGGTCTGTGATCTGGCCCTGATGGCCATCCCGATGCGGTACTGGACCGAGTTCTGGTCGACCGACCTGACCGTCCAGCTCACCGCGACCGGCCGGAGCCTGATCCTCGCGATGCTGTTCTTCGCGCTCGGGTTCGCGCGCTTCCAGCGGCGGGACCTGTGACAGCGCAACACCCCGCGAACGCGCTCACCATCGTTGGGCTGGACAAGCGCTTCGGCAAACGCAAGGCGTTGGACGCCCTCACGTTCTCCGTCCCCGCCGGGAGCATCTGCGGCCTCATCGGTCCCAACGGCGCGGGCAAGACCACCACGATGTCGATCATCGCAGGGTTCCTGACCGCAGACTCCGGCACGGTCGACCTCCTGGGCATGGGCCCGTACGATCCGGCCCGCCATGCCGGGAGGGTAGGGATCCTGCCCCAGGACGCCGAACTGCCGGTCGCCAGTACCCCGCGGCAATTGCTGAACGTCTGGGGGCGGCTGCAGGGCGTGCCGGGAAGCCGGATCAAGGCTGTCGTGGACGACGTGCTCACGCTGGTGCTGCTGGGCGACCGGGCAGATGCCCGCATCGCCACGCTTTCGCACGGCATGCGGCGAAGGGTGACAGTGGCCTCTGCATTGCTCGGAAACCCCGACTTCGTGCTGCTGGACGAGCCGACGAGCGGGCTCGACCCTGCGCAGGCACGCCACCTGCGCGACGCCCTGGCCTCACTGCGGGGACGAACGACCGTGCTGGTGAGCTCCCACAACCTCGCCGAGCTGGAGTCGTTGTGCGACCGCGTCGTGGTGATCGACCACGGGCGTTGCGTGCGCGAGGGGTCCATGGACGTGGTGACCGGCTCGGATCGCGAGGTCACGGTCACGCTGGCCGCCCCCTTCCCGCCCGGCCGCGATCAGACGGTCACGCTGCGGCTCCTGGCGACGGACCCTCGCACGCTACCCGAGGCCACGAGCGATCTGCTGCGTGAGCTTCTGGCCGAAGGCGCACGGGTGCAGGCTGTACAGCCCGGATCCTCGCTCGAGGCCCGCGTGCTGGCCGACACGGGGGCAGCGCGGTGAAGCCTCCCACCGGCGCGACGGCGCGCCCGTACCGGGTGATCGACTTCACCCGCGTGCTCGCCGGCCCCTGGGCCACCCAGATCCTCGGGGATCAGGGCTTTGACGTCATCAAGATCGAGGCCCCCGAGGGCGACGAGACGCGCAGCTTCATGCCGGTGCTCACCGAGGGGCCCGCGGCCGGCGAGAGCGTCTACTTTGCCTGTACGAACCGGAACAAGCGGTCCGTGGTGATCGATCTCAAGTCGGACGAGGGCCGCGATCTCGCCAGGCGGCTCGTACGCACGGCAGACGTCCTGGTCGAGAACTTCCGCCCCGGCGTGATGGACCGGCTCGGCCTCGGGGATGACGTGCTCAGGGCCGGGAACCCCGGGCTCGTCTCCGTGGCCATCCACGCGTTCGGCGACACCGATCCCGACTGGGCCAACCGCGCCGGCTACGATCTGGTGCTCCAGGCCGTCGGCGGGATCACCACCCTCACGGGTGACCCGCCGCAGAAGGCAGGGCCGAGCATCGCCGACATCGCCAGTGCGCAGGTCGCCGTGCACGCGGTGCTCTTCGGCCTGCTCGACAGGGCCCGCACCGGCCTCGGCTGTAGGAGGGTGGTCTCGATGCTCGACGTGCAGCACCACCTGCTGGCCTACTACGCGTCGTCGTGGTTGAACGCCGGACGTGAGCCCCCCGCGCCGTCGAACGCACACCCGTCCATCGCCCCGTACAACCTCTACCGGTGCAGCGACGGTTGGCTCGCCATCTGCTGCGCCAACGACCCGTTGTGGGAAAAATTGCGGGTCGCCCTGGAGCTCCCGGCAGACCCTGCGTGGTCCACCATCCACGCCCGGGTCGCCGACCGCGCCCGCCTCGACGCCCACATCGAAGCCCGGCTGGCGGCCGACACCGTGGCCCGGTGGGACGCCGACCTCGCCGCCGCGGGGGTGCCCTGCGGTCCTGCGCTCTCTGTCCCCGACTCACTCGCTCACCCGCTGGCCCAGCGCATCTCCGTCGGTCCCTGGACGCTACCGGCTCCGCCGCTCGCGGCCGTGACGCTCCGCCCGCCCCCCCGGCTCGGAGAGCACACGGCGGAAGTCCTCGCCGAGCTGATGGACTGGGAGCGCGTGACTATCTCCTAGGAACAATTCCGCCTCGCCCGTTGTCTCTATCGGACTCACTGTAAGCCCACGGCCATCTTCACGTTGTGAGGCATCATGGCTCAACTCCCCTCGCCCTCCCCCGCAAGCCCGTTCACCCGCGTACTCGCCGTGGGGATCGGGGCTGTCGCCGTCGCGGCGATGTTCATGGTGCCGGCGCGTGGGCCCGTGCCCTACGCTACCCCGAGCGACGCGCCGCGGGCCGAG
This sequence comes from uncultured Pseudomonadota bacterium, assembly GCA_903875225.1. GTDB lineage: Bacteria > Myxococcota_A > UBA796 > UBA796 > SXON01 > CAIUMM01. Next base: position 45,425 of record CAIQVJ010000094.1, read on the forward strand.
GCGGCGCCCAGGGCAACCTCCACCCCCGCAGGAACGGGAGGCTGGGTCGTAGACCTGGTGGACGGAGCCACGCCCGAACAGGTTGCCCACGCCGAGAAGGCGCTCATGGGGGCGAAGCTGACGCTCGCGGCACCCGGCGCCCAGGACGCCGGCTTGTATGTGACGTCCCTCGAGGAGCTCCAGGCGCAGTACGAGGCGATGCAGCAAAGCCCGGAGTACCTGGCCCGACTGGCCCAGCGGAGCCTGCCCGGGGACCAGGACCTGACCTTCGAGGCCTTCTGCGGTCAGCTCGCGCGCGACATGGACCCCGACATCGAGGCGATCGAGCCCGAGCAGATCTTCACCGCAGACGCCCTGCCGGCTGGTCCCGTCTCGCTGCTCGGGTACCCCAACGACCCGGGGGCTTCCGGTCAGTGGAACCTCGCCCGCATCGGGGCCCCCACGGGCTGGCGCGCAGGCGGCGGCAAGGGTGTGATCGTGGCGGTGATCGACACCGGCGTGACCCCCTCCGACGAGCTCTTGAACGTGCTCCCGGGCAGGAGCTTCGTGCCGGGCACAGAGAGCTCGGCGGACGACCACGGGCACGGCACCCACGTAGCGGGCACCATCGCGCAGGCGACGAACAACGGCCTCGGCGTGGCCGGCATCGCGCCCAACGCCACGATCCTGCCGCTCAAGGTGCTCTCCGCCAACGGATCGGGGCAGACCTCCTGGATCGCCGCTGCGATCGACGACGCTGCGGACGAAGGCGCGCAGGTGATCAACCTCTCCCTCGGCGGTGGACACAGCGACGTACTGGTGAAGGCCGTGGAGCGGGCACGCAACCGGGGCGTGATCGTGGTCGCGGCAGCGGGGAACACCGGCGGCGAGGGGCTCGGCTCCCCGGCAGACGCGGAGCACGCGATCGCGGTGAGCGCGATCGGCCCGGACGACACCCTCACGCCCTACTCCACCTGGGGCGAAGGCGTCGAGATCGCGGCCCCTGGCGGTGACAAGCGCGTGCCGGGCGGCGGCATCACCCAGGCGACGATGAAGAACGGGACGCTGGCCCTGGAGGAGTACCAGGGCACCTCGATGGCGAGCCCGCACGTGGCAGGCGCGATGGCGGTGATGCTCGGCATGGGCGCCACTCCGGAGGAGGCCGAGCGGCGCGTGCTGGAGAGCGCAGACAGCGCCGACGACCCGCTCAGGTTCGGCGCCGGCCGGCTCAACCTGGCGGCGGCGGTCCGCTCGTTCGCCTTCGCCAAGCAGGGCCTGCTCTTCGGCGTCGGGGCGGCGATGGCGCTCGCGGTCTCCATGCTCGCGCGGCTGCGCGGCTGGACGCGGATCGCGACCATCGGCACCGCGGCGATCGCGGCGGGTGGGCTGTTCTTCTGGCCCGTGCTGCCGCTCCCGCCCTCCTCGCTCGGCACGCTGCTCTCGCGCCCGTTCCAGGAGTGGCCGACCTTCACGCTGTTCAACGTGCGGCTGGTGGGCTTCCCGCTTTGGCAGTCTGCGATCGTGCCCGCCTTCGCCGTGCTGTTCCTCTCGCCTTCCCGTCACATCGGGCCGCTCGCCGTGGGCCTCGCGCTGGGCGTGGGCACCTACCTGCTCTACGGCGCGGCGACGGCGGACATCCCGCTATGGCTGCCGATGGTGTGGGGCCGCACCTGGCTCACCGTGAACGGCACGATCGCGCTGCTCGCGGGGCTGGCGGGCTCCGGGATGCTGAACATGCGGCAGCGGGCGGCCGCGTGACCGTGCGCGGCCGTCTGGAGCGGCGCGATCTGGAGGGCGGGACCTGGGTGCTGGTGACAGACAAGCAGCAGTACACGCTGATTGGCAGGGTCCCCGCGGGGCTGAACGGGCAGACCGTCGAGGTGGACGGCGAGGTGGAGCAGGGCTTCGGGATCTTCATGCAGGGCCCCCAACTGAAGGTGTCGGCGCTGCGGGCGGTGGGCTGACCAGCGGATTTGAAATTTGAACGCTGGGCGAGGGCTTTGTCCGACTTCTGGCTCCCGGTCACCGCCGGCGCGTTCCCGGACGATGGCAAGGATGCTCGCAGGCCCCCCGCAGTGCCCGAAGGTTCAGAGGGGCGGCGAACAGGCATGCGTAGGGTAGACCTGATGGGCCGGGACACCAAAGGGCGGTCCTACCGAACCCCCGCAGCCGAGATCTGCTTCGCAAGCTCGGTCTCGGTCGCGGTCCAGTGCGCGGGGACGCCATCTCCGTCTGCGTCGAGCCAGGCCTCCACGAGGAAGTGCGATTGGCCGTCCGCGCCGGTGCTGACAGTCACCCCGAACGTCGCGGCCACATCGCCGTCTGGCCGCCACATGAGCGCGTCAAAGCCGGGGTTGCCGACCCAGTCGACGGCGCTGGCATCCAGGGCGCTGAGCAGGCGTGGGGCGAACTCCGCCGGCACGTAGGTGTTGAACGCCGCGTAGTAGGCGATCTCGGCGATGCGGAGCCCGTCCACGTTCGACCCCGTTGAGGCGCGCTCGACGACCGCGCCCCAGTCCTGTTTGATGGAAGATCGCCAGGCAGGGTCGGTGGTGTCCACGCGGCTGAGCACCTGGAGGTTGGAGACGCCGACCGGGCCGAAGCTGACGTGGTCGGCATCGGTCTGGTAGAATTGGAAGGTCATCGCTTCCGAGCGTGGCCCCAACGGCCACTGGACCGTGCACGTGACGGCGCCGTCCTTCGCGACCGCCGGCTTCTCACAGTGGAGCGTCTTGCGGGCGCTGGCGTCCTTGCTCAGGCTGTCCGGCACCTCGAGCGTGAGCGAAAGAGGATCAGCAGCGACGGTGAGCAGCAGGTACTTCTCGGCGTGGAGGTAGGCGCCGGGTGCGAGGGCGGTGGAGACAGTTGCGACCGGCGGGGCTGCCGTGGCGAGACCCGTGCAGGCGAGGAGCAGGACGCTTGCGGCTTGCGGGTGTCGCAGGGATGACATGGCGCGAAGTAGCACGGGCGAACGGGTGGGGCATGCGTCAACCGGGAGAGCCCGCGTCGAGCGGAGGCGCCCCGCCCTGGCCCGGGCTCAGGTGGCCCGCCCGCTGCGCGACCCACCGGGTCACGACTTCGATGTGCGCCGTCTGCGGAAACAAATCCACAGCCAACCGGTCCGTGCACACCCAACCCGCGGCGCGGAGCAGCTTGCCGTCCCGCAGGAGCGAGGTCGGCTTGCACGCGACGTAGACGAGCACCCGCGCGTCCGGCTGCCCGGGCGTCCCGGCAGACGCTGCGAGCCCCGCGATCACCTTGAGGGCATCGGGGTGCAGGCCGCCCCGCGGGGGGTCGACGATCACCGCGTCGGGCGTCACCAGGGTCCCGACCAGCTTCTCGACCGGCCCGGCGACGAAGGTCGCGTTGACGATGCCGTTGAACTCGGCGTTCGCGCGCGCGTCCACCACCGCCGGCTCGACCGACTCGATCCCGATCACCCTCTCGAAGCGATCCGCGTTGGCCAGGCCCAACAACCCGGCACCACAATACAAATCCCAGAGCACCGATCCACCAACCCCGAGATACCGCCGGACGACGTCGACCAGCAGCTCAGCGCCCGCGACGTTCACCTGGAAGAACGCCGTGGGTGAAAGTTGGAAGCGGATACCCCCAAGTGACGCCGCGATCGACAGCCCCCGCCCCGACTCGACCAACACCTCGCGCAGGTCGCCCGTAGCGGCATCGCCCGACGTCTGGTTCTCGAACCACCCAACGCAGGTGGCGCCCCAGCCCGGCGCGTGCTCTCGCAGCCATGCAGCCTGCTCTTCGGTACCCGGCGCCGTGTAGAGCGCCACGAGCACGTCGTGGTCCAGCCCTTCGCGCAGGATCAGGTTGCGGAGGAACCCGGTGTGCTCGTTGCAGTCCCAGAACTCGAGGTCCGAGGCGTAGACATCCGCGCGCACCCGGGCATACACGGCGTTGATCGCCGGGGAGGCCAGCGCACAGTCCGGCGTGTCCACGATCCGGTCAAAGCGCCCCGGGGCGTGGAAACCGAGCCAGCGGCCGACCCGTTTGATCTCGGTGTTGAGCTCGTGGGCAAGCAGATAGCGGGCCGTCCCGAACGTGAGCTCGATCTTGTTCCGGTACCCGTAGGGCTCGCCTGCGCTGACGACCCCGTGGTCCTCGCCCCCGAGCTCGCCGAGCAGACGGGCCAGCATCCGGCCCTTCTCGTCGCGCTGCCGCTGGGCGGGCATCTCCTGCCACTGGCACCCACCGCACACGCCGAACACCCCGCAGGGGGGCGGCACGGCGTCCTCCGAGGGTTTGACCAGGGCGAGTCGCGTCCCGTCGTAGTTTCGACCCACGGCGAGGATCAGGGCCCCTGCCGGCGCCCCGCGGATGGACCACCGGGTGCCGTTCGCGTCCAGGCCCTGCCCCCCTCCACGCGCGTCGAACCCGTCGATCAGGACCTCGCGGGGGGGGCGGTGCTTGTGGTGTTTCAAGCGGTCCGCCGATCCTTCAGCACCGGGAAGCGCACCCGGGCGTCGGCGACCACAGCGGGGTCCACCTGCGCCACGAGCACGGCCTCGCTCTCGGCCGCGGAGACCAGCCGTTCGCCCCACGGCGAGATCAACGCAGAGTCGCCGGTGTAGTGCATCCCGTCGCCGTCGCCCACGCGGTTCACGCCCGCGACGTAGGCCTGGTTCTCGATCGCACGAGCCAGGAGTAGCGCCTGCCAGTGCGCCCGGCGACGTTCGGGCCAGTTGGCGATCACGACGTAGAGGTCGGTCTGGTCCACGGTCTGGCGGAAGATCTCTGGGAACCGGAGGTCGTAGCAGATGAACGGCGTGATCCGGACCCCGTCCACGCGCCAGCTCTCCAGCGTGTCCCCGGCGACGTAGTGCTTGTGCTCCTCGGCAAAGGAGAACGGGTGGAGCTTGGTATAGCGCTGAACGTCGCCCGCCGGGCTCACGAGCACCGCCCGGTTCTGCGCCCCCCGGGTCGACTGCTCAGGCACACCGCCGAGGATCCACACGTCCATCCCCGCGGCGGTCTCCTGCATCCACGTCTCCGTCGGCCCGCCCTCCGGCTCGCACATCCCCGACTCCGGCGAGGCCGCGCGCATCGAGAAGCCGCAGGGGAACATCTCCGGCAGGACCACCAGGCGGGCCCCGGAGGAGGCGGCTTCACGAACCCGGCGCTCGGCGCGGCGGTGGTTCTCCGCGCGGTCTTCCCAGGCCAGATCGAGTTGTACGAGCGCGAGGTTGAGCATGAGGCGGGGCTAACCCCAGACGCGCGGGTACGCGCGTCTGGGGCCCCGTGGACGACGGATCGGGAACCGCGGTCGCCACTCGCCAACTCCCGGCGCGGCCCGCCTCTCGCGGCGATACAAAGCGGTTCCATGCTGAGCGCGCGCCACCTTAGAAAGAGCTACCACGGGCGCGTCGTCGTCGACGACGTCTCGGTCGACGTGGCGGCCGGGCAGATCGTGGGCCTGCTCGGGCCCAACGGTGCGGGCAAGACGACCACCTTCCGCATGCTCACCGGCGTCGAGCGCGCGGACCGCGGCGAGGTGCTCCTCGATTCCCGCAGCCTGACAGGGCTCTCGCTCGCCGAACGCGCGCGCCTGGGCCTCGGCTATCTCCCCCAGGAAGAGACCCTGCTCACCGACCTCTCGGTGTACGACAACGTGGCCATCGCCGTCGACATCTCACGGTCCGGCGCCGATCCCGAGGCGCTGCTCGACCAGGCCGGGATCGGCGGGCTGCGCAAGCGGTCTGTGGTGGGACTCTCCGGCGGCGAGCGCAGGAGGCTCGCTGTCGCGCGGATCCTCGCGATCCGACCGAAGGTGCTGCTGCTCGACGAGCCGTTCGCGGGGGTGGACCCGATCGCGGTCGCCGGCCTGCAGGCGCTGGTGCTCGGGATCGCGGCGTCGGGGGTCGGCGTCCTCATCACGGACCATGCGGTTCGCGAGACGCTGGCCGTGTGCGCCCACGCCGTGTTGATCGACGCAGGCGTGGTCCACGTGCGCGGGACCCCTGCAGAGGTCGCCGCAGACCCGCACGCACGCGCCCGCTACCTGGGCCCCGACTTCACCCTGTAGGCACGGGGCCCCGGGGAGCGCGTACCCGCGCATGAAGGCGCGGACCATTGTCCCGGGGATGCGGCCATCCCCGCGGGTTTGAGCCGCGTGGCGGGCAATTGTCCGTGGGTCACCGCCATCCCCGCGGGTTTGAGCCGCGGGGCGGACAATTGTCCCGGGGATGCGCCCATCCCTGCGGGGTGACCCATCAGCGACACCATGCAGATTTCCGGCGCCCGGTGCGTGACGTTGCCGGCGGAGACTTCACGCCATGGAACGACGCAAAATCCGCGACGCCGCCGACGCCCAGGAGTGCCTGGCCGCTGCGGCCACCGCCAGTCAACCGCCCACCGAATGGGCCCGTGCCAACGGGGTTGACGCCCGGTCGCTGAACTGCTGGCGTTTGGGGCCGCCGAAGCGGGCGCCGCGTGAGATCCAGCTGGTCGAACTGGTCCCCACGCCGACGCCTGCCCCGGTGACGCCTCCGAGCCGGTACCTGGTGCACGTGGGCGAGTTCAGTATCGAGGTGGACGCGTCGTTCGACCCCCAGATCCTCGGAACGTTGCTGCGGGTGGTCGCCGAGTGCTGATCCTTCCCCCTTCGGTCCGCGTGTTCATCGCCGTCGAGCCCGTGGACATGCGTGGGTCCTTCGATGCACTCGCGGGCGCGGTCCGTCGGCTGGGGATGGATCCGCTCGACGGCCATTTCTACGTGTTTCTGAGTCGGCGTCGCCAACTCGCCAAGCTGATCTACTTTGATCGCTCGGGCTGGTGCATCCTGCAAAAACGCCTGGAGCGCGGCTCGTTCCAACTCCCGTCGCCCGAGGCGCTCGCCGGACAGACCCGCGTGCAGATCGACGCGGCCACGCTCGCCGCGTTCCTCCAGGGCCTCGATCAGCGCGCGCCACGCCGAAAGTGGTACCAGCGAAAATTGACCCCGTAAAATCTAGCCTCGAAATTGCACTCTTTGAGGCGGCCTGGACAGCAGGTCTTAGCTGTGTTTTCGTGGCCTCGTGACCCCGACCGAAGCCCGATTGTTTGCCGAGAACGCGCTCCTCCGCGCGGACAACGCGCGGCTTCTCAAGGCGGTCGAGGACCTCACAGCCCAGGTCACCGTGCTTGGCAACGGCATGGCCACCTCGAACACGCGGATCGCCGAGCTGCTCGCGATCGTCTCGCGGACCAAGAACCAGCGCAAGCCGGCGGTCGAAAAGCCACCGGCGCTGGCCATGCCCCTCCCGTCGCAAGCCGGACTCGACTCTCGACCGACTCCGCCCGTGATCCCCGAGAAGGTCAAGCCGGAACCGAAGACTGGCTACCGAACTGGGCGGAAGCCGCTGCCTGAGCACCTCCCCATCGAGAAAACCGAATCTCGCCCATGCGAGTGTGGCGACTGCGGGCACGACGGCCTGGACCTCGTGGACACCTTCATCGAGGAGAAGCTCCACGTCATCAAGCAGCACGTTCGGCGCCGAGTCGTCGTGCGGTACACGGTCCGGTGCCGCAAGTGCCTGATCCGCACGACCGGCGAAACGCTCCCAGCGCCCTACGCACGGTCGAAGGTGACATGCGAGTTCCTCGCCTGGTTGATCGTGCAGAAGTTCTACCTGCTCGTGCCCTTGGACAAGATCCGCAACGACCTTGAGCTCAAGGGGATCAAGCTGTCCATGGGTACTCTCGTCGGGTTCATCGAGCGCGCTGCAGACGCGCTCTCCAAGGTCGACGGTCAGCAGTGGCGGGATCTGCTCGACGGCGGGCGCATCGCCTCGGACGGAACGGGCATCAACGTGCTGATCCGCGGCCTTCCAACGGCCTACAAGGGGTACCTCGAGGTCTACCGCTGGGGCGAGACGGTGGTCTTCCAGTACGAGGCCCAGAAGGACGCGGCCACCCTCACCAGCAAGCTGGGTGCCTTCAAGGGCGTGATGCTCACCGACGCAGAGCACCGGTTCAACGAGGTCTTCGCGAACGGGGATGTGCTGGAAGCCGGCTGCAATGCGCATGGGCGGCGAAGGTTTGAAGCCGCGGAGGCAGTGCAGCCGGTGCTCGCGGCCGAGGCTGGGCGTTTCGTCTCCGCCATGTTCCTGGCTGACGAAGCCGCAAAGACCGCCGGGTTGGTGGACGAGGCTCTTCGAACTTGGCGGCAGGAGAGAATTGCGCCGCTCTACGTGGAGTTGCGATCGTGGATGGACGCCGTCGAGCCCACGCTCCTCCCAACAGACGCGCTCGCCGAGACCATCCGCTACTACCGGAACCACTGGAAAGCGCTCACTCTGTGGCTCGACATCCCGGAACTGCCTCCCGACAACAGCGGTTCGGAGCGAGAATTTCAGACCGTCGCGAAGGCTCGACTGTCTTGGCTGTTCGCCGGAAGTACCGAGGGCGCGCATCGGGCCGCGATCCTGCTCGGCATCGTCGCGACCGCGCGGAATCACCGCATTGACGTGCAGGAGTACCTGACCTGGGTGTTCGAGCGGGTGGGCACCCACGCCCTCGAAGTTCGGGATGCGGTCCGCCGCCCTCACCCCGGCCGCCTTCAAGCGAGCGCATCCACAGCATCACCACCCGAAATGACGGTGTGGGCTGGGTGATCGAGGGGATCAGGGACATCGGAGCGTAGGTAAACGGGCGCGGCGAGCCCGCCTACACGGTGTCGCTGATGGGTCACCCTGCGGGTTTGAGCCGCGTGGCGGACAATTGTCCGTGGGTCACCGCCATCCCCGCGGGTTTGAGCCGCGTGGCGGACAATTGTCCCGGGGATGCGCCCATCCCCGCGGGTTTGACTGCGCTGATCATCCGGGTTGAACGGTGTAGCCGCAATGGCGAATCCAGCCCTCTGCCCAGTCCGGCCCGACCATCTCGGCGGCCATGGCCAACGCCGTGTTGATCCCCTCCTCGCTGCGGCAGGCGCAGGTCTTGAGCCAGCGCTTGACCCAGGACCAGGCGATCTCGATGGGGTTCAGATCGGGCGAGTAGGGCGGGAGGAAGATGAGTTTGGCACCACGAGCCTCGATCGCGGCTCGGACCCGCTCATCCTTGTGTCCGGCGAGGTTGTCCATGATCACGATGTCCTCGGGCTCCAGCTCGGGAGCGAGCACCTCCTCCGCGTAGGCGGCGAACACATCCTTCGTGGTGCCGCCGCGAATGGTCATGAGCGCCGAGAGCCCGTTGACGGTCAGTGCGCCGATCACGGTGATGACGTCGCCATAGTTACGGGGCTTGGTGTCGCTGACCCGTTCGCCGACCGGCGCTCTGGCGTAGTCGCGGGCCATCTCGGTCGTCGAGCCCGTCTCGTCGATGAAGAAGGCCCTGCGAGCGCACATGGTGGGTTGTGCGATGAGAAACTTCCGTCGCAAGTCCTGCACCCGCTCCGACATCCGTTCTGTCGCTACGAATGTCTTTTTTTTCGAGACAGCTTGAGCCGCCGAAGGCAGCGGTTGACCGTGGACCGGCTGACGGTGATCCCACCCCGCTCGGCCAGGTGATCCACCAGCTCCTCTTCCGTGGCGTCCGGATGCTCGACAACGAGGGAACGCAACAGCGCCTCGCCCGCGGCGTCCAGAAGCCGCGTCCCGATCCGGTCTGGGACCTTCGCAGTGAGAGCACCGGTGGCCCGCTTCTTGGCCAGCCAACGCCGGATGGACGCTTCGCCGACTTGAAATCGCTTGGCAATCTCCGGCTGTGTACCCTCGCCCGCCTCCCAGGCGGCAACGACGCGGGCGCGGAGGTCGGGGGACAGAGGAGCGGGCATCCAAGGCCTCGGTGATTCGAAGCACTATCAGCCTCAAACCTATGGTTCAATGGTATTTGTCACAAATATCGGCGATCGACCGCTGAGATCCATCGGAGTGAGCAGCGCAGTGAGCCGCGGGGCGGACAATTGTCCGTGGGTCACCGCCATCCCTGCGACTTCGAGCCCGCGGGTTTGAGCCGCGTGGCGGACCAATGTCCGCGGGATGCCATCCCCGCGACTTCGAGCCGCATACCCGCGCGTCCGCGCCTACTCCCAGGTCAGCCGGAAATCGTCGAACTGGATGCTGGTGGCGCCTGCGTGCACCTTGTGAACGCCCGGAGCCGCGGGCCTGGAGTTGATCTCCACGCCGGGCTTCACAACCTCGATCTCCGCGTCGGCCCCGACGCTCCGCTTGATCATGCGGATGATCACGACCGCATCGGCCTTTCGTCCCAGAGCGAGCTCGCCGTCGAGCCCGATGCAGATCGGGGCCTCGCTCAACGTGGAGAGGTCGAGCGAGCGACGGACCTGTCCGATCCGACGATAGCTGAATGCGCCCTCGAGCAGGACCTTGCGGCTGCGAACCTGCGCATAGACGACCCCCAACGCCGCAAAGATCACGCCGAGCACAGAGAGGGTCGTGATCTCGAGGTACGTGGGACCGAGCTCACGCGAGACGCTCGCCGAGAGGGACCCGGAGAGGTGTGGACGCTTCGGATCGATGCCGACCGCCTCGAGCCCCTCCGCGGGGAGGAGCTCACCATCTGCAGTGACCACGATCGGCAGCGTGACCTTCTCCACGGTGGGGAGGAAGTGCGTCGTGGCGTCTGGCAGCGGGAGCGGGACCTCCCACGAGGCGGAGGGACGCAGGTCCACGTTTGCGTACCGCACGCCGTTCACGAGCACGTTGGAGAGGTGCACGGCCAGGTTCGCTGTCCCGGCGCTCACCGTGACCGTGGCCATCGGGCGCTCCTCCGTGGGGGCCGTCGTGAGCGTCAGGCTGAGCTTCACCTTCTCAGCATCGCGGCGCGCGAGGGGCAGCACACGCTGGAGCGGGAGTCGCTGCTGGAAGTCGGCTGCCCATGTCGAAAACGGCTGGGCCTCCACCGTGGTCGCTCCCGGAAAGACGCGCTTGACGGCGTCCACGCCCACGGGATCGATCACCCCATCAGGCGGTGCGACCTCGATCAACGTGGTCTGCAGGAGCCTGTCCTGCTGGCTCTCGGCCCAGGTCTGCGCGATCTTGTCCAGACCGCGGATCGGGCGACATCCCCGGCCCCCGCTGTCGTAGTCCGAGGCGATGGAGGGACTGTGGCAGAAGGGGCCCACAATGACGAGGAACGACAGCGGCGCGGCGGTGTCGCTGCTCAGGTGGTGCACGGCCCAGGAGAGGCCGCCACCAAGGTCGGCGTCCTTCGCGCTGGTGAGGTCGAGGGTGCTGATCTTGTCTGCGAGGGTCTGACGGTTGACAGGGTCGATTCGCGAGAGCGGCAGCGCATCGCTCGGGCGGGTGTGCATCGCTACCACAGCGATGCGATCCCCGTCGGGGATCTGCTGGACGAGCTTCGCGAGCGCGGGTCGGGCAGCCTCCGCCACCGCGAGCATGCCGCCCGAGGTGTCGAAGACGAAGTACCAGTCGGCCGGGGCCGGCTTTTGATCCATGACCGCCGCGACGAGCGGGTTCGCGCCCGTCTCCATCGGCACAGGCGGGGGCAGGGGCGCTACCGGGGTGGGTGCGGGCTTGTTCGCGAGCGCGGATTCGAGGAGCAGGAGCGCGAGAAGCATCGGCACGCACCCCTAATCCGAAAAAGCCCCCCACGCGGGGCTCAGCCGCGTTGCGGGCGAATCATCTCGTATGGTACACCCCGATCCCGTGCGGTCGGCAGCTCCAGGAACCCACCCCATGGGGACCCCTCGGTGGGGCAACGGTGTCCCACTGGGGCAGGCATGCGCGGAGTTCGGTTCCCTGCAATGCCGGCAATTCTCCGAATCCATCCGGCACGGATCGTGCGTTTGCGAGAGCATCCCCCGGACCCCCGATGCTGCTGCTCTCCCTCCTCGCCTGCACGCCCGCCCCCGACTCCTCCCACTCCGTCAATGACGCCCTCCAGTCTGCCGCCGACAAGACCGGTGTGCCCCGCGACCTGCTGGCCGCCATCGCCTGGACCTCCACCCGCTTCGACAACCGCGGCGGAGAGCCGAGCCTGGACGGCGCCGTCGGTCTGATGAACCTGCACGAGAACGACCAGGCGCCGCGAGCTTCGGATGCTGCGCGCCTCATCGGCGACGACGCCGAGGGCATGGGTGTCGACGACGCGGAGAGCATCCGCGGCGCGGCCGCCCTCCTGGCCGACAGAGCAGACGCCTACCTGGAGCTCACCGGAAACCGCGTGGACACCTGGCAGGAGTGGTACGCGGTCACCGCCTGGTACTCAGGCGCCACGGACCCGCTGATCGCCGACGGGTTTGCGAGCCAGGTCTACGACTGGATGCAGTTCGGCGTGATCGGAGAGGCACCCTCCGGCGAGCTGATCGAGGTGAGCCCGATCCCGATGGCCTGGCGACGCACCGCGGTGAGCGGCTCCAGCCTGGTCGATCAGTTCGTCGCCGCCAGCGCCGCAAACTACAGCGACTACAGCCGTGGCACGGGCGACATCACCACAATCGTCATCCACGACACCGAGGGCAGCTACTCCGGCTCGGTCTCCTGGTTCCAGAATCCTGCCGCACAGGCGAGCGCCCACTACGTGATCCGGTCGAGCGACGGTGAGATCACCCAGATGATCCAGGAAGAGGACGTCGCCTGGCACGCAGGCGACTGGAACACCAACCTGCACTCGATCGGCATCGAGCACGAGGGCTACGAGTCGGATCCGGCCACCTGGTACACCGACGCGATGTACGAGCAGTCCGCAAAGCTCGTCGCAGACATCTGTGACCGGTACGGCATCCCCAAGGATCGCACGCACATCATCGGCCACTCCCAGGTCCCCGGCTGCTCCAGCGGTCATGGCGGGGGATCGAGCTGCCACACCGATCCCGGGTCCGGATGGGACTGGGACAAGTACATGTCGCTGGTGACGGGCAGCACGACCTCCACGACCACGCCGAGCAGTGGCTCCTCCTCGACGACCGACGGGACCCGGACCGGGACCTTCAACGCCACGGTCACGTCCACCCGCTACGGAGAGACCGACACCTGCAGGGGCGCCATCACGGGGGCTGTGAACAATGGCCAGCTCTACCTGACCGGCACCTGCACCCTCCAGAACAATCCGGACAAGTCGGGCGACGTGCCGGTCACCTGGTCGGGCACCATCAGCAGCGGCACGATCGACGGCCGCATGCTGGTGGACGGGCACTCCGCGGACTTCACGGGCACAGAGTCCGCCGACGGCACGGTCAAGGCGCGGATCTCGGGGAGCGAGGACATCGGCGGAGATGTCGGGGATCTGCAGTATGACGTAGAGTTCGAGGCGGGCTGACGCCCGCGGGGTGTTACCCCCGGGGCGTGACGACCAGCACTTTCCGGGCCCGACCGCCAGCGATGGGGGTGATCGGTCTGGCCGCGTTCCTCTACGCCGTGGCTCGTGGGCTGAATCCGGTCTGCAACTACGCGTTCGGGCACTGGCTCCTCACCTGGAACGCCGGGTTCATCAAGCGAGGCTTCGTCGGCACCCTGCTCCACCCGTTCGTGGCGGGGAGGCCCTCCGGCGAGATCCGGGACATCGTCACTGCCCTCTCCTGCGTGGCGTTCACGGTCCTGGGTGCTCTCCTGCTCCGGGCGGCCTGGCGGGTCGCCGGGTGCGCGAACCCCAGCGACTGGCGCACGCCGGGAGCCTGGGCGCTCCCTGCCGTGGCGCTCGCGTTCCTGTCGTCCTCGGGCATCATCGTCGCGGCGAGCACGCTCGGGTTCTTCGACCACCTGCTGCTGCTGCTGACGCTCTGTTGCGTCGATCTGATCGCCCGGGGCCGGTTTGCGTGGGCCGGGGCGCTCTGCGTGCTCGCGCTCTCGATCCACGAGATCTTTGCCGTGTACGGTCTGCCCGTCGTGGGCTTCGCGATGCTGCTCCAGATCCGCGGCCGGGAGGCGGACCCGAGGGCGTGGCGCTCACTGGCATGGCTGGCCCCGGCGACGCTCTTCGCCGGCTTCATCACCTGGTCGGGGAGCGCCCTTCCCGCTGCCCGGATCCACGCAGTCCGGTTGGAGTTGGCGAGCCTCGGCGCGCTCAGCCCGCGCCAGATCGGCTTTGCCGTCTATCACCTGGAGCACGGCCTCTCGGCCAACGTGGCCGCGCAGCATGGATGGGCTGCGCGTCACCTGCTCGATCCGGCGGTCGACCGCGTGGCGTGGCCTGCAATCCTGCTCCTGATCGCCGCGAGCGCGGTGCTGCTCTTCGACCGCCCGCGATGGCGCCGGAGCACACTGGCGGTGCTGTTCGCCGCAGCGCTCGCACCGCTGCTGGCCCACATCGTCGCATGGGATGCCACCCGGTTCACGAACTTCGCGGTGATGCAGGCGTTCGCGTGCCTGTACGCCGCCGTGGCGATCACCCGCCCGCCCGCGCCCGGCCCACGGGCCAGCGCGATCCTGCTCCTCCTTGCGCTGGCCGCGCTGGGTGCGACCCTCTATTGGCCGACCCCGCTGATGTCCGGCCATGTCGATGGTGGCGGCATCCTCGGGGTGCGCTGATCGCTCCCCCGCCTCACCGGTTTCGAGCGTGAACAGGGGCTGCCCGCGGGCCAGCACCCACCCGTCGCACGGCGGCGATACCCTGGGAGCATGAACCTGAACCCGCCCCGCCCGGTGTTGGTCGTCATCGACCTGCAGTCCGGCTGGCGGAGCGGGGACAGCAGCGGCGACGTACTGGACCGCAACACCGAGCTTGTGGAGCGGCTCCCCGAGGGGTGGTCCACGACCGCCGGGAGAGAAGGGGTCCGGAGCGACCTGCTGCCGTAGGCACCCGGCCCCAGGGCGGGCTCCTCGGGGGAGCTTCTGCCTCCGACCTGCTCAAGCGTCGCGATTTTTCCGGGACAGGGTCGGCCGTCGCCTCAACCCCGCGATCCCAACGGCAACCGCCAACCAACTCCAACCTGTGCTCCCTGTCACCCCGCAGGCCCAGCCCTGCGCCAGCTCGCTCACGCCGTCGCAGTCGTCGTCCTTTCCGTCCACGATCTCCATGGCGCCCGGCCGCACGTAGACGTCCTTGTCGTCGCAGTCGCCCGCCTGCTCGGTCCACCCGTCCCCATCGTCGTCGAACACGGTCGTCTGGTCGTCGAGCAGGGTGTTGCAGTTCTGGTCGATGTTGTCGATCACCTCGGTGGCACCCGGGTAGATCGAGGCGATCACGTCGTTGCAGTCGCCCTGGTCCTCGCTGAACCCGTCGCCGTCGTCATCCCCGGCTGAGGTGTCGTTGTCGACGACCGAGTCGCAATCGTCGTCGAGGCCGTTGCGGCGCTCGTGAGCGCCCGGGTAGGCCTGGGCATCGGCGTCGTTGCAGTCGCCTGCGGCCTCGGTCCATCCGTCGTGGTCGTCGTCGAAGACGTCGGTGTCGTTGTCGACGGCGTGGTCACAGTCCTGATCGCGGCCGTCTGGCAGCTCGGGGGCGAACGGGTGGGTGGCGGCGTCTGCGTCGTCGCAGTCGCCGTTGGCCTCGGAGTAGCCGTCGGCGTCGTCGTCGAACACAAGGGTGTGGTTGTCCACCACGCCGTCGCAGTCGTTGTCCGCGCCGTCGATCTGCTCGATGGCGGCTGGAAAGGCGTACATGTTGGCGTCGTCGCAGTCGCCCTGGGAGCCGGTCCACCCGTCGTGATCGGCGTCGGCCGCGGGGGTGCCCTCGTCGATGACGCCGTCACAATCGCCGTCCAACCCCTCGCCGCTCTCCACCGCGCCGGGAAAAATCGCCGGGTTGGTGTCGTCACAGTCGCCTTGTGCCTCTGAGTAGCCGTCGCGGTCGTCGTCGGCGTTCGTCGTGCCCTCGTCGATCGTGCCGTCGCAGTCGTCGTCGATGCCGTTCGGGAGCTCGGGCGCGCCCGGGTAGGTGAAGGCGTCGCCGTCGTCACAGTCGCCGTCCAACTCGGTCCAACTGTCGTGGTCGTCGTCGTAGCTCGTGGTGCCGTCGTCCACGCGAAAGTTGCAGTCGTTGTCGATGCCGTCGGCGGTCTCGGGCGCGCCCGGGTGGATGTCCGCCCGTGCGTCGTCGCAGTCGCCCTGACACGTGAGGTAGCCGTCGGCATCGAGGTCGTAGCCCTCGTCCACCTCGGTGTCACAGTCGTTGTCGAAGAGGTCGCAGAGCTCGAACGCGCCCGGATAGGCCAGGTTGTAGGTGTCGTTGCAGTCGGTGTTGTCCGCGGAGTAGCCGATGGTGAGCGTACAGAGTCGGACGGGTTGGTTGGGATCGCCGTACCCGTCGCCGTCTGCATCGACGTAGTAGGTGCCGGCGTCCAGGGAGTCCGACCCGTCTGTCGAGCCGTCACAGTTGTTGTCGATGCCGTCGCAGTACTCGTCGGCGCCGGGATGGACGCCCGCGTTGTGGTCGTCACAATCGCCGTCGTTCTCGGTGAAACCGTCGCCGTCGACGTCGGCCGAGCCGCAGGTGATGCCCGGCAGGTCGTTGTAGCCGCCCTGGTCGATCCAACTCGTGGAAACGCCGCTGCACGGCCCGTCGAACGGGTCGATCGGGGAGTTGCCGCTGGTGAGCGGCTCGAAGTGGAGGTGTGGACCGGTGGAGTTTCCCGACGAGCCGACCTCGCCGAGCTTCTGGCCGCAGGTCACTGTCTGGCCGTTCGACACGGCGACACTCCACGTCTTCATGTGCCAGTACATGGTGTACCGGCCGTCGTCGTGGCGCAGGATCACGTAGTTTGCGGTGCCACACGTCCCGGTGGTGCAACTGTCGTCCTCACCGTCGTTGCTCGAATACACCGTGCCATCCGCCGCCGCGACGATGTCCACCCCCGAGGCCATGGTCGAAAAGCCACCGTAGATGGCAAAATCCGTCCCGTGGTGACCGTCGTAGTAGTTGCTGCCGCAGTTCCAGTCGCAGCCGCCCTCGTCCTTGTAGGCCGAGACCATGAAGGTGCTGTACCACGCCTCGTCACTCGGGAACGAATAGTCCGTTGCGCCCGCGAGCGCCGCGACCAGCAGGATCACGGCGCCACCGAATACGTGACGCCCTTCGCCCCCCAGGTGAGCCCGATCGAGCTCCAACCGTAGTCCGTGCCTGTCGGCGGTGGGGTGAACCCCGTGCGCGGAAAACCGGGCCGCAACGGCCCGAGCGCTGTGTTGGTGAGCTGGGTTGCCCGCTCGGGCGGCACCACCATGCCGTCATCCAGCAGGTCCGTCACGTACCACGAGGCCACGCCGGTCTTCCCGGAGATGAAGGCCAACCGCGTGCCGTCGGGCGAGATCGCGGGGCGGTCTTCCGAGCCACGCCAGTCCGTGAGCCGGGTGGGCGCGCCATCGGGCAGGTCCACCCGCCACAGGTCGGTCTCCTCCATGAAGCCGAGCTTCGCGTAGATGAGAAATGCCTCGTCGTGGGCGATGGCGACGCGGCGATCGACGCCCGTGTCGAGGGTGCGCGCGGTTGACCCGATCGTGACCGAGAGCTCACCGCCTTCCTTCACGACCGCAGTGACGTGTCCGCCGGCCGAGAGCGTGGTCCCGCCGGGATGCCCGTCCATCGGCGCACCGGCGGGCGGCGCCGGCTGGGAGCAGGCCGCGAGGGGGAGGAGCGCGAGGAGCAGCGGGGGACGCACAGGAGGAGCATAGCGCGGATGGGCGGCGGCGCGGCGCTACCGGCGACGTCGGGCGAAGGCTGCGCCGAGGAGGGCGAACGGGGCCGCGGGAGCCGTTGACGACATCTGGGGTGTGACCATGATGAGACAACCGCCTGCCCCAGCCCCGAACCCCGGCCCCGCCGTCGTCGCCCGCCTGAGCGTGATCGGGGAGCGGATCCGCGCCCGCAGGAAGGCGCTGCGGGTGAGCGTCGGGACGACGGCAGAAGCCGCGGGCATGTCCCGCGTGACCCTGCATCGGATCGAGCGCGGCGAGCCATCGGTGACCATGGGTGCGTACCTGAACGCCATGTCGGCCCTGGGGCTGGACCTCGATGTCGCAGCACGCGCAGCGGATGCCGCACCCGTCGATGCGCACCCCACCGCTCCAATCCGCCTGCCCACGCGCATCTCCATCGCGGACTACCCGCAGTTACGCCGCGTGGCCTGGAGCCTGCCCGGTGCGGGCGACGTCACGCCCCGGGAGGCCCTGGCCCTCTACGAGCGTGGCTGGCGCCACATCGACCCCGAGCAGATGGACACGTCAGAACGGGATCTGCTTGCGGCGCTCGTCCTGAGCTTGGGCAACGGACACCTCCTTGTTTGAGCGGCCCCACCACCAGCGGGTCGCGAGCGTACTCGCAGCCCTGAACGGCCCTCTCCTCGCGGCCAACCACTGCCTGTTCGGCGGGGGCACCGCCGTCGCGCTGCGCCATGGCGAATATCGTGAGTCCGTGGACATCGGCCTGCTGGTTTCGGATGCCGAGGGGTATCGCACGCTCCGTCAGCTCCTGGTGGGGCCGTCCGGGCTCGGGGGGATCCTCCGGCTCGGGTCCGGCGTGACCCAGGTCCGTGAGCTTCGGGCCGACCAGTACGGCATCCGAACGGTGCTTTCCGTGGACGCTGCCGAGATCAAGTTCGAGATCGTGCGGGAGGCGCGAATTCCACTCGACGCGCCGGGTGCAGAGGACGAAGTGTGCGGCATCCGGACCCTGACCGCGCTCGACATGGCGACGAGCAAGCTGCTCGCCAACTCCGACCGTTGGGGGGACGACGGCACGTTCAGCCGCGACCTGATCGACCTGGCGATGATGCAGCCCGGGAAGGCACTCCTGGACCGCGCCATCACCAGGGCGAGCGTCGCCTACGGCACGAGCATCCAGACCGACCTCGGCCGCGCGATCGAGCGGTTGGGTGCCCGGGAACACCGGCTGGAGCGGTGCATGGAGGCGCTCAAGGTCACGGTGCCGCGCGCAGTTGTCTGGGCGAGGATCAAGGCGTTGAAGTTGCGGAAGGACCCGGCCGGGGGAAACCCCCGCCCGCCCCCGTCCCCAACTGACGCCTCGACAACGGCGCCGACCCGACGCCGTAGGGGACCGTCATGCTCCCGTACGGATCCGACGACGAGGAGGAGCACGCATCACCCAACACGAGGTCGTCGAAGCCGTCGCCGTTCACGTCTCCAGCCCCGGCGGCCGCGCGGAGGGTGATCGTCGTGCCCTGGGGGTCGGTGCCGCTCACCACATCGGCGCCGGCCTCGTCGGAGCGCGCGATCCTCCCTTGCTCGCGCGACCCGGCCCAGGACTGGCCGGAATCCGCGAAGAACGAGTGATCCGCGTCGCGGATCCGCGCGGGCACCTCGGCCATCCAACCCGGATCGGTGTCGGCGGTCGCATCCGCGCGTGGGGAATGTGCTGGCCGGCTCACTGGCGGAGCGCCGGCATCCGCCGACGCCGAGGGGGACCTGCCCTGGATGCGGCCGAGCGCGGCGCTCGGCGTTGCACCGTGGAAGTAGGTGCGCTCGGTTGCGCGGAGCGTGACGACGACCGTGGCGACGGAGAAGATCAGCAGGTTTGTGTAGCGCATCGTTCACGTCCTGGGAGTGGGTGGAGGACAGCAAAAGGGCATCGCCACCGCCCGCAGCGCCGAACACGCTCCGAAGAGGCCGCGCAGATTCCGCCGTGCGCCGTCTGCGAGCTGCTTTCGCCACAGCGTGCGCCCGCCGCACACGTCCACGAAGTCCACGAGCGCAACGTCCCGCCCGATCGCGACCCGACCAAGCTCGAAGGGCCCCGTGGCCGACCCGTTGGCATGAGGCCGGCTGTTTGCGACCGTGCGGAACCCAGCCCGACCCGCCTCGGCAAGCGTGCGTTGGTCGTACCGCCCGTGGGGGATCGAGAAGTGCTCCACGCCGTGGCCGAGCACCGCTTCGATCTGCACGCGCGCAGCACCAAGCTCGCGAGGGAGCTCGGCATCGGGGAGCACGGTGAAATCCGGGTGGGTCATCGAGTGACACCCGATCTCGACGCCCGAGGCGTCCAGCTCACGAAGCTGGTCGGCGGTGAGGTAGCCCGGGGTCCCGATGAAGCCAGCGGTGACGTAGGCCGTCGCATGAAAGCCGAACTCCCGGAGGATCGGAGCCGCAGCGGTCCAGTCGCTGGCGTAGCCGTCGTCGAACGTGATGCAGACGCTCGGTTCTTCGGGGTATCGCATGGCCTCGCTCACGGAGAGCCCCCGGAGCCCCAGGCTCCGGATCGCCCGCATCTGCATGCGAAAGACATCAGCAGCCACGAGGTAGGGCGACGCGGCGCTCTGTTGGGCGGCCAGCCCCGGGCGCCCAAGCTCGTGGTACATCAGGAACACGGTTTTTCTGCGCGGATGCATTTGAGCGGACATCAGCTTGCCCTGGGGAGGTTGGGGAATCGGGACTGCAACCTGTCCAACTTTCGGTCCACGCGGGCTATCTCCGCCTTGCGTCTGGAAACGGGTTTGTCCGAGTCGGTGGGTTTCCTGGAGTTGGGGACCGGCGACATGAAAGCCTCCGAACACCTTCACTGTAGACCGCGCTCGGCCTTGTTTTTCGAAAATGCGCGTTTCTTGACGCGCAGTTTGCACCGCGTCGAAGTCAGGTAAATTCTTTCTTTTTCGGGAGAGTTTTGCGACGTTCCGAGCACCTACACGCTTTCGAGCCCTCAATCGGCGGGGCGACGCCGCGCGTTGGGGCTGACGACTTGTCCTCCCCAGGATCGTCGCGCCCCCCCCCCCGACGATTCTTGCCAGGACAGCCGTGTCCTCCCCAGGATCGTCGCCCACACCGACGATTCTTGCCAGGACAGCCGTGTCCTCCCCAGGATCGTCGCCCTCCCCGACGATTCTCGCCGGGATGCGCATGTCCCCCGGAGGATCGTCGCCCACACCGACGATCCTCGCCGGGATGCGCATGTCCCCCGGAGGATCGTCGCCTCCCCGACGATTCTTGCCAGGACAGCCGTGTCCTCCCCAGGATCGTCGCCCTCCCCGACGATTCTCGCCAGGATGCGCATGTCCCCCGGAGGATCGTCGCCC
>CAIQVJ010000095.1 GCA_903875225.1 uncultured Pseudomonadota bacterium
AATGGCCTCGCGGACGACGCGGACCCCAGCGTTGCGGCTTCCGGCATGTCCACGTTCTACGTAGATGCCGACAGCGACGGCTACGGCTCCACCTCAGGCGCTGACTCCTGCGACCAGCCGAGCGGGTCCGTCCTCGACACCACCGACTGTGACGACGCCACCTCCTCCGTCCATCCCGGCGCCGCCGAGTCCACAGGCGACGGCACTGACAGCGACTGTGACGGTGCCGAGTTGTGCTTTGTCGACGCCGACAACGACGGCTACCGCCCGGACTCGGTGAGTAGCGTGTTTTCCGGCGATCCCGACTGCGACGATGCCGGCGAAGCTCTCGCAATCGAGCCCTCCGACGACTGCGACGACGCCAATGGAGCCATCCACCCCGGCGCGATCGAGCTGCCGGGTGACGGCGTCGACCAGGATTGCGATGGCACCGAGTCCTGCTACGTGGATGCCGACCTCGACGGCGCACGGTCCGAGTTCCTCGTCACGTCACCCGACTCGGCGTGCACAGCGCCCGGCGAGGTGCTCGCCAGCGCGGACCTGGACTGCGACGACGGCGATCCCCGCGCCTACCCCGCCGCCCGGGAGATCCCGGGCTCCGGCGTGGACGAGAACTGCGATGGCGTCGAGATCTGCTTCGTCGATGCAGACGGGGACGGTTACCGGCCCGACGAGACCACCACAGTGGACTCCGCTGACGCTGGCTGTGACGACCCTGGCGAGGCGCGGGCCAGCGCGCTGACTGGCGATTGTGACGACACTTCGGCAGCCTACAGGCCGGGCGCAAACGAGTCTGACTGTGCCGATCCCAACGACTACAACTGTGACGGTTCAGTTGGGTACGACGACGCAGATGCCGATGGCTACGCGGCCTGCGAGGAGTGTGACGATGCCGATGGCTCCGTGTACCCCGGCGCCATCGAGAGCCCCGGCGACGGTGTCGACAGCAACTGCGACGGCGTGGATACCTGCTTCGTCGACGCCGACGACGACGGGTACCGCCCCGATGTCAGCAGCACGATGCCGGGCACGACCATCGCGTGTGATGCCTCGGGAGAGGCGTCCGACCTTGATCCCATCGACGACTGTGACGATGCCGACGCGGCCATCAACCCCAACGCCATCGAGACCGTCGGCGACGGGGTGGACGTCGATTGCGACGGCTTCGAGCTCTGCTATGTCGACGCCGACTTCGACGGGTACCGCTCCGAGGATGGCGCGGGGGTCGACTCCAGTGACACGGACTGCACCGATGCAGGTGAGGCTCTGGCCAGCGCTGCGACCGACTGCGACGACACCGACGGAGCCATCAGCCCGGCGGCTGTCGAGATCGCGGGCGACGAGGTGGACAGCGACTGCGACACGACCGAGCTGTGCTTCCTCGACGCGGACTCCGACGGCTTCCGGCCAGACGAACTCTCGACGGTCCCGAGCCCGGATCTTTCTTGCACGGACGCGGGCGAGGCGCTCGACACGGATCCAACAGGGGACTGTGACGACACCGACGCCAACGCCTATCCCGGAGCTACGGAGCTCCCCGGTGACGGGATCGACGAGAGCTGTGACGGCGCCGAGATCTGCTATGTGGACGCCGACAGCGACGGCTACCGGCCCGACGACACGTCCACCGTCGACTCCGTGGATGCAGACTGCACCTCGCTGGGCGAGGCCCTCGCGACCGCTTTGACCGGCGACTGCGATGACACCGACCCGGTCTTCAACCCCGGCGCCCTCGAAGCGGACTGCACCGATCCCAACGACTACAACTGCGACGGTTCCGTTGGGTACGCGGACGGCGACTCCGACGGCTTTGCAGCGTGTGAGGAGTGCAACGACCTCGACGGCAGCATCTTCCCTGGCGCGACCGAGATTCCGGGCGACCTGGTCGACCAGGACTGCAACGGGGTCGAGACCTGCTTCGTCGATGGTGACGACGACACGTACCGCCCCGACACGACGACCACGCTGGAGAGCGCCAACATCGCGTGTGATGGCGCTGGCGAGGCTGTCACGACGGACGGGGTCGACGACTGCGACGACATGGACGCCGCCGTCCATCCGGACGCGGTCGAGATCGCCGGCGACGAGATCGACCAGGACTGCGACGGCACGGAGTACTGCTACGTCGACATCGACGGCGACGGCTACACCGCAGACGGCGGCGCGGTCGTGTCGAGTACGGACCTGCTGTGCGACGGCACCGGCGAGGCCCCGCTCGACGCACCGTCCGGCGACTGCGACGACGGCTCCACGGCCTACAACCCGGGCGCGGACGAGTCCGACTGCACCGACCCGCACGACTACAATTGCGACGGGTCCACCGGGTTTGCGGACTCGGATGGGGACGGTTTCGCGGCGTGTGAGGAGTGCGACGATTCTCATGGCGACGTCAACCCGGATGCCACCGAGGTCTGCAACGGGCTCGACGACGACTGCGACGGCGGTATCGACGTCGGTGCCGTCGACGCGGAGACCTGGTACGCCGATGCAGACGAGGACGGCTACACCGACCCGGCGCAGGCATTGACCGAGTGCGACCAGCCCGACGGCTATGCACCTGCCACCGCGGACGACTGTGACGACGGCGATGCGAGCAGCTACCCGGGCGCGGAGGATGTCCCAGGCGACGGCGTCGACCAGGACTGCGACGGTACGGATGCGACCGGCGACACCGGAGACTCCGGCGACGACACGGCTGGCGATACCGGCGACTCCACAGATGACACAGGCGGCACCGATACCGGCGGCGGGAAGGGCAAGCAGTGTGGCTGCGCCTCGACCGAGGGCAGCAACGCTGTGGGCGCGTTGATGCTTGGGGCGCTGGCGCTCGCGGCGCGGCGGCGGAAGGGGGGCTGACGGGAACTGAGGTCGGCTACCCGTTCTGCCCCAGCGAACGCCGGGGGCTTCATGGATCGGTCTCCATCTCCGGCAGGTACAGCGTCGTGAACAGGATGCTGGAGATCAGCACGTTCGCGGCGGGGCACACGAGGGGGTTGGGGACTCCTGCGAGATCGGTTGTCGTGACCGGCACAGCGTCGTCGTTGGTGACCGTTCCGTCGTCGCTGGTGACGTCGCCGTGGACGTGGTCGGGACCGTCGCAGAGCTGCTGGCGGAGATCCGTACCGTTCCCAGACCAGGCGTTGCCCGTCAGCGCGGCCGAGGCGTCGTGGAGCAGGACGCCGATCTCCGAGGCGTCGTTGAAGCTGTTGTCCGCGAGCAGGAGGCCGGTGGTGGCGTCCTCGCCCCATGCGCTCACGCCGTTCTGGGCGAATACTGCATTGCCATGGATGGCAGTGCCGTGGTCGTCCACGCCCGCGCTGCCGGAGAGCGTGTTGCCCTCGAGGTCATAGCTGCCGGGACCGTCCAGCCAGACGGCGGCGTAGTCATGGGCCCCGATGGTGGAGTCGACGAGCTTGATGGTGGGCGCGCCCCAATTGCCAGACGCGTAGACCCCGAAGCCGCCACCCCACTCGGCGTCGGCGAGGGTGCCGGTGATGGTGGAGGAAGTCACGGTCAGCGTTCCGTCTGTGATGAGGGCGCCGGCGAAGGTGTTCCCGGTCAGGGTCAGGCGGGCGGCGTCGATCCTGGCCCCGCGCGCCAGGTAGATGCCCGGACCCTCGGTTCCGGAGATCTCCGTGTCGCTCATGGAGAGCCACGCACCGCTCTGTGTGTTGGCGCCCAGCGCGAACCCGGTGGTCCGCCCGCGGTGGGTGTCGAGGATCGCGGTGTCGGCGAGATCGACTACCGTGCCGGCGTCAGATGCGAGCACACCGATCTCCGTGTTGTCTCGGAGGGTGCAGCGAGTCGCGGTGAGCGAGGCCCCATCGTTCACCTCGACGCCACGGCCGCCCATGCCGTCCGGCCGCTGCGCAGTCTGCAGGATCTCGGTGTCGGCAAGGTCGACCCCGGTGCCGGCATCCGACGCGTACACCCCGACCTCCTTGTTCCCCTGGATGGTGCAGCGCGTCGCGCTGAGCGAGGCGCCACCCTCGACAGCGATGCCGCGGCCGCCCGTTCCATCGGGGTCCGGCGACGTGTCGAGGATCGCGGTTTCGACGAGGTCGACGATCGTTCCAGCGCTTCCGGCAAAGACCCCGAGCCCCGCACTCCCCTGGACGATGCAGCGCGTCGCGCTGAGCGAGGCGCCGTCCTGGACACCGATGCCGCGGCCACCCGTTCCATCCGGGCTCGCACCGGTGGCGAGGATCTCGGTGTCGTCGAGCTCGACCACCGTCCCGACGCTTCCCGCGGAGACACCAAGCGCAGTGTTTCCCTCGACCGTGCAGCCCGTCGCGGTGAGCGAGGCCCCGTCCTGGACTGCGATGCCGTAGCCGCCCGTGCCGTCCGGGCTCGGAGCGGTGTCGAGGATCGTTGTGTCCCGAAGCTCGGCGAGCGTTCCCGCGCTCGCTGCAAAAACACCGATGTCCGTGTTTCCCCGGACGGTACAGCCCGTGGCACGGAGGGTGGCGCCGTCCTGCACGTTGATCCCGCGGCCGAGCGTGCCGTCGGGGCTCGGAGCGGTGTCGAGCATCGCGGTGTCGGTGAGCTCGACGACCGTTCCGACGTGGCCCGCAAAGACAGCGGCATCCGTGTTCCCTTGAATCGTGCAGCGCGTCGCGGTGAGCGTGGCGCCATCCTGGACTTCGATCCCGCGGCCGAGCGCGCCGCTCGGGCTCGGAACGGTGTCGAGGATGTCCGTGTCGGTGAGCCTGACGGACGTTCCGGCGTTCGCCGCGAAGACACCGGAATCCGAGTTGCCCTGGACGGTGCAGCCCGTCGCCGTGAGCGAGGCGCCAAGCTCCACGGCGATGCCACGGCCGAACGTCCCGTCCGGGCCCGGAGCGGTGTCGAGGAGCTTCGTGTCGGCGACCTCGACGCTCGTCCCCGCACCCGCCGCGTACAGGCCCGCCTCCGTGCTCTCCTGCACCGTGCAGCCTGTCGCGGTGAGCGTGGCGCCATCCTCGACGCCGATGCCCCAGCCGGCGCCGTCCGCGCTCGCAGCGGTGTCGAGGATCACCGTGTCGGCGAGCTCGACGACCGTTCCAGCGTTCGCCGCGTACAGGCCCCCCTGCGTGCTCCCCTGGACGGTGCAGCCCGTCGCCGCGAGCGAGGCGCCATCGAGAACGCCGATGCCCACGCCGAAGGTGCCGTCCGGGCTCGGAGCGGTGTCGAGGATCACCGTGCCGACGAGATCGACGACCGTCCCATCATTCGCCGCGTACACCCCCGCGTACGTGTTCCCCTGGACCGTGCAGCCTGTCGCCGTGAGCGTGGCGCCGAGCTCCATGTCGATCCCGAAGCCCCAGTGTCCGGCACGGTCAGGCTGGGTGTCGTACACGCCCACGTCGTCCAGGGTCACCCCGGCGTTGGTGGCCGTGATGCCAACCATCGCGTTGGCACGCAGGTCGCTGGCCAGCACGGACACCGTTGCCTGATCCACCCACACTCCCGTGTACCGCCCTTCCGTCACCGTCACCCCCTCCACCCCGATCTCCGGCATCTTCCGGCCACCGATGATCGCGAGCGCCGGGTCCTCCTTCCCGCCCTCGCTCCCGTCGATCACCACCAACTCCTTGCATCGCCCCGCGAGGGTCACCCCGTCGTGTCCGCTGTCCATGGCGATCACCTCGACGTAGGTCCCCGCGGCCACTGCGACCAGCCCCCCGCCCCGATCCCCGGCCAGATCCACGCCCGCCTGGATCGACTTCAGCGGCGCGGCCCCCGAGCCATCGCCGTCAACCGCAGCCGCGGCGTTGACGTACACGGTGTTCCCGTCGACGAGCAGGTTGCCCCAGGTCCCGACTCCGCAGGCCGTGGGCACACAGGCGTCGCCGTCGAGGAGCTCGCCCTCGGCGCAGGACACCGGGCCTGGAGCAGAGTCGTCGCCTGGGGGCACCGCGTCTGGGCGGTGGCACCCGGGGAGCAGGAGGAGCAGCGAGATCAGCAGGTTCATGGATCTACCCGATCCGCCCCAGCGCCTGCTTCAGGTCCGCGATCACGTCGTCCGCGTCCTCGAGACCGACGGAGAGGCGGATCATCCCTTCGCACACGCCGAACCGATCGAGGTCGGCGTCGGTGACGTCCGAGTGCGTGTGGGTGCGGGGGTGCTCGGCGAGCGACTCGGTGCCGCCGAGGCTCACGGCGAGCTTCACCACCGCGAGTGCGTCCAGCACCCGGTATGCCTCCGCCCGGCCGCCGCGGACCGTGAACGACATCAGGGAGCCGTGGCCCTCGCACTGGGAATCGAACCGGGCCATCTGCACCGCATCCTCGGTGAACCCGGGAAAGTACAGTTTTTCCACCGCCGGATGTGCGCGCAGGAACCTGGCCACCTTGAGCGCCTTCTGCTCCGCCGCCTCCACCCGCACCTTGTAGGCCTCGAGGCTCCGCAGCAGGAGCCACGCCGTGTGCGGATCGGCCATCGTGCCGAGGATCGTGCGCGAGGCCTTGATCGTAGAGACCAGCTCGTTCGACCCCGCGACGATCCCCGCGATGAGATCGCTGTGGCCGCCGATGGACTTCGTGGCCGAGTGAACCACCACCTGGGCGCCGAGCTCGAGCGGGCGGTGAAAGACCGGCCCGAGCACCGTGGAGTCCACGACCACGATGGGGCGTGGATCGAGGCTCGCGCACTCCGCTGCGATGCCGCGCAGGTCGGCGAGGGCGAGCGTGGGGTTCGCGGGCGTCTCCACGTACACCACGCGCACCGGGCCGGCCGCCAGGGCCTTCCTCAACAGCTCGCCCACCTGTACAGGACCGTCGGTCACGAGGAACGCGTGAGTCCCGATCCCGAACGAGGGGAGCAGGTGGGTCATGAGGTAGTCGGTGCCGCCGTAGACCGGGGCGGAGTAGAGGATCTGGTCCCCGGGACGGCAGAACGTGAGCAGCGTCGTGGATATCGCCGCCATGCCGCTCGCGAACAGAGCGGCCTGCGCGGCGCGCTCGAACTTCGCCCAGCGCTCCTCGCAGATCTGCAGGTTCGGGTTCACGAGCCGCGAGTAGATGAGACCGTCGGGCTGGCCCGGATGGCCGCTGTCGAGCCCGTACGCCTGCCGGAACCACCGGGCCAGCTCGCCCGCGGAGCCGGCAACGAAGGTGGACGTGGCGAACAGCGGCGGCTTGACCGAGCCCTCCGACCGCAGCGGGTCGTAGGATCCATGGAGCGCGAACGTCTCGGGAGCGACGGTGGTGGGGAGAATGTTGGACAATTGCCCTCCATGTTGGTGATTCTGAACGGGGGTGGGTGTTGGACTATCGGGCGGGGGCGCTCGGTGCGACCTGCCGGGAGGCATGGCGGCGCGCCGAAGTGGATATGACCCCGCCTTGTCCAGATCCCGCGACGTCCTCCTTGCGGTCGCCCTCGACCTCGCGGCCAACCTTGCCGCGGCGGACCGGTACCGGCGGATCGCCGCAGCGGTCCGCCGGGTCGTTCCCTGCGATGGTGCGGCGCTGCTCCGGCTGGACGGCGCCGTGCTGGTTCCGGTGGGGGTGGACGGGCTCGTGCCCGAGACCGTCGGGCGACGCTTCCTCGTCTCCGAGCATCCGCGCCTCGCCCGGGTCGTGGGCGCGACTGCGGTGGTGCGGCTTTCGGGCAGCGGACTCCCGGATCCCTTCGACGGGCTCCTGCTCGCCGGCGGGTCCGATCCGTTGAGCCGCGTGCACGCGTGCATGGGCACCCCCTTGATGATCGAGGACGAGGTGGTGGGCGTGCTGGTGGTGGACGCGCTCGACCCACACGCCTTCGACGACGTGGACGACGCTGTGATGAGCACCTTCGCTGCGCTGGCTGCGGCGGCGATGCGGACGGCCACGCTCATCGAGGCGATCGAGGACGCCGCGCGTCGCCAGGGTCTGGTAGCGCGTGAACTCCTCAAGGACGCCCGGACGCGCGGCGGGTCGGAGATCCTCGGCCTGAGCGTCGAGATGCGGCGGGTGCGGGAGGAGATCGCGCTCCTGGCCGAGACGGACCTGTCCGTGCTCATCCTCGGGGAGACGGGCACCGGGAAGGAGGTCGTGGCGCGAGCGATCCATGCGGCGTCGCGCAGAAAGAACGCACCGTTCATCCAGGTCAACTGTGCGGCTCTGCCTGAGTCTGTCGCGGAGAGCGAGCTCTTCGGGCACGTGCGGGGCGCGTTCACTGGGGCGACGGATGCGCGCGCGGGCAAGTTCGAGGTGGCCGATGGGGGCACGTTGCTGCTGGACGAGGTGGGCGAGCTTCCCGCCGGCGTCCAGGCCAAGCTGCTCCGGGCGCTCCAGTCCGGGGACCTTCAGCGGGTAGGGTCGGACCGCCCGATCCGGGTGGACGTGCGCATCCTCGCGGCGACCAACCGGGATCTCGCGGCGGAGGTGCGGGCAGGCCGCTTCCGCGCGGATCTCTACCACCGGCTCTCGGTCTACCCGCTGCACCTTCCGGCGCTTCGGGAACACCGGGAGGACATCCCGCTGCTCGCCGGGTGGTTCCTGGATCAGGCTCGTGCCCGCCTCGGTCTCGGGACGATCCGCCTCGACGGGCCTGCGCGGGAGGCGCTGATCGCCGCCGACTGGCCCGGGAACGTGCGTGAGCTCGAACACCTGATGTTGCGGGCCGCGCTCAAGGCTTCAGGTGGGCGCCGTCGGGCGGAGGTGACCATCGGGCTCCGGCACCTGGACATCCCTGCCGGGGAGCCCGAGGCGACCCTCGTCCCCGCGGTGCACCCCGAAGGGAGGACGTTGCGGGAGGTGCTCGACGCGACCGCCCGGGAGCGCGTGACGGGTGCGCTCGAGGCGAGCCACGGCAACTTCGCACAGGCCGCCCGCGAGCTTGGGGTGGACAGGGCCAACCTGCTCCGGCTCGCGCGCCGGCTCGGGGTGCGGTGACCGTCCGCGCAGGAGCGGAACCGGCGGGTCGTTTGCGCGCGGGGGGATAGACGGGCAGGTGACTGTACGCTTGAACTCCATCCGGCTGAACCTCGCGATCGCGTTGGGCCTCGCCCTGCTGGCGATCCCCCTCGCGTTCGGGCCGCCCCCGCTCGTCGTCCTCCCCCTCGTGCTCCTCGTCGTGGCGCTCATCCGGGCGCTGGTGATGCACACCTCCCGGCGCACGCGGCTGATCAACCTGCTCGGACCGGTCAGCCGGGCCGCGGCGGGCGAGACGCATGTCCACCTGCCAGCGGGCGCGGACGACGAAGCGGGGCATGTCGCCGCGGCGGTGAACGCCCTGCTCGACAAGGTCCGCCAGCAGGCCCTCGCGGCCCACGCCGAGCGGGATCTGGACCTGGCGCTCGTGCGCGAGACGCCGAACGGGCTGCTCGTGACCGATGCGCAGGGTCTGGTCCGACGCGCGAACCCCGCGCTCGCCCGCCTGCTGCCGGTGCGCGGCGATCCTGTCGGCCGTCGCCCCATCGACAGCATCCCGGTGGCGGACTTCCAGGAGGTGATCGACGAGGCGAGGGAGACGCGCGGCGTGTGCGAGCGCACGTTGACGCAGGGGCGGTTCGACCTCCTCATCCGCGCGATGCCCACCGCCGACGGCGCGGGGTGTCTCGGCGTGGTGCTGGACATCACCTCGATCCGCGCCGCGGAACGGGCGCGTCGGGACTTCGTCGCCAACGTCTCCCACGAGATCCGCACGCCCATCACCGCGATCGTGGGGTACGTCGAGGCGCTCGAGGCCGACCGGGAGCGGATCCCCGAGGACCTGCAGTTCATGCTCGACGTCGTGCGCCGGAACGCCGACCGCTTGCGTCTCCTCATCGACGACGTGCTGCACCTCTCCACGCTGGAGTCCCGCCAGACGGATCTCGAGCTACGCCGCGAGTCGGTGGGACCGGTGGTGCAGGCGGTCATCGAGCGCTTCGAGGGCGTCGCGCGCCAGAAGGGGCTGCAGCTGATCGGCCCGGCGGTTGCCCCCGAGGCCATGATCAACGCCGACGGGCTGGAGCACGCGCTCTCGAACCTGGTCGACAACGCCGTGAAGTACACGCAGGCCGGGTCTGTACGGGTGGAGGTCGCCGAGCAGCCCGGGGGCGTGACCATCGCCGTGGTCGACACCGGTGTGGGTATCGACGCCACGCATCACGGGCGGATCTTCGAGCGGTTCTACCGGCTCGACAGCGGCCGGGCCCGCAGCGCGGGCGGGACCGGGCTCGGGCTCGCGCTGGTCAAGCACCTTTGTTCGGCGATGCACGCCCAGGTGCACCTGGAGAGCGAACCGGGAGTGGGGAGCCGGTTCACGTTGAGCCTGCCGGCGTAGCAGGGGGCGACTACGCCGGCAGCAGCCCGATGTACCCGAAGACCTCGTAGAAGCCGGTGCCGAGGGCGATGCACACCGGGATGGTGAGCACCCAGGCGACCAGGATGCGCTGGGTGACTCCCCAGGAGACCGCGGAGAGGCGGGTCGTGGCGCCTGCGCCCATGATCGCGCTGGTGATCACGTGGGTGGTGGACACAGGCAGCCCGAAGTGGGACGCCAGCTGCAGCAGCGTGGCGGCACCGGTCTCCGCGCAGAAGCCGTGGATCGGCCGCAGCTTGAAGATCTTCGAGCCCATCGTCTTGATGATGCGCCAGCCCCCCGATGCGGTGCCGAGGCCCATGGCCAGCGCGCAGGCGAGCACGACCCAGGTCGGCACCGGGAACTTCGCCGCGGGGTCGTAGGTTCCCTGGTAGCTCACGAGCGCCATGGTGATCACGCCCATCGTCTTCTGGGCGTCATTGCTGCCGTGCGAGAGCGCCATGAAGCCCGCCGAGAAGATCTGCAGCCGCTTGAACAGCCGGTTGATCTTCGTGGGGCGGGAGCGCCGCACCACCCAGTACATCGCGACCATCAGGAAGAACGAGACGACGAACCCGAGGATCGGGCTCACCACCAGCGCGGTGACCACCTTCTCCACGCCCTCGGCCTTGATGGCGCCGACCCCCAGCGCGGAGATCCCGGCCCCGATCAGGCCGCCGACGAGCGCGTGGGAGGAAGACGAGGGGATCCCGAACCACCAGGTGATGAGGTTCCAGCTGATCGCCGAGAGCAGGGCCGCGAGCACCAGCTGCTGGGTGACGTGTGCCGGGTCGACGAGGTCCTTTCCGATCGTGCTCGCCACGGCGGTCCCCATGAACGCGCCCACGATGTTGAGCACCGCAGCCATGATCACGGCCGTGCGCGTTCGCATCACGCCGGTGGAGACCACGGTCGCGATCGCGTTCGCGGTGTCATGGAACCCGTTGATGAAGTCGAAGACCAGCGCCGCTACGACGACCAGTACCAGCAGTCCAAAGGTGGTCATCGCTCACCCGTACTTGATGACGATGGCTTCCAGCACCGTCGCTGCCGAGGCGCACCGGTCGATGGAATCCTCGAGTCCTTCGAGGAACTCCTTGTGTTTGATGAGCTGGATGGCGTCCTTTTCACGCGCGAAGAGGTCGCCGAGGCGCAGGCGGAAGATGACGTCCCCTTCGTGCTCGAGGTAGTGCACAGACTGGGCGAGCGCCCGGATCTTGTCCGAGTTCGTGCCCTCCCGCATCAGCCCTGCGGCCTCGCGGCACTGGGTCGTCGCCTTGAACAGGATGGCGCTGAGCTCCTTGGTGCCCTCGGGCAGGCTGTCCATCTGGTGCACGGTCAGGTGGTTGGCGGTGGCGCTGATGAAGTCGGAGATGTTCTCGAGCACGCCGACCAGGTGGAAGAGGTCCTCGCGGTCGATCGGGGTGACGAAGGTGGCGTCCAGGGCGTCGGCCATGTCCTTCTTCGCCTTGTCTCCCTCGTGCTCGGCCTCGCGGATCCGCTCCACCAGCACCAGGCGCCCATCGCGGCCGGGGGCGTTCGAGAGGTCGACGAACAGTCGGGCGGCTTCCTCCGCCGCGACGGCGGCGTCGTTCACGTAGTCGAAGAACCGACCTTCTTGAGGGAGAAGCATCTTGATGATGCGCTGCAGGGCGTTCATGGGTGGCTCCGGTGGGCGTGCTCCACCTAACGAATCGGGTACGCCGTCACCCGTTCGACACGGGATTGTCACATCGGTCCATCGCGGCCCGGATTGGCCGGGAGTTGACAAATCGGAACGGCGGTGTCTAAACTAGATTCATTCCGCGAGGCTTCATGCGTCTCCGATCTCTCACCCCCGTGCGCAACCCACTGCTGGACGAATCCGGCGCCACGGCGATCGAGTACGCGCTGATCGCGGGGCTCATGGCGCTCGTGTGCGTGGCCTCGTTCTCGCAGCTTGGCGGCGTCGTGCAGGCGTTCTACACCATCACTGCGAGTTTGGTGGCTGCCGCGATCTGAAGGGATGACCCGGCCCGCAGGGCGCTATACTCCTGCGGTCGGAGGTCCTGGTGCGCCCTGTTTCCCTGCTCCCGCTTCTAGCCGCTGCTGCGATCAGCCTCTCAGGCTGCTTTTCGCCGGCTGCCACGCCGTTCGACATCACGACGCTCAACTTCACGAACGACTACACCTCGTTCGACGACATCGTGATCCAGCCGTATCAGTACCAGAACCTGCTCTGCCCCGATGGTGAGCCGGCCACGTTCTACACGGTCTACCGCGAGGGGCTCACGGAGGCCGCGCCCATCGTGATCTTCTTCCACTCCGGCGCGTTCGACTACGTGCTCGACCCCAATCCGGCGGACCCGCTGCACGGTGATCAGTACCGCGCCGAGTCCCGGCTCGGCGGGGACTGGGCCAACCAGAAGATCTTCGAGACGCTCGGGCTCATCCCGGGGGACGGCACCGAGGAGAACCTGGGCACGCTGCCTGCTGCTCTCGCCGATGCGGGCGCCTTCACGCTCTACCCCGCGAATTGCTGGGGTGATCTGTGGCACAACGAGTCCGGCTACGCGCCGAACGATCCGACCGAGGGGCTCACCCGCAACGGGCGGTACCTCGCGTGGGTCATGTCCGCGATCGCCAGTCCGGACGCCGCCACGGCTGTCTCCTGGCAGGATCAGCTGGGCCTCGCGGATCTCCCGATCACGCTCGACTTCTCGTCGGTCGCGCTCGTGGGCCTCGGCGAGGGCGGGCGGGCGATCCCCGAGCTCTTCCGGCGTTCGCAGACCGTGAATTCGTCGAGTCCGTCCAGCGCTGCTCTGCCGGCGATCCGCGGCGTCATCGTCGATTCGACGATGGACGACCTGACTCCGGTTGTCGCCGCGCCCGCCCAGTTCCCGGACATCTACGCAGGGCTGGAGCGGATCTACCCCACGGATCTCGCGAGCGTGTACGCCTACAGCCTCGGGCGCTGGTACTACGAGCGGGGGCCGACCTACCCCGTGCAACTGGCATGGTCGAGCAGCGATCCCCAGGTTCCGAACGACACGTTGTCCACGCTGGTGGCGGAGCAGGCGACCTACCCGACGTGGATCACGGCGAAGGACTATGGCGTCCCCAAACACGTGTTCCTCAACGCCAACATCACGGATGCGCGCGAGGCCGTCCGGGTGATGCTGGGCCAGTAGGGCGCGGTCCGCCCGCTGCCGGGGGCCGGCTCCTGGAGTACACAATCGTTTGACGGGCGCGGAGGCGCGAACAGGGCCAGAATGCGGCACCCCCGGGTTTCTCATGGTCCTGCTCGCCCTCGTGTCCTTCGCCTCTGCTGCTCCGGGGGCCATCGACCCCGTGAAGCTCCACGATCAGCTCATCGCGCGGTTCGAGGACACCAGTGGTCAGGGCGGCTGCCTGACGGAGCTCGTGATGGATCTGAAGGCCAACTGGGGGCTGTTCAGCGCCCCGGAGCGTGAGCGGATCACCTCGGTGCTCGCACCGTTCAAGGCCGATCTGGTCGAGCCGATGGCGCCGGACGGCGCGGTCCCGCCGCCCTCCGGCACGCCCACGGACACATGCTTCGGCCAGCAGGGCGACAACCGGTTGACCGGCGAGCACTTCGCGGTCGAGTGGGACACCGGGTCGGTCACCCAGAGCGTGGCGCAGTCCTTCCTCGAGGATCTCGAATACGCCCACCAGGCGGAGATCGACGAGCAGGGCTGGCGAGCGGAGGCGGGGGACAGCCAGTACCTGATGCTCGCCTTCATCGACGACCAGAACACCGGTGGCGCCTACACGACGGTGGAGGCGTGCCACAACGTCTACGCGCCCTACATCGTGGCGGGCAAGGACGCTGTCCAGTACGGATCGTGGACCGAGGAGATGGCCGCGCACGAGTTCAACCACGCGCTCCAATTCAACTACAGCTTCGCGCCCGAATTCTGGTGGTGGGAAGCGACCGCGACCTATGTGCAGAGCGTCGTGCGGGACAGCCACAACTGGGCGGACTACCTGGTGGGGTACTCGGACAAGCCCTACATCGCGCTCGGGGCCTCCAGCCAGAGCGACCAGGACGTGTTCTGGCACATGTACGGGCTCTCGATCTTCGGGCACTACCTGGCCGACTACCAGGGCGGGGAGGACACGGTGCGCGCCACCTGGGAGAACGCCCGCTCCGATCGGGGGCAGTACGACTACGGCGGCAAGGACATGGTGGAGGGGTTGGGGCTCGACTGGCGGACCACCTGGATCGACTTCATCACGAAGAACGTGGCGATGGACTACAGCCAGCACCAGCTCTACCCGGACATCAAGACCGTCGACAAGGTCTCGAGCCTCCCCGCCAGCGGCGAGGGCTCAGGGGACAAGCGCCCGCAAGGCTACGGGCAGAACTACATCCGGTTCGAGGGCGGCAACGGCGCTGGGGACCTCCACGTGACCTTCAGCGGCGACAGTTCGGTGGACTGGGCGGTGATCCTCGCCGAG
Source organism: uncultured Pseudomonadota bacterium (assembly GCA_903875225.1). Classification (GTDB taxonomy): domain Bacteria; phylum Myxococcota_A; class UBA796; order UBA796; family SXON01; genus CAIUMM01. The sequence continues at coordinate 14,711 of CAIQVJ010000095.1, forward strand.
AGCGACGGCACCCACGTGGTCTCCAGCGTCTCTGCCATCAGCTCCGGCGGCGCCGCCGACCTCACCTTCGCCGACTTCGGGGAGGACGACGTCTACCTGGTCGTATCGCCGCTCGACGCTGCGGAGACCAAACACGACTACAGTTGGACCGCCGAGCTCAAGTCTTCGGGCCACCCGCCGGACACCGGCACGATCGGAGACGACTCGGGCGATTCGGGGAGCCCCGGAGACCGCTACCAGAGCCGGAAGAACCAGGACGAGGCCGGCTGTGGATGCTCTTCTCCCGTGGGCGCGCCGGTGGGCGTCGGCTGGCTCGTCGGGCTCGCGGGTCTCGCCATGCGCCGCCGGAAGTAGTCGGGTGTGGGCGGCCTCGCCCCCCGCGGGCGGGCTTCCTCCCTGGCCGTCGAGCGGCCGTGAGCCCCGACTGTCCGCCTACAACGTGCGCTTGCGCTCCGTCGGCTCGTCAGGCGGCATCTCGCTGCGCGTGTCCCTGGCCTTCTTGAGCTCCTCCAACTGGCGCCTCGCCTCCTCGGCGGGGTCGAGCTTCGTCGGCTTCTTCGCGGCCTCGGGGGGCCTGGATCCGAGATCGTATTCCGCCCGGAAACGCTCCACGGGGTCCGCGATCTTCTCCTTCGCCACTGCCTCGTCTGCCCCGCCCACCTTGCCGAACAGCATCTTCTCGATGGCGTCCAGCGCGCTGTCTGCCGCCTTGCCCACCGCCGCCATCGCGCCCCGCGCCATCGCCCCCACCGACTTCTGGGCCGCAGCGGCTGCGGCCTCCGCCGCGAGCCGATCAGCCAGCGAGGGGTCTTTGGGGGGATCGTCGGTCGCCATTCACGCTCCTCTGGCCATGTAGCCCGCCGTGCGGTACGCATCAGCCGGCGCACCCTGGAGCCCGCTCATGATCCTCGCTCTCGCCCTCCTGGCCTGCACCGGTTCGAAAGACGACACCGGACCGCGCGACACGTCCTCGGACGCGCCGGTGGCGACCACGGCCTGGTACTTCGGGACGAGCGATGGGCAGACGCCGGACGGCAGCTACGTCGCGCCCACGGACGAGATCCTGTTCATCCGGGCGCTCGATCCTGTCGCCAGCACGGTGACGGAGAGCGCCTGGACGGTGGTGAGGCGCACGGGGGCGGTCTCCGCGTACGAGCTGGTCCACAGCGTGGACATCGCCACGGAGACGTTCACCAGCACCTTCGTGACCGCCGACGGCACCATGGACGTGAACGGGGGCTACGACGCCGGCCCGGACTGGGTCTGGACCGCCTGGCACTCGACCTCGATCTACCAGGACGGCACGTACGCCGGCACCCGGGTGGAGTCGGTCGATCACGTGGACGACGCGGGCGTGGCCAGCGCGGAGAAGGCCGTGTTCGACCCGGATGGCACCGAGACCTGGCAGATGGTCGAGGTGCTCACGCCCACCGACGAAGCCTCCTTCGATGCCCGCCTGGGCGAGGTGGGCGGCTGACCTACTTCTCGTCGCGGCGGATGGCCAGCACGGCTTGTGCCCCGGAGGCGAGCGCGCCCGAGATCCCGTGACCGGACCGCAGGTTTCCGCCCGCGAAGTACAAGCCCGCGACCGGTCCGCGCGCTCCGGGACGGTTGGCGAGGAACTGCTCCGGGGTGGCAGCGAGCCCATAGCCGCTCCCGGCGGTGGCCCCGGTGAACCGGCTGTGGGTGACAGGCGTGGCGCTCTCGCGGTGCACGATGTCGCTGGTCGAACCCGGGAAGAGTCGCTCGAGACGACCGACGAGGTCCGCCTCGATCCGCGTCTTGTGCTCCTGGTAGGTCGCGCTGGAGCGGTACCGGGGCCGGCCGACCTCCGCCTGCGCCACGCCCCAGACCTCGGGCGCGCCCGGCACGAGCGCCATGATCTCGACCGTCTCGATGCCGGCGGGAGCGTGGCCCGGGGTGCCCTTGTCCTTCTGGGTGGCGCTCGTGATGTAGCAGCCACGCACGGGTGGGATGCCGTCCTTCCCCTCTGCGTACAGCGAGTCGAAGTCGTAGTCGTCGAATTGCCAGTAGTTCGTGGCGCCCAGCGCTCCGAGATCGCCGCGGACCGCCAGGCACGTGAGGAAGATGGCGCCCCCCATCTCCCAGTGCTCGGCCCTGGCGCGCAGCGCGGAGGGCACGGCGTTTGGCGGCATCAGCTCGAGCAGCGTGCGCTTGAGGTCCGCGTTGCTCACGACGAGGTCGGATCGCAGAACCCGATCGGGATCCTCGGCCCTGGAGTGTGCGCTGCGGTAGCGGATGCCCGCGACGCGCCCGTCGGCGGGCCCCACGCTCTCGACGACGATCCCGGTGACCGGATGGCGCAGGTGGACGGTGCCGCCCGCAGCCTCGATCACGTCTGCGAGCTTGTCCGCGATCACCTGGCCACCGCCGCGCGGGTAGTACGCGCCCTTGAAGTAGTGGTTCGCGAGCCCACAGTGCAGCATCAGGCTCACCCGCGAGGGCGGCAGGCCGTAGTCCCCGTTCTGGCCGGCGATCACGGCGCGCAGCCTGCGATCCTTCGTGCACGTGTCGAGGAAGGCCCCCAGCGTGGCGCCCTTGTTGGCCGCGGCGACCCGGGCGCGGGTGGCGGCCTCCCACGCGAGTCGCCAGCCCCGTGGCGCCCCGGCGCGCCCGAGGACGTCCACCTCGCGGAGCACGCGCACGTAGCGGTCGATGCCGGCTTTCTCCGCGGGGAAGGCTGCGACGAGGCGGTCCCGGTAGAGCCCCAGGCTCGCGGGGATCCGGAACCGCAGGTCGGGGAACACAAGCTCGTCGAAGCCGTCGGGGTCGAGCGGGCGCCAGTCGATCTCGACGCCGACCTCACGCAGCAGCGTGGGGATCCGGCCCTCGGGGCCGCAGTCGCCGACGTAGTGCAGTCCGATGTCGAAGGCGTAGCGCTCACTGCCCGATCCTCGCCCGAACATCGTGGCGCAGCCCCCCGCGACGTAGTGGGAGTCGAGCACCGCGACCCGTCGCCCCTGCTTCGCGAGCCGAGCCGCGGCCATCAGCCCGCCGAGGCCCGCGCCGATGATCGCGACGTCCACGCGCTCCGGGACGGGGGTGTTCACCCTGGCGTGGGTCTTCGCGGTCGGGCTGTGGACGGGATCAGGCACGGGGACCTCGGGTGACGGGGTTCATGGCGTCCAGCCGCCGCCCGGCCCGCCGAAAATGCCGAGATCGTTGCGCGTCCCGTCCACGTCGTTGTACCCGGAGAGCGGGTTCCCGGCGTCGATCGCGGGGGAGAAGCCGGTCATCAGTGTGAAGTCGGCGGCCGCGGCGTTGGTGAACCGGGGATCGCTGCTGAGGTTGGTGCCGCCCGAGACGGCGTTTCCGCTGAAGTTGACGGCGTTCCCCCAGGAGTCCGAGTACTGCACGGTGGCCCCGTTGTACGCGAAGATGCCGGCGGCGTCCGGATTGTCGGAGGCGATGCAATTCTCCAGCGTGGAGGTGCTGCCTTCGATGTCGAACACCCTGTAGCCGCCGGTGTTGCCCGCCACGACGGTGTTGTAGATCCATCCATCGGAGGTCGGTGTCAGGGTGATCAGGCTCTGGTCGGCGGTCACGTCGTTCCCGTAGACCAGGACGTTCGCGATCTCGTAGTCCACGTTCACGTAGATCGGCCCGCCGCCGCTGCTCGTGGAGGGGGTGTTGGCGGTGAACACCGCGTGCCGGAGGACGAGGCTCCCCCCATCGGTCGCGAGGAAGATGCCCGTGAGCGCGTTCTGGTCGAACAGCACGTCGTCCCAGGTTCCCTCCGATCCCCGCTGCACCACCCCGTAGCCGCCGTACACCCCCACCGCGCCATCGTGGACCCGCAGATCCGTCGCGGAGAAGCTGGACAGATCCACCTCGATCGCTGCCCCGAGGACGTCGGAGACCGCCGTGCCGCTCACGGCGAAGCCCGAGATGGAGAGCGTCGAGTCGGTGACGAACAGGCCCGGGTGGCTGGGCCCGCCCTCGATGAACGTGGTCTCGGATCCGTCCCCGACGAGCGTCAGCGCAAGACCGTCGATCTCGACGTGGTCGTAGGTACCCGGGCAGACGGTGATCGTGTCACCGTCGCTGGCGGCATCCACGGCGTCCTGCACGCCCGCGAACGGGGCGATGCCGTCGTCGCACACGGTGTAGGTCGGGTCGGCGTCGGTGTCGGCGTCGGTGTCGGTGTCGGTGTCGGCGTCGGTGTCGGCGTCGGTGTCGGTGTCCGCATCGGTGTCGGTGTCCGCATCGGTGTCGGTGTCGGTGTCGGTGTCGCTCGCATCCTCCAGGCACATGCCCGAGGCCGTGTCCAGCGTGTAGCCGGCGGGGCAGTCCTTCGTGGAGGTGCAGCCAGACACGGCGAGGGCAAGGAGCGGGGGGGCCACCCGGAAGCGCATGTCGGTATCCACAGAGGGTCGGAGCTTACATGGATGGGCTTCGCGGCGCAAGCCCCTTTGGACCTGCAGTACCGGCTACCGTCGCCTCCGCGCCACGACCAACAACCCAAGCGCGACGCCCAACGCGCCTGTGTGTGATCCTCCGGTTGCACATCCGCACCCGGTCTTCCCGCCCCCGGTGTCGTCCGAGCCCGTGTCGGCGTCGCTGTCGGCGTCCGTGTCCGTGTCCGCGTCCGAATCGGCGTCGGTGTCGCTGTCCGAGTCCGTGTCGGTGTCGGCATCCCCGCCGGTGTCGTCGGCGCAGTCCTCGTCGGTCGCGCCGTCGCAGTCTTCGTCGCCGTTGCCGCAGCCGTCCGCCTGGTCGGGGTGTACCGCGGCGTTGGTGTCGTCACAGTCGCCATCCGCGGCGGACCACCCGTCGCCGTCGTTGTCCCAGTCGGCGCCGTTGGGCCCGCCGTAGGCACCGATGTCGCACGGGCTGCCGTCGGCGTCGGTGACCGTCGGGTCTCCGGCGTCGATCATCGGGCTCCCCGGTGCGAGGTGGAGGTCGTCGCCCATCGAACCATCGTCGGCGAAGTTCACGAACTCGGGGTTGACCGCGAGGTTGCCCACCAGCCCCGTGGGGTCTGCGTAGCCCGACGACGTGGGCCCGCCCGCGTTCTCGAACAGATCGCCGTAGGAGACGCTCACGGTCGCGCCCGTCGCCCCAGAGATCCCCGAGCCGTCCGACGACCACGCGATGATCGAACTGGTCAGCGTGAGTGCGCCGGCGGCGGTCACCCGGATCCCGCCGGCCGATGCGGAGCTGGAGTTCTCGGTGGCCGTGACGTTGGCGATGGTCGCGCTGGACCCGTCGTTCACGTGGATCGCGCCACCCGAGTAGCCGTCGTTGAGCTCGAACAGGCTCGCGCTGATCGTCGCCTGGCTCGTGTCCAGCGCGATCGCCCCGCCGTTGGAGGTCGAGGCGACGTTGCCGAGAAAGCTCGTGTTGCGCACGTCGAGCGTGGACTGTGAGAGGTACAGCCCGCCCCCGGCGCCCGAGGCGGCGTTGCTGGCGACGGACACGTGCGCGCCGCTCAGGCTCGCGTTCGAGAGCAGCGCGGCGCCCCCGTAGGTTGCGGCGTTGGTGGTGAAGTCGACCCGGGCCAGCGTGACCGCGGAATCGGAGGCGTCCAGGCCTCCGCCGTTGGCGGTGGCCACGTTGTCTGAGAAGGTGGTGGTGGTGAGGTTCGTCGGCGTGGTGGAGAGGTAGGCGCCCCCGCCCGACTCGGCGGAGCCGCGGCTGAACGCGCAGTGGTCACAGGAGAAGCTCCCGCCTGTCGCGTACACGTGACCACCGGACCTGGTGGCCGTGTTGCCGGCGAAGGAGAGGTCCGTGCCCGTGAGCGTCGTTCCGTAGAACACCGCGGCGCCGCCGAAGCCGTTGCCCGGCCCGGCGACGTTGTCGTCGAAGGCCGTGGACGCGATCGTCACCGCGCCGCCGAGCACGTAGAGCCCGCCGGCCACCGTACCCGTGTTGGCCTCGAAGCTGCAGCCGGTGACCGTCGCGCCCACGGCGTCGCCGATGTAGGCGCCGCCGCCGTAGGTCGCGATGTTGTCGGTGAACACCAGATCGGAGAGGGCGATCGGGACGTTCGAGGCGTAGAGCCCGCCGCCCGCGTAGTTGGAGGCGGCGTACGCCGTGGCATTGCCTCCGGAGATCGTGAAGCCCGAGAGCGCGGTGCCGGGCCCCTCCCCGGAGGCCACCTGCACGGCGGGCCCGCTGCCGGTGCCGACGATGAAGGTGACGGTCGAACCGTCGCGACCGACCAGCGAGAGGCTCCTGGCCTGGTAGTCCACGTCCTCGGCGTAGGTGCCGGGCGCGACCTGCACGGTGTCGCCGCTGGTGGCGAGCCCGATCGCGCCCTGGATGGTCGTGGAGTCACCGGTCCCCGAGGGGTCGACGATCCAGGTGGCAGCGAAGGCGACGGGGAGGAGGAGGAGCATGGGAGGAGCGTAGCAGATCCCGGGAGTTCCGTGCGTCCGCTGGCCTGCTGCGGGGTGCACGGCCGTTCCGGGGCTGGGGACGGACCGGGCGACCCGGCGGGCGAGGCCGCCCACTGGCGTGGCGCTACCTGCCCCGCCTGCGCATCGCGTCCTGCGCCGCAGCGTCGATCTCGCGCATCACGCTGCGGGTGTCCGCCCGACGGGTGGATCCGCGCCAGCGACCGGTGAGCGGCGAGTCGGGGAACAGTTGTCCGCGCTCGTACAGCGCCCACATCTCCTCGCCGAACCGGGTGTGGGCGATCTCGGGCGCAAACCGGGCGAGGTAGGCGGAGATGTTGTTCACGTCGCGCACCAGCAACGCGCGGGCGCTCTGGTTGTGGGAGGCATCGACGGCTTGCGGCAGGTCGATGATCATCGGGCCATCCCACGCGATGAGCACGTTGTACTCGGAGAGATCGCCGTGGATCGTGCCCGCGCACAGCATCATCACGACCTGCCGGATGATGAACGCGTGGACGTTCCAGGCCTGCGCTTCGGTCAGGTTGCAGTCACACAGGCGGGGCGCGGCCTCCCCGTTGGGGGCGAGCACGACCTCCATCAAGAGGACGCCCTCGCTGTAGGCGATGGGCTTGGGTACGCGGACGCCCACCGCTCCGAGCTTGTAGAGGGCGTCGACCTCGGCGGTCTGCCACGCCGATTCGGTCTGCTCCTTTCCGAACTTCGAGCCCTTCTCCATCGCGCGACGTTGCCGGCTGTCCCGGACCTGACGGCCCTCCGTGTAGGCGGTGCGCTGCCGAAAGCTACGGTTCTCCGCCTCCTTGTACACCTTCGCGACGCAGTACTTCCCGCTCGCCGCCACGATGTAGACCGCGGCCTCCTTGCCACTCATCAACGGGCGCATGACCTCGTCGATGAGCCCCTGCTCCAGGAGTGGTTGAAGGCGGTCGGGAATTCGCATGAGGATGCCGTACAGGAGCGACGTATTCGATCAAGGGGGCGGCGTCATTATTGCGGCGACGATCCCTATCCGGGCGGCGCCGGGCCGGGTCCTTGCGCAGCGGTCGCTGCGGTGGGGCGGGTGCTCGCGACCACGGCCGCGATCGTGGCGAGGCACACCCACTGCACGAGCGTGAGCCCCACCTTCGGCCCGGTGTCCCCGCGCACGAACTCCAGCAGGAAGCGGATGCCGGCGTAGCCGCCCAGGTAGTAGCGAAAGAGCCAGCCCTCGGGCCGCGAGCGCAGCCGGATGGACCAGAGCACCCCCGCCAGCGCGAGGTCCAGCGCCGTCTCTGCCAGCTGCTGCGGGAAGCGCCCCGCGATCGAGAACGGACCGCTCGCCGTGACGCCCGGGCAGCAGCCATTGAGGAAGCACCCGATCCGTCCGATGGCCTGCGCGACGGGTACGCTCACGGCGAACGCATCGCCGGTCGAGCGCCGGATGCCGACCAGACGCTTGGTCAGCTCCACCCCCAGGTACGCCCCGCCGATGCCGCCCACCACGGTCTTCCCGGTGAAGTCGAGGCTGAGCGCCGCCTCCCATAGCGCCTTCATGTCGGCGGCGAACAGCACCATGCCGACCTTGGAGCCCACCATGGCGCCGACCAGGGCGCCGGCCCCGACGTAGATGTGCCCGGGCATGCGTTCGTAGCCGAGTCGCCCGATCTCGCTGCGCCGGATCAGCGCGGCCGCGAGGAACCCGAGCCCGACGAACACGGCGTAGGCGCGAACGGGCATGCTGCCGAGCGTGAACAGGACCGGGTGCACGATGCGCCCCGGATCAGTTGGAGGGCGGGCGGCTGGGGCCCCGGTCCCACTGTATGGTGGCGACGGGGCTCCAGTCGGAGCCGCTGCCCGACTCGACGACCCACTGGATCGGGGCTTCGGCCCCGCCCGTGAGCGTGGCCCGCAGGTTCGGACCGGTAGGCATGGCACCGGCTACCGCGTTGGGCCCGCCGTGCGCCTGCCAGTCGGCGAACGGGGAGGTGAGCCGGTAGGTGAACGGGGGCTCGAAGGCGGCAACGGAGCCGGTGGTGAACCCGGGGGGGTAGGACCGGAACGCGAGAAGGACCCCCGCGATGTCCTCTGCGTCGAGCGGATGATCCCAGGCCGCGTCGGCCCGGAGGAACGCCGCGACGGCAGACCCGCCGCCCTTCTGCTGCTTGCCCTCCTTGATGGCGACGTAGCGGGTGTCCCCTCCGGCCCTGGACTGCAGGAGCCAAAGGCCGGGCAGGTGGGGGGACTCGCTGCAGGTGTCGACCGTCACGTGCTGCTGCCCGGCCCAGACCATGCAGTCGAACGGGGCCGGGGCCTCGGGCTTCGGCGGGGGCGCCTGCGGCGGGGGCGGCGCAGGGGTCGAGCAGGCGAGGAGCAGGAAGAGCATCCATCCGACCTATCAAGGTGGAGGCGGGCTGCGGAAACAGGCGAGACGCGGGCGGCATGACGCTGGACGACGCGCCGAAAACCGCTGGGGGCCGATTTTGCGCCATGCTACACTCTGCGGGCAGGAGTCGACGTGCCCGAGAGTGAACCCCGAAACAGGCGCGTCCGGGCCGTCCTCGTCACCATGGCCGCCGTGGGCTGTGTTGGAATGGTCACGCTCGCGGGGATGGGCTTCTTCATGTTCTACACCTGTGCACAGGGGACGCCCCTTTGACCGCCTCTCGCCGCTCGCTCCTGGTCCCGCTGGTCTCGCTCGTGGGCGTCGCCTGGTTCGCGCTGTGGGCCTGCGCACCGATGTCGACGATGCCGATCCCCGGAGCCATCGGCGAGCAGAAGAACGAGTTCGCGCTCGGTGGGAACTACACCGGGGGTTCGGGGACCTACCTCGGCGAGTTCTACGGCTCGGGCACCGGCGCGAGCGGGCAGCTCTCCTACGACCACCGCTTTGGCAAGTTCAACTTTGGCGGTGGCATATTCGCCGGGCAGCCCACGCTGGTGGGCGGCGGCGTGTTTTTTGGCGGTCTCTTCCCGGTCGGCGCCGTGAACGTCGGCTTCCAGGTGTCCGGCGGCTGGCTCTGGGCAGACCTCGGCGTGCCGGTCACCGTGCCGCTCGGCGATCGGATCTGGCTCTACACCGAGCCCAGCGTCGGCATCCGCTCCCACGTCCTGCGATTGCCCGTGGGCGCGGGCTTCCGGCTCGGGAAGCACGTGACCCTCGCGCCAGAGGTCGCCGTTCAGTACTCCCCCCAGTACGCCTTCGACCCCACGCTCGTGCCGGCCACGGGGGGCAACGGGTGGCCGTACAGCCTCGCTGTCACCGGGGCGTTCACGGCGGGCTTCGGGTTCTGACTCCTGTTCGCGGGTGCTCCCGCGCCCGGGGTGCTACCATCGCCGCATGAAATGGTTCTATCGCGGCGATCTGGATGGCTTCTTCGGCCTCGCGTTGGACAACCTCGTGCAGCTCCTGCTCATCCAGGGCCTTTGCACCTTCGTGCTGGGGTTTCCCGCTGATCTGGTGGCCGGGCGCATCCTGCCGGGCGCGGCGCTCTCGATCCTCGTAGGCAACGCGTTCTACAGTTGGCAAGCGCGACGACTCGCCGCGCAAACGGGGCGCACCGACATCTGCGCGCTGCCATACGGCATCAACACGGTCTCCCTGTTCGCCCACGTGTTCCTCGTGATGCTGCCCGCCCGGCTCGCGGCCGAGGCTGCTGGGGCTGCCGATCCGGCGCGGGTCGCCTGGATCGCCGGTGTATGGGCGTGCCTCGGCAGCGGGCTCATCGAGCTTGGCGGAGCGTTCGTCGCCGAGTGGGTCCGAAAGCTCACGCCGCGCGCTGCCCTGCTCTCGACGCTATCGGGCATCGCGCTTGGGTTCATCTCGCTCGGGTTCCTCTTCCGCACGTTCGCCAACCCGCTGGTCGGCCTGGCCACGTTCGGGATCACGTTGCTCACGTACTTTGGACGCGTCCGGTTCAAGGGCGGGATCCCCGGTGGCCTGGTCACCGTGGGCATCGGGACGGCGATCGCCTGGGCCACCGGCCTGGCACCCGTGGGACCCGCGCCCCTCGCGGGCCTCGCGCTCCACGTTCCCTACCCCGTCACGACGGAGCTGATGGGCGGCTTGAGCACGCTCTGGACGTACTTCTCGGTGATCCTGCCGATGGGCATCTTCAACGTGGTCGGCTCGCTCCAGAACATCGAGTCTGCCGAGGCCGCCGGCGACCCCTACCCCACGAAGCCCTCGCTCGCCTGGAACGGCGTCAGTACGTTGGTGGCAGGGCTCCTGGGCTCCTGCTTCCCCACGACGATCTACATCGGCCACCCGGGGTGGAAGGCGATGGGCGCCCGTGCCGGCTACTCGGTGCTCAACGGCGTGTTCATCAGCGCGATCTGCCTCACCGGCGCGCTGTCCTGGGTGGCGTGGGCCGTGCCCGTGGATGCCGGGATGGCGATCGTGCTGTGGATCGGCATCGTGATCACCGCGCAGGCGTTCCAGACCGTGGAGCCGAAGCACGCTCCGGCCGTCGTGATGGGGCTCCTGCCGGGCGTGGGTGCGTGGGGCGCGTTGATGGCCAAGAACGGGCTGCGCGCTGCGGGGATGGGCACGATGGAGCACCCGTTCACCGCCGACCTGATCGGCGCATTCAGGGGCAGCGACACCTGGATCCACGGCGCGTTTGCGTTGGAGCAGGGGTTCATCTTCACCGCGATGGTGCTGGCGAGCATCACGGTGTGCCTGATCGACCGCCAGTTCCACAAGGCTGCGATCTGGGCGGCCGTGGGCTCGGTGCTGTCGCTTTCGGGCCTGATGCACGGCTATGCGTTCACGCCCGGAGATACCGTGGTGGCGCTCACGCCGGGCTGGAGCTGGGCCGCGGGCTACGCGTTCATGGCCGTGATCTTCGCGGTCGCGCCGTGGGTGACGAGCGAGGGAGAGGGGCACTGACTCCCCACCGTGCGGGCGGTCGGTGCCGGGGTAGGCTGACCCGATGTTGCTGCTGATCCCGCTCGCCCTCGCTGTCCCGCCGGTCTCCGGCCGCTGGAGCCTCTACACGCCGACGGCAGGGATCGAAGCGGAGCAATCGCGCGCCCTCGAACCCACGCTCGCCGCGGTGCCGGGGCCGCTGCGGGGAATCGCGGCCCGGCTCGTCGAGCGGAGCTTCTTCTATTGCGCGGTGTATGATCTGGCGGTCGATGACAGCCACGCAGTCGTGGGGTGCGACTCCCGGGCCCAGATCTCCGCGATCTTCGGCGCGGAACCCTTCCAGTTCGAAGGGGAGCTGGGAGCGGTCATGGTCTCGGCCACTGCGACGGGCCCTGCCTTTCACGTTCACCTCGAGACCCCCGACGGCACGCGGGACAGCGTGTTCACCCTGGAGGGGCCCGCGCTCGTCGTGACGATCACCGTGGCGAGCCCAAAGCTCCAGGCGCCGGTCTCGTGGACGATGCAGTACCACCGGGCGCCGTGATTTCCGGGGGTGTCGTGGCGGGGCAGGTGCCCGGAATAGAACGCTCCATGCCCGCGACCCGCCCCTACCTCTACTACGATGCCGCCGTCTCCATCTGCAACGTGTGCCTCCGGCGCGTGGAGGGCAGGATCGTGTTCGAGGGCGGCCGGGTGTACCTCGACAAGTGGTGCCGCGTACACAAGCACCAGCGCACGCTGATGTCGGACGACGTCGAGTTCTACCGGAAGGGTCGAGAGCTCTACATCAAGCCGCCGGAGATGCCGCGGCACTTCAACACTCCCCAACACTACGGCTGCCCGTACGACTGTGGACTCTGTCCCGAGCACATGCAGCACTCGTGCCTCTCGCTCATCGAGGTGACGGACCTCTGCAACCTCAAGTGTCCCGTGTGCTACGCGGAGAGCGGGCCCCATCGGGGGCCGAACGCGCACCGTTCGATGGAGACCATCCGCAGGATGCTCGACGCGGTGGTGTCGAACGAGGGGGAGCCGGACGTCGTGCAGATTTCGGGCGGCGAGCCCACGCTCCACCCCGACTTTTTTGGGATCCTGGACGAGTGCAAGGCGCGCCCGATCCGCCACCTGATGGTGAACACCAACGGCGTGCGGCTGGCGAAGGAGCCAGGCTTTGCTGCGCGGCTGGCTGCCTACCAGCCCGCCTTCGAGGTGTACCTGCAGTTCGACAGCCTGCGCGCCGGGGCCCACCAGACCCTGCGCGGCGTCGACTTGCGGGACATCCGCGAAGGTGCGCTGGCCAACCTCGAAGCCGCCAACGTGAGCACCACGCTCGTCGTCACGCTGATGAAGGGGGTGAACGACGACGAGATCGGCGACATCATCCGTCATGCCCTCACGTTCCGGTGTGTGCGGGGTGTCACGTTCCAGCCCGTGCAGAACGCAGGGCGCACCCAGGGGTACGACCCGGCCGTCCACAGGCTCACCATCAGCGAGGTGCGGCGCCGCATCGTGGAGCAGTCGGGGATCTTCACCGAGCGCGACGTGCTGCCCGTGCCGTGCAACGCAGACTGCCTGGCGATGGCCTACGCGCTCAAGCCAGACGCCGGCTCGTCGAACGTGATCCCGCTCACAGGGCTGGTGGACCCCTCGGTGTTCATCGAGGGCAGTCGGAACACCATCGTGTACGAACGGGATCCCGCGATGAAGGATCACTTTCTCAAGTTGTTCGCGACGAACCACTCGCCGGAGAGCCAGGCGAGCTGCCTCTCCGACCTCCTGTGCTGCCTGCCGAAGATCGAGCAGCCCGAACAGCTGGCGTTCAAGTACGAGAACCTGTTCCGCATCATCATCATGCAGTTCATCGACGCCGAGAGCTTCGATTTGCGGGCCGTGCGCAAGAGTTGCGTGCACATCGCCACGCCAGAGGGGAAGATCGTCCCCTTCGACACCTACAACCTGTTCTACCGGGACGGGAAGCGGGAGCGCCTGCTGGAGTTGCAGGGGGAGATCGACCGCACCTGATCAGCCGGAGGCAGCGAACCTCTGCAGGAACTTGCGGTGCACGCTGGCGATGGTGGGCTGCGAATCCGGGAGGAGCTCGAGATCCTCCGGCCAGGATGCCGATCCCGGGGACGCGAGGCCGCCCCTGGACCTACCGCGCCCGGCCGAGGTCCCAAAGCCAGACACCGCCGACGTCCTGGGGCTCGCCGAGGATGCCGGTCAGGCCCGTTTTCAGGTCGTGACGCTCGGACTGGGTGAGGGCGGGGGCGTGGATCACCAGCACGTCGAAGCCGGCATGTGCAACCGTCGAGATCGCGGTGCCGAGCGCAGGGCAGTTGGGGGGTACGGGCCAGCCCGCCTGCTTGCCCAGCGCCGACATCAGCCCGTCGAACATCGGGCGCACCCCGCGGCCGAAGGGGTCGGCGATTGGCTGCTGGTGCACGGTCTGGGCCAGGAGCTCGTCATAGGGCATGCGTCCGACGCCCCCTCGTGCCCGCCCGCGGCTCGGGAACTCGATCACGGGACCATGCACCGCGGCCATCCACGGCTGGGGATCGAATTGCAGAGCGGGGAGCGGAAGTTGGACGGGGCTCTGGAACTGGATCTCCAGCAGCGCCCCGAGACATCCCACCGCGAGCAGCGGCGTAGGCAGGAAGCCCGCCGCCACCGAGGCGAGTTGCCAGGCCGGGACCGCGTACTGCTGCGGCTTCCAGGCCAGCCGGGCGAGGGGATAGAGCCGGTACCACCAGTCGAAGGGAAAGGGGGTGTCGAAGCCGTGCTCGTGGGCGCTCCCGAGGGTGATCGATCCGTAGAGCAGCGCCCCCGCCGTGAGCGCGAGCACCGCCGCGGCCCCCTGTTTCCGGGTGGTGCGCAGGCGACGAGCCGCCGCCAGCGCAGCCATGCCCACCATCACGGGCAACGCCACGCCGGACCAGCGCCGGGGCCCGGTGGTGGGCGGGAGGAGCCGAAGTTCGCGCGGCCAGGGCATCACAGCGGTGGGCGAGGGGCCCACGTGGGGCTGCTCGGGCGGGAGCTCGGCGGTCGGCACCGTGGTTCGTGGGGGCCAGTCGCCGGTGCGGCTCCGCTGGGTGATCTGCCCAGTGCGGCCTCCCTCGGCGTGGTGCAGGCTCGCGCCGCACACGAGCCCCACCGGGAGCCAGAGCAGGAGCGCGGCGAGGGCGAGCGGGGGGAACGAGCGCCGGATGAGCAGCGCCACGAGGAGGAGCCCCGCCGCGAGCGTCCAGGCGTGCGCCTGGTAGGGGGACGACGCGATCAGGGCGGCGCCCTCCAGCCCCAGCCGAAGGGCGCGTCGGAGGCCCGCGACGCCCTGCCACGGACCGCGTTCCACGAACGTCGCCAGCGCAAAGAGCGCCCAGCAGCTGCCCATGCCCTCGGTCTGCCCGTCCACGAAGCTGCCGAGGATGGGCGGTCCGAGCATGGTGAGAACGCTCACCAGCGCCGCGCGCCCGGGCGGGAGCCCGAGCGCCCGGGCCAGCCTGCCCCCGGCGATGCCGGCGAGCGCGAGCAGGGTGGTGGTCAGGAGCAGCAGCGCGGGGGCGAGGCCGATCAGCGGGGTGAGGGCCGTGACGACGAGCTGGTTGAGCGGGTCGAGCGGGTAGAGCGAGATGCCCGAGGGAAAGCCCACGTCCGGGAAGAACAGCGGGAGCGCGTGGTCGGTCCACACGCGGTGCTGCACCAGCCACCCGATCCACACGTGGTCCCGGATCTCGCCCTCTGCGCGGCCGACGAAGCGATGCAGCGGGTTGCCCCACGCGGGCGAGGTCGCGAGGAGGGAGATCGCGATGGGCAGCGTGATCCAGGCGGGCGGCCGGGCCTTCATCCGCGGGTGCGGCTGTCGAGCGCGGCCAACCGGTCCACGCCGTCCTGGCCGACCTGGGGGTCGTAGGGAGCGAGCCACGCCTCCAGGATCTCCCGCGCGACATCGGCGGAGAGCGTGCGGTGCGAGAGGCAGAGCACGTTCGCGTGGTTCCACAGGCGCGCGGCCCGAGCGGTGTGCGCATCCACGCACAATGCAGCTCGAATGCCGGGGAGCTTGTTCGCGGCCATCGTCACCCCTGTTCCGCTCCAACACAGCAGGACCGCTTCGTCCGCCCGGTCGGGGAGCGCACCGGCGGCCTCTTCTGCGACCTGGACCCACGGGTGCTCCATATGATCCAGCACGGCTCCGACCGGGACGATCGTGTGACCGCGAGCCTCCAGCTCGCGCACGATCACCGCGTCCACGTCGTACCACTCGTCGGAGGCAACCAGGATCTTCATGCACGGCGACGTATCAAGCAGGCCGCGGCCGGTCCGGGATCCTTCGGGGATGGGATGTCTCGAGGCAGGCGGCTCCGGGGCGGCTCGCAGAAGTTACGTTCCCCGCCCACGAGGTCTCCCGAATGCGCGCTTTCTTGCTCCCGACCCTGCTCCCCCTGTTGGCGGCCTGCGGTACCGACACCTGCCCCGAGGGGCAGAAGAAGAACCTCGACGGGCTCTGCGTCGTGGACCCCTACGCGGACGCCGACACGGACACGGACGCCGATACGGACACCGACACGGACACCGACACGGACACGGACACCGACACGGACACCGACACGGACACCGACACGGACACCGGGCCGACCTTCGAGGACTTCGTCAACGTGACCGTTCCGTACGTCGGCGACGGCACGTGCTTCGACGGCGTCTCCTGGATCGACCAGACGGTCGGAGCGGGGTGCACGTCGGACATCACGGTGAATGGCACCGTGAGCGACTTCCAGGATGAGACGCCGGTCGCCGGGGCCTCCGTGCACGTCTGGTCCAACGATGACGTGAACACCACTGCGGGCGCTTCATTCGACGTCGACAGCAGCGGCGCCGGCACGGTCGTGGTGCCTGCGTGCACGCCGGTGGCGTACGAGACCTACACGCCGGCCGACTGGGACCAGACCGTCAACACCTTCGAGGCCCACCAGGTCTATGGGTGGGACGCGTCGGGCATGACCTCGGACGAATGGCACTCGGTGTCCCTGGCGACGTTTCGCCTCATCCCGTCGCTGCTCGGCCTCACGTGGTCGCCCGGGAGCCCGATGGTCCTCGGCGCCGCGCTCGATTGCGACCAGGCCCCGGTCGAGCACGCGCAGATCTTCATCCACGACGCGGAAGGCAAGATCCCCGCAGACGTGGCGATCCGCTACTTCGCCAACGGCCTGCCGAGCGCGGATCAGCCGGACACGAGCGAGGACGGCCTGTGGCTGGCCACGAACCTGCCGCCCGGCGACTGGACCGTGGAGATGTGGGTGTACGACGGCACAGCGCTCGAGCTGCTCGGCGCCACGCCCCTCTCGCTCGGCGGCGACTCGGTCTACATCACCGGGCTCTACACCGGCATCAACGACGGTGTGTACCTGCCGGCGTCCTGCCTCGCGGCGTGTGAGTAGTGTTCTACCGCCGTCACCTCGACCCCTCCCGGCCGTGCATCGTCTCCTGTGCGCTCTCCGGCGTCGTGGCCAATCGCTCGCAGTGCGCGGCGATCCCGTACACGCCCGAGGAGTACGGCAAGGAGGCGAAGCGTGCCTATGAGGCGGGTGCTGTCGCTGTCCACATCCACGCCCGCTCCCCGGACGGCGTGCCAAGCTTCGCGATCACGGACTACCAGCAGATCCGGGATGCGATCGTGGCCGAGTGCCCGGTCATCATCAACTTCTCGACGGGGGCGGTGGGCGTTTCGGTCGAGTCACGCATTGCCTACCTGCGGGCGGTGAAGCCCGCGGTGGCGGCGCTGAACATGGGGTCGATGAACTACGCCAAGTACAACGCGGCGAAGAAGAAGTTCGTCTTCGACTTCCTGTTCCCGAACCCTCACGCCGAGATCATGGCCTTCGTCACGGCGATGCGCGAGGAGCGCATCCGGCCGGAGATGGAGTGCTTCGACCTCGGTCACGTCGGCAGCGCGCGTGTGCTCGCAGACATGGGGCTCGTGGGCGCGCCGTTCATGATGAGCCTGGTGATGGGCGTTGTCGGCGGGATCCCGGCGACCACCGAGAACCTCGTGCACATGGCCAACCAGCTCCCCGAGGGGGCGGAGTGGCAGGTCGTCGGCATCTCCCACGACCAGTGGCGGCTGCTGGCCGCCGCCGGCTCGCTGGGAGGCAACGTCCGGGTGGGCCTCGAGGACAACTTCTACGTGAGCGAGGGCGTCATGGCGGCCTCGAACGGCGATCTGGTGGCCAAGGCCGTGCGCATGATGCGGGACCAGGGCCGGAAGATCGCCACGGTGGACGAGGCGCGGGTGAGGCTGGGCACGACCTGGGTGTAGCGCGCTGCGGGGCGGCATGGCTGGGCCGCAGCGCGCCCGGGCAGGCTACTTCGTGAAGCTCTCGTCCATGTTGAACGTGCAGGGCCATGCCAGGGAGTACGTAGTTGCCTCGTCGTCGCAGAGGGCTCCCGTACACGAGAGCGAGATCCCTTCGATCTGTTGGAAGCTGGTCGTAGACGTGATGGTGAACGCGGGCGTCGTGGAGACGATCGTCACGTCAAAGTCGGTTGCGGCCGGGAAGTCCTGGGTGTAGCCCTCGCAGGTGACCGATCCGTCGGTCTCCAGCGTGCATGTCCCGCCGACGCCCGCGCACGGGTAGTCCAGCTCGAACGTCGTCGCGTCGGTCCAGGTGAGCTCCGCGTCGCAAGCAATGAACCCGGCGGCGTCCGGGAACGTTCCGCAGGTGTTGTCTTCGATCCCGAGCGTCGTCGCGATGTACGTGCCGTCCTCGAGGGGAGGGGCAGCGTCGGTGTCCGTGTCCGTGTCCGTGTCTGTGTCGGTGTCGGTGTCGGTGTCGGCGTCCGAATCCGTGTCCGTATCGGTGTCGGCATCCGTGTCGGTGTCGGTGTCAGCAGCCTGCGCGCTGCTGTCGTCGGAGCCGCCACTGCAGGCGATCATGAAGGAGAAAAGCGAAAGAATCATGGTGATCGATCCGTGTTTGGCGGCGCGTATCGATAGGTACTGTGAGTGTCAATTTGCCGATCGACAGGATGGGCCGTCGTGTGTCCGGTCTTACAGATCCTGCGCGGGTTCGCCGAAAGTCCGCGTAGCTAGAAGAACATGCTCGTGAGCAGGTAGTTTGCGACGAAGAACCCAAGCGAGGCGTTGACGACGGTGTCATTCACGCCCCTGCCCACGCCCGCCGCCCCGCCCGTCGCGTAGAAACCGTTCCAGCAAGCCGTGATCCCGATGATGAACCCGAACACCATCGTCTTGATCAGGCCGCCGACGAGGTCGAACGGCTGGGTGAACTTCCAGAGGTGGTCCATGAACACCCCGGCGTTCTCCCCCTTGATGCACACGGCCATCATGAACCCGCCCGCGAGCCCGGCGATCGCGCCCGCTACGTCAAGGAGTGGGCAGGCAAGCACGAGCGCGGCTACGCGAGGGGCCACGTGCCAGCGGATCGCGTCGACGGACATCACCTCGGTGGCGTCGAGCTCCTCCTTGATGCGCATGGCTCCCAGCTCAGCGGCGAACGCGCTGCCGCCCTGCGCCGCGACCAGGACGCTGGCGAGCACCGGGGCAAGCTCGCGGAGCACCGCAACGGTGATGAGCGAAGGCAGGAGCCGCTGCGCCCCGAACAGGTCGAAGATCGCGAGCCCCTGCAGCGCGATGACCATGCCGAACGGGAAGGTGACCGCCATGACCGGTGCGAGGCAGCGGGTCGTGACCTCCCAGGTGTGCCGGAAGAAGTCCGCGGCGTTCCACGGCGGCGTGACCATGCGCCAGACCACGCTGCCCATGAAGATGCCGAACCGTCCGATGCGGGTGAGAAGTTCGGCGAGGGCGGTGAGCATTCGACAGCAGCCCGGATAAGCCGCGCGCCATGAACCGTCCGCTGCTTGCCCTCCTCCTGCTCCCCCTCTCGCTCGCGCTCTCCGGCGTCGCCCACGCGGAAACGCTCTGGGCCAGGGTCGCGACCGACGGGTCGCGGTGGCCCGATGCCCCGACCCCGGTGAGCCTGCACCTCATCGTGAACGACGAGGTCGAGGTGCTCGTGCGTCAGGGCGCGCTCGTGCGCGTCCGCAAGGGCACCGACTTCGGCTGGGTCGACGTCTCGACCCTGACGAACATGGAGCCGCCGAAGGCGCCCGCCGAGGACGGGGCAGGTCCCGTCGCTCCGGAAGCTCCGCCTACGCCGTGAGCGGGGTGGGCTAGACCGGGAGTGTCGGTCCCTGGCTCGGACGCTGGATGGGGACGGTGGCCGACCGGGGAGACTTCTGCGCTATCGGAGGCCCAAAAGGGCGACAGCGACGGTGATCCCGAGGGCGAGTTGAAGGACGGTGTCGATCATGGCCCCCTCAAATGCCATCAAATCTTGACATGCGCAAGCACTTTCGGCGGCCCTCGTTCGTCCTGCCGATCCCGGCAGGATCGCGTTGACCGGGCAGTGACGATGCGGCGTCTCAGTCGCGGACGTCCATCTTCCCGTCGCCGTCGTTGTCCTTGCCGGTCTTTTCGACATCGCCCTTGTCGTTCAGGTACTCCCAGAAGTCCACGACACCGTCGCCGTTCGTGTCGCGTTCCTTGCGGCGCACCTTTCCGGACTCGTAGTACTTGAAGAGATCGAAGGTGCCGTTCCAGTCGGTGTCGATCTCGGAGTACGAGCGGTTTCCGCTGATGTAGTGGTCCACCCAGTCCGCGCGACCGTCGAAGTCGCCGTCCATCTCCTCCTGCACGCGCAGTCCGGCGTCGTCGAACGTGGTGCGGACGTCGATCTTGCCGTCGCGGTTCAGGTCGGTCTCCTTGCGTACCAGGAGGCGGCTCGCGCCCTCCCGGTCCCGCCAGTAGTTCGTGACCTCTGCCTTGCCGTCACCGTTCAGGTCCACCTTCTCTTCGGTGAGGCCATCAGACGTGGGCTTGGAGCCCAGGATCTGCGCGGTGCCGGACCCCGGGAGCGCCGGGGCGTTCGGATCGGTCGTCGTCTTGGTCTTCTTCGCCCCCATCATCAGGAGGCAGAGCGGGATCAGCAGCAACGCGCGGGAACGCATGGACACTCCAAAGGGCGATATGAAGACGCGGGCAATGAAGCACCGCGCCATAGACGGCGTGGGCGTATCGCGTCTGCTTATCCGGTGCTTGCCCCGGGATGCAACGGCCGAAGGATCGTCCGACGGCGTTCGGTCGAACACCGGCTCGCGGTCGCGCGTGATAGGGGCCAACGGTTCTGGAGACTCTTTGTCTACCTCTGGTGCAACAGCCGAGCGCCGCAAACACCTGCTGCTGGTGGACGATGAGCCCGTCATCCTGCAGGTGCTCAAGGCGGTGTTCGAAGGCGAGCCCTACCGCCTCACCAGCGTCGCCAATGGCCGCGACGCGCTGGCGGTGATCGCCGCCGGCACCGTGGATCTGATCATCACGGACAAGAACCTGCCCGACGTCGGGGGGATCGAGATCCTGCGCGCCGCCAAGGCCAAGGAGCCGCTCATCGAGGTGATCATCCTCACCGGGTACGGATCGTTGGACACGGCGCTCACCGCGCTGGAGCTCGACGCATTCGACTACGTGCTCAAGCCGCTCAACAACGTGTTCGACATCCGGAACAAGGTCCGGAAGGCCGACCAGAAGCAGCAGATGGCGCTGGAGAACCGGCGACTCATCCTGGAGCTCTCGCGGAAGAACGGGGAGCTGGAGGCCGCGCTCGAAGAGGCACGCGGGCTGCAGGCCGAGCTGATCCAATCCGAGAAGCTCGCGGGGATCGGCACGCTCGCGGCCGGCATCGCCCACGAGATCAGCTCCCCCCTGTTCGGGATCCTCGGGCTCGCGGAGGCGATCACCGACGAGCAGGATCTGCCCCTGGCCCAGGGCTATGCGCGGGACGTCGTGGAGTACTGCCGCACCATCCGCGACATCGTCGTGGATCTCTCGAGCTATTCGCGCTCGGCCACCCACGAGTACCTCACCTCCGTGGAGCTCGCGAAGGTGATCGGAGATGCGCTCAAGCTCGTGGAGCGCTCGGCGCCCGTGGAACACGTCACGTTCAGGAC
Organism: uncultured Pseudomonadota bacterium; assembly: GCA_903875225.1. Classification (GTDB taxonomy): domain Bacteria; phylum Myxococcota_A; class UBA796; order UBA796; family SXON01; genus CAIUMM01. The sequence continues at coordinate 35,954 of CAIQVJ010000095.1, forward strand.
GGAGATCGAGCCCGGGCTCTACCTGAACGCCCGCACGAACGAGATCCAGCAGATCTTCGTGAACCTCATCAAGAACGCGGCCGAGGCGGTGAACGATGCGCATTTGAGCGGGGGCGGCTCGGTGGTCGTGAAGGCGGGGCGGACGGACGGCGCGATCTGGGCGCGTGTGGAGGACAATGGACCGGGCATCCCGGAAGACCGCGTGCGGCTCATCTTCGACCCCTTCTACACGACGAAGCCTGCCGGAAAGGGCACGGGCCTCGGTCTGAACATCGTCTACCGCATCATGACCAAGTACCGAGGCCAGGTGCAGGTGCAGAGCAAGCCCGGCGAAGGAACGCAGTTCTCGCTCCGCTTTCCTGTCGACAGCAGGCAGTAGCCTGCCGTGCGCCTCGGGCTGCGCCTCGGGCTGATCCTCGCGCTGGTGGGCGTCGTCCCCCTTGCGGGGCTCGCGCTCGCGGCGAGCGGCGCGGCCAGGTCGTGGCTGGTCAGCGCCGCCGTCGAGTTCCAGGTGGACGACGCCGGCATGCTCGCCTCGGTGATCGCGCGACAGCTCGCTGACACCGAGCGCGTACTCCAGCTGCAGCTCGGCAACTATCAGCTGGCCACCGCCTCGCCCCAGGTGCAGCAGGCCTTCCTGATATCCACCTACCGCCTCTTCCCCGAGCTGGACGTCGCGTTCCTGCTCGATGCCGCGGGCAACGACCTCGTCCCACCCGTCTACCAGTCCGTGAACGACGAGGTGCAGGTGACTGGCCACGCGCTCATGGCGCCCGAGCGCATCGCCGAGGTACGCGAGGCCATCTTCCGGCGCCCGACCGAGGCCTCCGTGTGGGGCTCGCCTCGCCCCCAGGCGGGTTCGAGCCCCGCGGCGCTCACGGCGGTGTTTGTCTCGCCCTGGGGGGATGGAACGCGGCTCGGCGTCGAGGTCTCCCTGTCCGGCGTCTCGTCCCGGTTGCGGGCCATGGCGCGGCAGGACCGCGAGGTGGTGCTGTTCTCGCTCGACGGCGTCGAACTCGTTCAGGCTGGACCGGTCGACCTCGTGGACGCCGAGTCGTTTCGTCCGCTGCTGGGCACGGTCTCCGCGGACCTCCGCTACAGGCCGGCGAGCGGCCAGGAGGTGCTGGGTGCCCTCGCCAGGGTGCCCGGGCAGAACCTCGCGGTCGCTCTTGCCACGCCGGTCCGTTCACTCGATGCTGCAGCGGAGGAGATCCGAACCCGAACCTCCTACATCGCCGGGGTCACGTTGCTCGCCGCGATGGTGTTCGGCCGGATGCTCTCGCGCTCCGTCACCGACGCCGTGCGCTCGCTCCGCGACGCCTCCGCGCGCATGGGCTCGGGTGACCTCGCCTCGCGCGTCGATCTGCAGCGCACCGACGAGCTCGGAGAGCTCGCGACGGCTTTCAACAAGATGGCTGGATCGCTGCAGCAGAACCAGGAGGATCTTGGGAGGAAGAACGCAGAGATCGCCGCATTCAACGTCGAGCTTCAGGCCCGGGTGGAGCGGCGCACGGCCCAGTTGCGGGCGGCCCAGGCGAGCCTGGTGCAGTCCAGACAGCTCGCGGCGGTGGCGGAGCTCTCGGCCGGACTGACGCACGAGTTGAACAACCCGCTGGCCGGGGTGGTGGGGCTGCTCCAGGTGTTGAAGGCGCGGGCGGGGTCGGATGCGCTCCTCGATGCCGCGGAGCGGGAGGCCCTGCGGTGCACCGAGATCGTCGCCCGGCTCGGCCGGTTCACGCAGGGGCCCGCGCAGCCCGGGGACGGTGCGGAACGAGAGGACGTGGATGTCCACCTGCTCCTCGGCGATCTGCTCGCACTGTTGGCCGGCGGCATGCGCGAGCGGCAGATCACCGTGCACCATCGCATCGGCTCGCTGCACGTGCGGGGCGAGCAGTCGGCGCTCGGACGCGCACTCGGACAGTTGGTCGCTGCCGTGCGCACGCTTGCCGCAGAGGGAGCTACGCTGGACATCCGCAGCGAGGGCAGGCAGTTGATCGTCTCGGTGCAGCCGGTGCTCGCCTCCCAGGACGACTGGCGCGCGGCGTCGCTGGGATTCTGGGCCGCTCGCAAGGTGTTCGAGGAGCATGGTGCGATCGTGGAAGAGCCGCAGGAGCGATCCGGACTGGTCCGCTGGATCGTACGGTTCCCCGGGAGTCAGTCGTGAGCGGAGTGTCCATGAACGGTGAGGTGCGTGCGTTCCTTGCGCTGGTGGTCATCGCGGTGCTGGGCTGGGTCGGGTACCAGATGCTGTTCAGCGACAGCACGACGCTGCAGGTCGTGCTCGAGGACGTTCGGGGCAAGGTGGAGGTCGAGTCCCGGGGCGAGCGGGCGCCGGCCGCGGTCGGGGCCCAGATTGGCGCGTCGGATCGGCTGGTCTCCGGCGCCGATGGACAGGCAGTCCTGGCGTTCGGAGACCAGAACAAGGTCACCCTGGAGCCCAACACCAGTGTACAGGTCACGAGCGTGGATGCCACCGGCGTGCGCCTCTCGCTCGAAGATGGGCGGGTGCAGGCAACGATCCGGCCGGGCGGCCGCGGGCTCGGAATCACGGCGGGCGGGCGGACGGTGCAGGCGAGCGATGCGGACTTCGCCGTAGCGCGAACGGCGGATGGCGTTGGCGTCGAGAGCACTCGCGGGGCGGTGACCGTGGATGGAACCGAGGTGAAGGCCGGCCAGCGAACGCTCCTGCCCAGGGACGGAACGCCACTGCAAATGCCGACTTCAGATGTGCTCCTCCTTCAGATGGCCTGGCCCACCGAGCAGCGGACGGTGGCGGGGACCGTGCGGGTCCAGGGTACGACCGAGCCCGGCGCACGGGTCCGTGCCAAAACCGCGGCGGGTACGGCGGAAGCCACCGCGGGGCGGGACGGTGCGTTCAGCGTGGACGTGATGCTGGCCGAGGGCGAGAACGCCGTGGCTGTCGAGTCCGTCAACATTTTCGGGCAGGTGGCGAAGGCAGATTGGCGGGTCGCCCGGGACTCCACGCCCCCGTCGATCGGCGTGCGGATCGAGTAGCGAACCGGCCTCGGAAAAAAACGCGTGACGGTCGGTACAACAACGTATGTCCTGTGCGGGAGACACGTCGTATCTGCGCCGCACCATGTCAATCCTCGCTGGTGACCTCCTCAACCCCGCGCCGGTGAGCACCTTGCGCGAGGCGCTGGATCGGATCGGCGGCAAGTCCGATGTCTGGCTCACGGTTCACGCCGGAGTGAACCGGCAGACGTTCGGCGGTGCCGTCCTGTCGCGGCTCGCTCGTTGCTGGGCGCGGTCGTTGCGAGAGGCTGGAGTGCAGCGCGGCGACCGCGTCGCGCTCCTTCTCCCGAACGACATCCCGTTCGTGGCAGCGTTCTTCGGCTGTCAGTACCTCGGCGCGGTACCCGTGCCGCTGGCCTGGCCGGTCTCGCTCCTCGATCTGAACCGGGTGCTCGACTCGCTCGGGCCTCTCGTCGCCAACGCAGCCCCGCGCGTGATCGTCACCACCCCCGCGGTGGCGTCGATGAAGCCCTTCGGCCTGCCTGCGGTGGTCGCGCCCCATCCGGTGCCCGCCCGCGGCCTGGTCGCTCCGGCCAAGGACGATCCGGCGTTCATCCAGTACACGTCCGGTAGTCTCGGGCGTCCCCGGGGCGTGGTCATCACCCAGCAGGCCGCGGTGGCGAGCGCCTGGAGCATGGGCCAGGCGCTCGGAGTGGGTCGTCAGGACGTGGGTGTGTCGTGGCTGCCCCTCTTCCACGACATGGGCCTCGTCGGCGGACTGCTGTGCCCGCTGCTCTACCGGTTCCCGCTTCACCTGATGTCGCCCGGGGAGTTCCTGCTCCACCCGCGGCGCTGGCTCCGGCTCATCTCGGAGGAGAAGGGCACGGTCGCCACAGCACCCGATTTCGCCTATGCGCTCTGCGCCCGGCGGGTCAAGGACCTCGCTGGGCTCGACCTCTCCTCCTGGCGTCACGCCCTGAGCGGGTCGGAGCCGGTGCACCGCTCCACGCTCGACGCGTTCGCCGAGCAGTTCGCGCCGACAGGCTTCTCGGCTCGCGCGCTCAAGCCCGTGTACGGCCTCGCCGAAAACACGCTGGGCGTGTGCTTCGGGGATGGTGAGGAGCCGGATGCCGAGTGGCAGGGGCGCACCATCTGTTCGGTCGGCCGGCCGATCCCTGGCATGGAGGTGCAGATCTCGGAGTCGGGAGAGGTGCTGGTGCGCGGACCTTCGCGCATGACCGTCTATTTCCGCGATCCGGAGGCCACAGCCCGCACGGTCCGGGACGGATGGCTCCACACCGGCGACCTCGGCTTCATCTGTGATGGTCGCCTGTACCTCACGGGCCGCGAGAAGGATCTCGTCATCCAGAACGGCCGGAAGTTCCATCCCTACGACATCGAGCGCATCGCGGCCGCAGCGGTCGATGCGATGCCGAACGGCGCCGCGGCGTTCGCAGACGCAGACGAGGCGCTGGTCGTGGTGGTCGAGACGCGAGAGCAGCTGGACGACGTGGAGAAGCGCGTGCGGGGTGAACTGATGGCTGCGCTCGGCGTGCGCCCCAGTCGCGTCGTGCAGGTGGGGCTCGGTGAGCTTCCGAGGACGAGCAGCGGCAAGCTCCGTAGGAACGCGTGCGTGGAGCGGTTCACATGAACACGCTCGTGCTCGGCTCCGCCGGTTTCCTGGGGCTCAACCTCGTGGACGCCCTCCGGGCGGCCGGGCTCGATCCCCTTTGCGCCCGTAGAAAGCGTACGAACGTGATCCCACTGCGGTCGCGTCGGGCCCGGATGGTGAACGTCGATCTCGACGATGCCGCCTCGATCCGGGAGGCCATGACGGGTATCGACGTGGTGTTCCACCTGGCGGGTCACTACCCCCGGCACTCGCAGGACGGCCTCGTCGCGATGGAGACAGGCCTGCGCCAGATGCAGAACGTGCTCGATGCGGGCGCAGAAGCCGGCATCAAGCGGATGGTGTACGTGTCGAGCACCGCGACGGTCGCGCCGAGCCCGTCGGGGTACTCCACGGAGAGCGACGTCTTCCTGGTCGCGCCGGGGTTCGGGGTCTACCACGACCTGAAGTGGCTGATGGAGCGCCGGGCCGCCGCGGAGCGGAGGTACGAAGTCCGTATCGCCTGCCCGGGCGCCTGTATCGGGCCGTGGGACCTGCGCCTCGGGACCTCCGCGCTGGTCGTCGCCGCGGCTCGCCGCCTCGACGTGGCCCACCCCGACGGTATCGTCGCGGTCGTCGACTCGGCAGACGCTGCGAAGGGCATCATGCAGCAGGGTCTGCTCGCCGACGCACCCGCCCGTGCGCTGCTGGTCGGCGGAAACTACCGGCTTCACGCGATGCGTGTCGCCCTGCACGAACGGTACGGCGTTCCCGCGCCCGGCGCGCCGATCGGCGCATCGGAAGCCAAGGCGCTCGCCGACGCCGAGGAGAGCCGCGCGCTGCGCGAGCATCGCCGCGGCGCCCTCTCCAGGGAGATCGTGGATCTCATCGTCCACGGCCTGCCGATCGATGCTTCGCTCGCCACCCGCGCGCTCGGCATCACCTGGTCCCCCCTCTCGACTACCCTCGACCGCTTCGACGCCTGGGCGCGCCAGATGCGGATCATCCCACCCCTGGAGAACGTCGCATGATCACCCCACAAGCTCAAGAAGACCGGGTTCGTCAGATCCTCTCTGACCTCACCAACGTTCCGCCCGCAGACATCCGTGCCGGCGACCGGTTGCGCGAGGATCTGGGCCTGGACTCGGTTGGCTCCATGGAGCTGCTCTCGATGCTGGCCGAGGAGTTCGACATCGACGTGGAGATGGAGGAGGCGGCCGCCGTGGCCGACGTGGCCGGCCTGATGGCGCTCGCCCGCAGGCACCTCGGATGATCGCCGCGTTCTGCGAGTCGCTCGACAAGTTCGCACGGGCGAACATCGACGCTCGGCGGATCGACGCGGCGCACAAGATCGAGCCCTCCATCCTGCACGGCCTTGCGGAGCTGGGCGTTTTCGGCGCATCGATCCCCGAGGAGTACGGGGGCTCCGAGCTTGGGCTCGAGGGCGTCTGCGCGGTGGTCACCGCGCTGGCAAGGCACGATCGCTCGGTCGCCACCACGGTCGGACTGCACCTGGGGCTCGGCACGCGGGGCCTCGTGGCGTTCGGCTCCGACGCGCTCAAGGAGCGCTGGCTGCCCGACATCGCGTCCGGCAAGAAGCTCGCCGCGTTCGCGACGACAGAGGCTGGCGCCGGCAGTGACCTCGCCGCGATCCGCACGCGCGGGATGGAGGAGGACGGCGCACTGGTCGTGAACGGGGAGAAGATCTACGTCACCAACGGCGGCCTCGCCGATGTGTACACGATCACGGCGTCTACGCCCGGCCTCGGCGGCGCGCGCAGGGGGCACAGCCTCCTGCTGCTCGAACGGGACGACGTGGGCGTGAAGCGTGGTGCCGAGGAGGACAAGCTCGGGCTGCGGGGCTCCTCCACCAACACGATGTACTTCGACGACGCCCGGATCCCGCTCGACCGGGTGATCGGTGTGGCCGGTGAGGGCATGACCCACCTGGCGCACGTGCTCGCCTGGGGGCGCACCGCCATGGCGGCGGGCTGCATCGGCAGCGCCACCGCGGCGCTGGAGGCAACAGTCGCCCACGTCGCGCATCGCCAGCAGTTCGGCAAGACCCTCGACGCGTTCGAGGTCGTGCAGGACCAGGTGTCCGAGATGGCCGCGACCCGCTTCGCCATGCAGGCGGTGGTCCACGCCGCGGCAACCGGGCCCCGGCTGCTGTCCGCCTCGACCACGGCGAAGATCCTCTGCAGCGAGGGGAGCTGGGACATCACCGACATGGCCATCCAGCTCCACGGCGGGTCCGGATACATCGAGGAGACGGGCATCGCGCTCATCCTCCGGGATGCACGCGTGACGCGCATCTTCGAGGGCGCCAACGACGTCCTGCGCACCCACCTCGGTCTCCTCGAGGCCACGGTGCCTGCTGAACGCGCCCGACTCGCTGGCCGATCCCCGCTCGGCGCGGTGGCCGATGCGCTCCACGACACGCTCACCGAGCTGCGGACCGATGCGGCCCGTCGGTTCGGGATCAAGTTGGGGCGCCAGCAGCGCATCCTGCACCGGCTCGGTGAGCTGGCCCTCCTGCGCGACTCCTGCGATGCCGTCGTAGAGCTCGCGAGCGCGCCGGACGCCCCGTCCAACGCCATGGACCTCGCCTCCCGTTGGCTCCACGTGGCTCGCCTCCGGAGCCTTGCCCCCATCTCCGAGTTCGCCGACGCGTCCTCGCCCGTCCTCCCCTTTTCTGGAGTGGCCCACGCATGAAGGTCCTCTTTGTCTACCCGGCCTTCGAGAGGCACGCGGCATCCAATCCCGAGCTGCTCCAGTTCGTCCCGATGAACGAGTACCTCGGGTCTCCCTCGCTGGGGATCGCGTCGCTCGCGGCGTGCACCCCGCCCGAGTGGGAGATCGAGTACCGCGACGATCGCATCGTTCCGGCCAACACCCCGACAGACGCCGACCTGGTGGCCCTGTCCTTCTTCACGCCCGCCGCCAAGCGTGGCATGGAGCTCGCGGACTACTTCCGCTCACTCGGCAGGCAGGTGGTCGCGGGTGGCATCTTCCCGACGATGATGCCCGACGTGGTCGCGGAGCACGTCGATGCCGTCGTCGTGGGCGAGGGCGAGGCCGTCTGGCCGCAGGTCCTCGCGGATGCAGCCGCAAAGAAGCTGCTCCCCCGCTACCGCAGCGGCCCGGTCGACCTCACGACGGTCCCGATCCCCCGCGTGGACCTCTACTTCGGGACGGGAGCGGACGACTACCCGCTGCAGGTGTCCCGCGGCTGCGGCATGACGTGCTCGGCGTGCGCGATCCCCGGCGTGATGGACACACACATCCGCACGTTCTCCCTCGATCACGTGGTCGCCCAGCTCGCCCAGCTCACCGCTGCGGGCGTGCGGGGCTGCCTGACCGAAGACACGGGGTGGTTCCCCGGCGCAGCGCGTCGGCGCATGATGGAATTGTTCGACGCCGTCGCGGCCAGCGGGACGACCGCGGCGATCAGCTACGCGGGCATCTCGATGCCGATGATCCTCGCCACGTCGATGGACTTCCTCAACCGCGCCAAGGCCGCCGGCGTCGACATGTTCTACCTCGTGGGCGGGTTCGACCCCATCACGACCCGCGCCTTCACCGGCCAGGACCCGAAGGCGCTCGAGCGCGCCGAGACGTGCATCGCCAAGTGTGACGACGCCGGCATCGAGCCCTACACCTCGTTCCTCATCGGCCTCGACGACGACGACGAAGGCACCGTGGACAGGATGCTCGAGTTCGCCAACAAGACGAAGATCCTGAAGGCCGAGTTTGCGATCTTCACGCCGTACCCGGGCACGCCGTCGTGGCACAAGATGGTCGCTGCCGACCGGATCCTGCACAGGGACTGGTCGAAGTACAACGACGCGAACGTCGTCTTCAAGCCCGCGAAGATGAGCCCCGACGCGCTGCACGCCTCGTACATCCGCCTGTGGCGCGAGTTCTACTCGACCCGCGGCCAGCTTGCCAACCTCTCGCTCACCGAACGCACCATCCAGTTCTGAGGATCCCATGGACCCCGCCGATTACTACCGTCTCCCGTGGACGCTAAACGACAACGTGCTTGGTTGGCTCGAGCCCACCAAGAAGTGCAACATCTACTGCGAGGGCTGCTACTCGACCAACGAGCACAACAGCCACAAGACTCTCGACCAGGTGCGCTCGGACATGGACGTGTTCACGTCCAAGCGCCGGGTGGACTCCATGTCGATCGCCGGCGGTGACCCGCTCACCCACCCCGGGATCGTCGACATCGTGCGGATGATCAAGCAGGAATACAACCTGAAGCCCGTGGTGAACACCAACGGGCACGCCATGACGCCGGAGCTCCTGCACGAGCTGAAGGCGGCCGGCCTGCACGGGGTCACGTTCCACGTGGACTCCGGCCAGGGGCGCCCGAATTGGAAGAACAAGGACGAGCTCGAGCTCTGCGAGCTCCGGCTGCAGCTCGCACAGATGGTGCAACGCGAAGGCGGGCTGTCGTGCGCGTTCAACATGACCGTGTACAGGGACACCGCGAAGTTCGTCCCCGCCATGGTCCGTTGGGCGCAGGAGCACATCGACGTGGTCCACTCGATGGTGTTCATCCTCTTCCGCACCGCCCGCAGCCGGGAGTTCGGCTACTACGCCGGGCCCAAGGAAGTGCAGATGGACGAGGTGATCTACTACGACCAGGAGAAGAACCCGACGCCCATGACCACCCCGGAGCTGATCGAGCTCATCCGGCAGCAGGAGCCGACGTTCGACGCCTCCGCATACCTCGGTGGCACGAAGGATCCGTCCAGCTTCAAGTGGACGCTGGTCGGACGGGTCGGGACCTCCAAGCGGATCCACGGGTACGTGGGAAGGCGCTTCATGGAGGTGGTCCAGACCGGCCACCACTTCTTCGCCGGGCGATACCTCGCCTACGGGGATCCCGCGCTGCTCTCCCAGGGCAAGGCCCTCCTCGCGGGGTTCTCGCTGGTGGACAGGGGCGTTCGTGGGGCCGCGAAGGACTTCGTGAAGAACACGATCCGTCACCCCAGGGCCCTGGCCAAGCCGCTGTACTTCCAGTCCATCGCGTTCATCCAGCCGATCGACCACATGGCGGACGGCGAGGCGAACATGTGCGACGGGTGCCCGGACATGACGGTGCACGAGGGCCAGCTCGTCTGGTCCTGCCGCCTGGACGAGCTCAAGCGACACGGCACCTTCCTGGCGTGCCGGCCGCGCGGTTCCTGCGATGCGTCCGGGGCTGCGCCGGACACCCAGGCCGAGCAGTTCTCGAAGTAGTCCTTCGGGTCGCCCCGCGCGGGTGACTACCGGCGCCGCTGCCGCATCTCCGTCGCGATCTCAGCGAGCGCGGCGGGGCTCAGCGCGACAGCGGCCGGGAAGATGAGCCGCTCCTCCATCTCGATGTGGGATCGGAGCAGCGCGTCGAGCCAGACGTGGCCCGACCGGACCCGCTCGGCGGGGGGCGGGGCTCCCTCCGCGATCGCGTCCAGGTCTGCGAGCAGGGCCGGCAGCCCCTCGTCCATGAGCACGTGGTCTGCGGTCATGCTGTCGAGCGCGGCGCCGACCGCGGCGTTCGCGACGGGGCGCAGCCGGGGGGCGAGCGAGAGGTCCTCGTCCTGGCCGTGCAGCGGCAGGCCCTCGCGGAAGTAGCGGGCGCAGGCCCTGGCGGCGTCGGGTGCGCGTGGATCCGCGAGGTCGTCCAGGGCGACGAGGCGCCCCATCCCGTCCAGGAACGTGCGGATGCGGTCGTGGCACTCGAGCATGCCCACGATCGGGTCCGTCGTACCGTTGAGTGGGCGGGCGAGCTGACGGGCGATCGAGATGGGCGTCATACGGACTCCTATGACCGCCGGCGGGATCGCGCCTGGGTCGCGCTGGGGATCGATCGGACCGATCCGAACCCCGTTCCCCGTACATGTATTCGCGAGATCGGAGACGAAGCGCCGAACTTCATTTCGGATTTTTGACTCGCATAACGGATGTACGCCGATAATATGTGAATCATCCTCGAAATCAGAGTGGCACGGCGCTTGCTTTCCTTCAGGGCGTCCCCCCATCGAATCGAGGTTCCCATGACTCTCTGGCTCACCCTCCTCCTCGCCGGCCCCTCCACCTGGCAGGACGCGTTCGCGATGGAGAAGTCGGAGTCCGTCGGTTCGGTCGAAGCCACCGGCGCCGATGCGCAGCTCTCCGCGTTCGTCCGCGCCAACCAGAGCGCAAGCTTCGACGAGGCCCTCGTCCTCTCCATCCGGACCAACGACGCGTCGGGTGTGCTCGGCGGCTGTCAGGCCGCAGGTGCCCGGACCGACGCCCGGTTCCTCGCCGCCCAGAACCGTGTGGCCGCCTCGCTCACCTGCACCGACCGGTCCACCTGCACCGAGCTCTTCCACGCCGTTCACGAGCTCCGCGCCTCGTGCCTCGACCTCTCCACCTCGCGCTGGGGCGCCGGGGAGAGCTGATCACCCTGCTCGCGGGCGGGGGGGGGGCGACTTCATCCAGGGCCTGGATCACGCCGCCGGGCCGGGGGTCGATGGCCCTGCGGCATCGGCCCCCGGCCCGGGCGTGGGGTCGAACCGGGGGGCGTCAGAAGATCACGCCGGCGCTCGCCGCGATGTACGGTGCCGCGACGAGCGGGACGATGCCGAACTCGGGGCCGATGTAGATCGTGCTGCTGGCATCGAGGTTCTGGTTTGTGTGGATCAGGTAGTGCGCGCCGAAGCCGGTCTGCCATTCGGGCAGGATCTGGTTCGTGCCGTTCACCGGGCTCTTCCCGATCGCCACGCCCAGGCTCATGGTGGGGTAGAGCTCGAAGTGGTCGCCTGCCTTGAAGTTGTATTCGAAGTCGACGAGTGGGCCGATGGCGACGGTGGGGGTGTTCGCTCCATACACCTCCGGCGGGTAGGGGAGCACGACCACCCGCATGCCGAGTTGGATCCCGCTGTTCCACTTGGCGCCGATCGCCACTGCGGGGCTGTAGGCCGTGCGCACGTAGCCGGAGGCAAAGGCGGCGCCGAAGCGGCCACCTGCGTACAGGTGCGACTCCGCGTGGGCTGCGGGTGTGGCGAGGGAGGTGAGGACGAGGGCGGTGGTGAGCAGGCTGAACATGGGAGACTCCGTGTTGAGCGCCTTTCGGCGCCGGGCTGGACCGCGGGGGGCGGTGCTCTCCACCCATGCAGGTGCCATGCCAGATGGTTCAAGCTTGATAAGTCGTGGTGTTCTACCCGCTGTGTCGCCGATTGTTGACATCGTGGGCGTGGCGGTGTCGCGGCGCGGTTGCAGTTCGCGGAGGGGTCGGCGCTGCGTCGTCGATCCGGCTGACCACCGCCTGCTGATCGCGATGGGCTGCCCAGCTGACCCCGTTCAGATTAGACCCCTGCGTGATCGCCTGGAGTCCCGCCGCTCTGTTCGCCCGCGTGGTCCTCGGGGCCGCTGCGGTTCTGTGGGTGCCCACGGCGATCGCGGCGGGCCCGCCGGACGTCAAGCTCTACGTCCCCGAGGGCGAGCCGGTGGTGGGCGTCCCGACCGAGGTCGAGATCGCCGTGAGCACAGATGGGCGACCGCGCGAACAGGCGAATGTCGAGCTTGCCTCTGCGACGGGCGTCGTCGGGCTCGGCGCCCCCGCCGGGATCGGTCGTTGGCGCTGGCCCTACACCCCCGGAGCGGACAAGGACACGCTGCGGGTGCGGGTGGACGGGGGGGAGTGGACCTCCATCGCAGTCACCCCCGCCGCGATCCCGAAGGGGCGGCTCGGGGCGGCCCCTGCGGTCGAGGAAGCGGTCGGGGATCCGGTCGTGCTCCACTTTCCGCTGCTGGCGCCCGTATCGTCCAGCGAACTGGTGGTGCGGGCCTCTGAAGGTACGGCGAGGGTGGAGGTGGACACCAGGGAGGTCCGCGTGGCCGTCACGCCCGGGCCGGATCGCGGGGCTCGCGTGATCGCGGTGGGTGTCGCCGATCGGGGACAGCCAGGGGGCGCTACGGTTTTCGGCGTCGCCAGGTTGCGGGCGCGGCAGTCCGCGGCGCTCAACGTGGGCGTCGGCAGCACCGTACAGATCAAGGTCGGTCGCCGCAGTTATGGCCCGTTCGAGGCGGACGCGACCGGCGTTGCGCACGTGACGTTCGACGTCCTGCCGGGAGAGACGCGCTTCGACATCAGCGCGGCTGACGATCTTGGCAACACCCAGAAGGTGCAGAGCCCGTTGCCGGCCAACCTCTCCCCCGTGATCGTGGGGGTCGATCTGGCGACGGGCAGGCTCGCGGGCGCCCGGCTCACGCTGGGTGTCTGGACCGCCGCGGGCACCGCCTGGACGGGGGCAGACCCCACGTGCCGCGGGCCGGTGGGCGAGGCCTTGACCGTGCGTCCCGCGGGATCTGGAATGTGGCAGGTGGATGCAGCGCTCCCCGCCGACAGCCTCGCGAGCGCCTTCGATCTGCGGGTGGACTGCGCGGTCGCGGAGTCCGCGGCGCGCTTCCGCATCCCGCTGGCCGACGTGTCGCCGGCGCGCATCGAGCTCCGGGCCTACCCCGACACCGTGTCCACCGACTTTCCCGTGGCGCAGGTGCAGGCGCTGCTCCTGGACGCGCGCGGGGACCGGCTGGCCCCGGAGGGCCTGCAGCTCTCCGCGCTCGTCGGGCACCTGGACAGCGACGTCGAGGACGGCGCGGTCCACGCAGACTACCGAGGGGATGCGGCCGTGGCGCTCGGCAGCGACACCATCCGGGCCGAGTGGCGGGCGCCCCTGGGCAGCGGCGCCGTATGGGACCTGGACCTGCGGGCTGCCGCGGTTCCCGGGGGCGTGGAGGCCCGGGCGAGGGCGCTGGATGCCCTGGGTCGGCCCCTCGCCGGCGTGTCGGTGCAGGGCGACGTGGACGGCGAGACCTGGAACGGGGTGACCGGCTCGAACGGGTGGACCGCAGCCGTGGTGGGTCGCCCGGCCGGCTCGCTCTGGCTGGCGCACGCCGCGGCCGGGAGCGTTTCGCGGGCGACCGCCGTGTACGCTGCGGGGCCCGGCGCCTTGCCGGATCTCCAGGCGCCGGATCTGCAGTCCGTGCTCGTCCTCCCGATCCAGTCGGGCCGGGTGCGCCGGGTCCAGCTCGACGTCACGCCCCGACCGTTGATCACCGGCACCGGCCTGCAGGGGCGGATCACGGTGCGCATGCTGGACGGCGCGGGGGCGCCGGTGCGCGACGAGCCGGTCACCGTGACCGCGACCGCGGGCACCGTCGTCCAGGGGGCGGTCCGGCCGGATGGCACCGTCGAGGCCTTCTACACGCCGCCGCAGGGTGTGCTGGCGGGCACGGTCACCATCACCGCCGCCACGGCCTCGAACACGGTCGACACCGAGCTCGAGCTCGTGCCTCGCCCCGTGCACGGGTCGCTCGGGCTCGACGCCGGCTGGCTCTCCAACCTCGGCAGCATCAGCTCGCCCACGTTCGCGGTCACGCTCGAGAACGCGCTGCCCTTCCTCCCCGATCCGGTAGCCAACCTCCTGCACGGTCGCCTCAGCATCGGCACCTATGCGCTGCGGACCGAACTCGACGATCCGGTCACCGGCCTTGCTGTGGAGGTGGGCGCCCGCTTCGTTCCGGTATCGCTCGGCGTGGTCGCCGAGAGCCGCACCGGGAAGCGTACGCTCGAGGTGGGCCTTTCCGGGGTCCTCACCCCCTACCGCCTGACCGCGGACTTCGACGGCAAGACCGGCCTGGTCGGCTCCGGACTCACGGCGCCGGGGCTGGAGCTGCATGCCGGAGCGGCGTACCGGGCCGGCATCTCCGAGCTCTACCTGGAGGGCCGCTACCTGTTCCTCAATGCCCCGAACGGGCAGGTGAGTTTCGAGGGCAGCGTCGGAGGGTTGTCCCTGTCCGGTGGTTATCGGGTACTCTATTGACCGGGCGCTCGTCGCCGAGAGGGTTCGTGTTTCAACGCCTGCCATCGCTGCTCCCGCTCGTCGCCGTCCTGGCGGGCTGTGTGCCCGTGGCCGAGCCGCCCGACCTGCGCTCCGTCTCTCCCGGCTGGGGATGGACGGGTGAGTCGACCCTGATCACGCTCACCGGTGCCCGGTTCTACCCGGAGGTCGTGGTCGGAGACCAACGAGGCGAATCGCAGTTCGACACCGCGTTCCAGGCGTTCCTCGAGACCGACCCGCCCACGGCGCTCGACCCCGTGCAGTTCGTCGACACCTCCACGCTGATGGCCGAGGTCCCGTCCGGGGTCGCGCCGGGCGTGTACGACCTGCGCGTGCTGGCCCCTTCGGGCGTCGCTACCACGCTTGGCGGTTCGAGCGGGTTCCGAGTCACCGAGACGCGCGCGGACCACCTGGCGTTCGACGTGGAGACCGTCAGCTACGATGTCACCGAGCTGGCGTCGATCCCGATGCACCTCGCGGATCCCGAGGGCGGAAACGTCGCCGAGCCGATGCTGGTCCAGGTCGAGGCCACGAGCGCACTGGGCGCGACGGGGCTCGAGTTCGGGTCCGGGCTGCTCGACAACCAGGAGTCCATCGGGGATGGCACGGGCGTGCGCGGGAACCTGCATGCCGACGGCACGGCGACCCTGCTGCTCCGGTCCAGCGCGGCCCAGGATCTCACGCTCACGCTCTCGTCGGTGGACGAGCCGCTGATCACCTCGGCGACGACGTTGTTGTCGTTCAGCCCGGGCGCCCCCGATCACGTCGTGCTCACGCTGCCGAACGCGAACTACACGACCACTGCCGGTGACGAGGTGGAGGTCGGCATCGACGTCGTGGACGCCCTCGGCAACGTCATCGACGCCACGGGGCTGTCGGTCGTGTTGTTCGAAGACGCGTCGTGCGGCGACCTCCGGCAGGTGGTGGACCTGCTGCAGGCGGGGCCCTACCCCGTCACCCTCACTGCGGCGTGCGCGCCGGACCACCTTCATGCGGTCGGCCTGGGCCAGGAGGTCATCAGCGAAGCGTTCGACGTGCTCCCGGGCCCCATGGTCGCCTACGACGTGCGGGCAGCGCCCAACGCGATCGTCGCTGGAAAGGGCGTGCTCGCGGTGCAGCTCGATGCCGTGGACAGCTACCACAACGTCGTCCCGGATCATCTCGCGAGCATCAAACTCACGGACAGCGTGGGTGGGCTCGACCCGGACGCGGGCATCGGAACCCAGCTCTGCAACCCCTTCATCGAGGGACGAACGGTCTGTACGGCCACCCCGATCCGCGCAGGCAGCGACGTGACCATCACGGCGACTGACGAGCTCGGCCGCACCGGGGTGTCGAACGGGGTCGACGTGCTCGCGGACACGGCCGCGAGCGTGGCGGTCTCCCTTGGAACCGCGACCGGGGAGGCCGGGGTGGCGTTCACCGTGGTCGTGCAGCTCCTGGACCAGTGGGGCAACCCGTTGAGCTACGCGTCCGACGCCGTGGCGCTCACCGACGATACGGGCACCCTCGCGTGCGAGAGCACGGCCGACGGCAATTTCACCTGCTTCGTGACCGCGTCGGACCCCGCCGACGTCATCACGGCCACGTTGTTCTCGCTCACGGGGACCTCGATCCCGCTCCTCGTGACCAACTCCGACCTGGCGCAGTCCGACGTCAGCGTCACGGACACGGAGGTCACCGCGGGGGAGGCCTTCGGAGCCACGGTGAGGGGCTACGACCGGTTCGGGAATGCCTACACGACGGCTGTGAGCGGGTCGTCGGTCACGCTGGGTGATCTCCTCGGCGGGCTCGTGCCGCTCGCCGTCGTGCTGGACGCGACGGGGGCCGGGACGACCACGCTGTCGCTCACCGTGGCTGGCACCGACGCCGTGACTGCGAGCCAGGGCGGGGTGGTGGTGGGCACCTCCACCACGATCACGGTGGCGCCAGGCATCATGGTCGAGCTCACGCTCACGGCGCCCCCCTGGGCGGACGTCGACGCCGGCGTGCCGATGAGCCTCACTGCGGTGGACACGTTCGGGAATGCGGTGGGCACCTACTCCGGGCCGGTGGCTGTCACCCTCGACGGATGTGATGCGGTCACGGCCACCGACTTCGTCAGCGGGGAGGCTGAGGTCGATCTGGTCTGCAACACGCCCGCCCTCCAGGTGCAGATCGTCGCCGATGACGGGGTGTTCCGGACCGTGAGCGAGCCCCTCGATCTGCTGGACTTCGCCTGTGCCGACGGCCCTGTCGCCGACCTGCAGCTCGATGGCGCCGGCGAGGTCGTCGCGTGTCTCGTCTCGGGCGCCGCCACGCTGGTGGTGGACACCTCCGGGACGGTGTCGGGGGCTGCCCCGGTTGCGGCCTGGCTCCTGGACGATGGACACCAGTCCATCCGGAGCGCCGCGGCGCCGACGGCTGTCACCTTCGAGACGCCGGGGGCGAGGCGTGTCGGGCTCGTCGTGGCGGATGCCGCGGCGTGCGGCAGCGAAGCGAGCGCGGTTGCGTGGGTGGGGGAGAACGACGGCAGCCCGGTCGGTCCGATCGTGGTCACTCCAACGAGCACGGCCGTTCGGAACGGGGCTTCCACGAGCGTGAGCATCTCGGCTTCCGACTGTGCGGGTGATGTCGCGAGCGGCGCGTACGTGTACGTGTGGACCAGCCTCGGCGTGATCACGGGGGCCACCAGCACGGGTACGGGGCTCACCGCCACCCTCGACAGCCTCGGCCGCGGCGGCGTGTTCGCCGGATTCACGGAAGGGTACGTGGGAACGGCCACCGTGGTGGCGAGCAGCGCGGATGGATCGGGCTTCGGCAGCGCGAGCATCGGCGTGACCGACGACAGCGTGCGGCCCACCGTCGTGGCGGCGAGCCCCGCCGGGGAGTGGGCGGATCTGGTTGATGCCATCACCGTCGAGTTCTCCGAGCCGATGCGGTCCACGAGCTTCGCGTCCACCTCGGTCGTGCTCACCGGTCCGTCTGGGGTGGTCACTTCGTCGCTCGCGCTCTCCGCCGACCTGCGCACGCTCACCGTCACCCCGTCGCTGGCGCTGGACGCTGCGGCCGGGGCGTACTCGCTCACCCTGAGCACCAACATCCGGGACACCGCGGGAAACCGCCTTTCGGGTGACTGGTCCGGGGCGGCCGCATCCTGGTCCGTGACGTTCGGCATGGTCGGCGCGACCGTGGTGAGTGGGTCGTGTACGAACCCCACGCCAGACTTCCGCCCGGATGGGGATGAGGGCGCGGGCATGGACGCCGAGCACGTCGTCCTGAGCCTCGCCGCCGCCTCCACGCCGGCGTGGTGGGCGCTCACCGTCACCGATGGGGATGGAGCGCCTGTGCGCCGCACGCGCACGGCCGGGTCGAACCTGACGGTCTCCTGGGATGGGCGCGGGGACGACGGTGTGCTCCTCGGGGAGGGGGTCTACGCGTTGTCCGTGGACGCCGTCGACGCAACGAGCAACGAGGCGGGCGCGTGCTCGACGACGGCGACACTCTCCCAGCGTGGGAGGGCGCCATAGCTCCCGGCCGCGTTCGCCGGCTCTCCCCGAAGGAAACGCGCCGCCTGGCCGAGGTCGGGGTGCTGTCGGCCTCGCTCGTCCATGAGCTGCGGCAGCCGCTGTTCGCGGCGAGGGCGTTGGCGCAGCTCGCGCAGGCGGCGGTGCGCCCGGAGCAGGTCGCGGGCCACCTCGATGGCGTGCTCGCACAGCTCCAGACGCTCGACATCCTCCTGCGCGGGTACTCCGACATCGCCCGCAGCCCTGCCGGCACACCCGTGGACTTCGACATCTGGACCGCCATCGACGCCGCCCTGGTGATCCTCGAGCATCGCGCCCGACGGGCGGGGGTGGAGCTCCAGCTCGGTGGAGAGCGCGGGGCGCTGGTCCGCGCTCCGCTGCTCGCGGTGCAACAGGTCATCGTGAACCTGGGGCAGAACGCGATCGACGCGCTCGCCTCGCAGCCCGGCGGGATCCTCCACATCGTGGTGCTGACCGACCCGGTGCGCGTTCGCGTGCGCGACAACGGTCCAGGCCTCGACCTGGGGATCCGCGCCCGGCTGTTCGAGCCGTTTCGCACGACGAAGGCGGATGGCACCGGGCTCGGGTTGATGTTGAGCCGCGATCTCGCACGAGGGTTCGGCGGCGAGCTCCTCCTGCTCGATGCCACCCCGGGGACCACATGGGAGCTGCACGTGCCCGGATAGGCGTCGCCTCCGCCGGTCAAAAAAGCTGCCCCGAAAGGGGCCGCCCGCGTGTGCATTCGGGCTAAGTCGGGGGGTGATGTTCGTCCGCCCGCTCCTCCCGTTGCTCGCCGTCCCGCTGCTCCTCTCCGCAACGTCGCGCGCATGGGCGATGGATCCCATCATACGGGAGCTCTCGGCGGGCCGCGTGAACTGGACGACCCTCGAGCTCTGCGCCGAGGCCTCCGAGGCCAACAGCAGCGGTTCCATGGCCGGGTACGAGGCCCTGGAGGGACGGGCTCGGGCGGAGCTCGGCCCCCGCATGCTCAACCTGGCCCGGGAGGTCCGCATCGACAGCGGCCACACATCGGGCGACCTGATGTCGTCCACGGAGGCACTGGCAGACAAGCTGGACGCGAACGTGTCGCTGTGGGAGGTCACCGAGGCCCGGTACTACACGTCGGGCCGCGTGGATGTGGAGGTGTGCCTCCCGGTGCACCCGTGGCTGCGCCCCGCGCTCTCGCGGATGGCGACGGGCGTGGACCGCTCCTCGCCGGCGGAGCTGCCGTACACGGGGCTCATCGTGGATGCCCGGGGTCTGGACGTCGACCCGGCGATCGCGCCCGAGATCCTGGATCCCGCGGGTGCCGTGCTGTACGGCGGTGCCACGATGACCTCGTTCTCGGCGTCGCAGCGCCCCATGGTCGTGTACGTGAGCGACCCTGCGGACCCGATCGCGGTCCGGCGGTGTGGAGAGCAGCCGGTGATCGTCCAGGCGGTCTCGGTCGCGGACGAGGTGAACCTCGTGCTCTCCCCGGAGGGAAGCGCTGCGCTGCAGAAGGCAGCTGCGGGCGCCGGGTTCCTCGCGCAGGGCACTGTCGTCGTCGTCGTGGATCGGTAGTGCGGGGCAGACCGCCCCGCAGCTCGCCCCGCAGCTCGCTCGGTGCAGCCGTACTGCCGCCGAGGCGGCCGGCGGTCATCTCGGCGGAGAGCGACCCCGTAGTGCCGGAGCAGGTGCCCGCGGTGGTTGCGCCGTCCAACTGGATGGCCTGGGCCCGCTGGGGAACGGTCGCGCTCTTTGTCGGCGGCGGGCTGTTGTACGCCACGTCGGGCGTGCTCCCGGTGCTGTTCGCGAGCGCAGTGGTGGCGTACCTGCTCGACCGCCCGATCCGGTTCCTGGGCGCGCGGGGGCTTTCGCGCGACGGTGCGTTCTCCGTGCTCGTGGCGGTGGGGACGACCTTGCTGGTGGTGCTCGTCACGGTCGTGGCGCCCTCGATCGCGCACCAGATCGGTGAGCTCTCCGTACAGCTCAAGCCGGCGCTGCTCGGCCTGCGCACGCAGGTGGAGCCGCTCGTGGCCCGGATCGAAGCGCAGACGGGCCAGAAGATCCCGCTCGACGTGGAAGGCATCATGGACGTCGGGCCCACCTACGTGCGCAAGCTCATCGATGCGCCCGACGCGCGGCAGGCCGCGCAGGACTGGCTCACTGGGTTCTTCGGCAGTGGCCTCGCCTTCGCGGGCTCGCTGCTGCAGCTCGCGCTCCTACCGGTGTTCACCTACTACCTGGCATCCGAGTGGCCGCGGATCCTCGACGGTGTGGACAGCATGGTGCCGCCGCGCCATCGCCCGATCCTGCACGAGATCGCCTCCGAGATCCACCGGCGGATCGGGGGATTCATCGAGGGCCAGGTCACCCTCTGCGTGATCCTGGGGGTGCTCTACAGCATCGGGCTGCTCCTCACGGGGATCGATCTCGCCGTCACCATCGGCATGCTCTCGGGGGCGCTCTTCGTGGTGCCGTACCTCGGCACGGTGGTGGGGATCGTGCTCTCTTCCCTGCTCGCGGTGCTCAAGTTCGGCGTGGACTGGCACGTGCTCGGGTGCCTCGGGACGTTCGCGGTGGTGCAGGGGCTGGAGGGCAGCGTGTTGACCCCGCGGATCGTCGGGAAGCGCGTGGGCCTGCACCCGCTGGTGGTGATGGTCGCAGTCGTCTCCGGCGGGGGGCTGATGGGCATCTGGGGCGTGTTGCTCGCTGTGCCGGCAACCGCTGCGCTGTCGGTGCTCGCGGGTGCCCTCGTGCGTGGGTACCGCCAGAGCCGGTTCTTTGGTGGGTGACCCGCCCCAGGCCCGATGGCTCGGAACGATCGAGTACGGGAGCGCGTTGGCGGTCCAGGAGGGGGCGCGGGCGCGGGGGGTGGCCGCCGGGGAACAGGTGATCTTCGGCCTCGAGCACCTCCCGGTCATCACGCTCGGCAAGCGGGGAGGCGAGGTGGATCTGGAGGCGGCGACGGCGGCCGGCTACGCGGTCTGGCAGACCCGGCGGGGCGGCCTGGCGACCTGCCACGAGCCGGGGCAGCTGGTCGGCTACCTGGTGATCGACGCCCGGGCGCTCGGCGTGCGGCGGCTCGTCGAGCGCGTCGAGGCCGTGCTGATCGACTGGTTGTCCGGCCGTGGGATCGTCGCGGATCGTCGACAGGGCCTGCCCGGTGCGTGGGTCCAGACCGCTGCGGGCCCTCGGAAGATCGCCGCGGTCGGCATGCAGATCCGCAGCGGATGGGCCATGCACGGGTTCGCGTTGAACATCGAGAACTCGCTCGACGGGTTCGGGCTCATCACGCCGTGCGGGATCCGCGACGCGGGGGTGACCTCCTGCGCTCGGCTCGGCTGCGTCACCACCCCCCGGGAAGCGTGGGGTGACATCGCGGACGCGCTGATCGCCCGGCTCGGCGTGCGGTCCGGCTGGTGAATTCCCCTTGACGCCCGCGTCGTGGTTCGCTAAACCGCGAAACGCTCTGGCACGTAGCTCAGTGGAAGAGCACCGCCTTGACACGGCGGTGGTCGCCGGTTCAATCCCGGCCGTGCCAACCAGCTTGGCCCGGAAGCCGTCCTTTCGACGGCCCCGGGCTTTTCCTTCCCGGTCGCGCTCGCGCGGCTGTCTTCCCTGGGGATGCACTCCGCACCCCCGGCCCCTCGATCTTCCCTCCCCGGAGCCGCATTGCGGAGTCCTCCCCGTGGTCAGCCCCCCTCTGCTCCCGAGCGCAATGAGCCCCGGGTCAACGAGCGCATTCGTGTGCCCCGCGTGCTCGTCATCGACGACAGCGGCGAGAAGCTCGGCGAGTTCCTGACGGAAGACGCCATGGCGCTCGCCCGCGAGCGGGGCCTCGATCTCGTCGAGGTGGCGCCGATGGCCCGCCCGCCGGTGTGCCGCATCACGGATTTTGGCAAGCTCAAGTACGAGAAGAAGAAGCGCGACGCGGTCGCGCGCAAGAACCAGGCGATCGTCGAGATCAAGGAGATCAAGCTCCGCCCCAAGACCGACGACCACGATTTTGCCGTCAAGGAGCGCGCAGCACGCGGGTTCCTCGAAGAGGGCGACAAGGTCAAGGTCACGGTCCGGTTCCGCGGCCGTGAGATCGCGCACAAGGACATCGGGGAAGACCAGTGCAAGAAGTTCGCCGACATGCTCCACGACGTCAGCAACGTCGAGCAGATGCCCCGGATGGACGGCCGCCAGCTCTCGATGTTGCTCGCCCCGACCAAGAAGAAGGGCTAAGCCCCCCCACCCCGCTTTTCCGCGCCGCGCAGGCGCTCGACTTCTGGAGATTTCCATGCCCAAGATGAAGACCAACCGCTCCGCCGCCAAGCGCTTCAAAGTCACCGCCTCCGGCAAGGTGAAGTACAAGAAGCGCGGCCTCCGCCACTGCCTCGAGCACGTGTCCAAGGACACCAAGCGCAACCTGCAGAAGGGCGGCATCCTGGCCAAGTGCGAGACCGCACGCATCAAGCTGATGATCCCGTACAAGTAGCTTCCCGCGGCGGTCCACTGCCGCTCCACTCGCCGCTACCACCTGCCGAATCCTTCGGCTTTTCGGGACCCGGCAAAACGGTCCAGACGGACCGCACAAGAGGTCAACCATGGCTCGTGTAAAGCGCGCTGCCCTATCCCGTGTTCGCAAGAACCGTCTCTACGCCCGCGTCAAGGGCTTCTTCCTCGGGCGTCAGCGCCTGCGCCAGGCGATGGAGCACGCGGACCGCGCGAAGCGGTTTGCCTTCCGTGGCCGCAAGGAGAAGAAGCGCCACTACCGGGCGCTGTGGATCGTCCGCATCAACGCGGCGCTCGGCACCACCGGCATCTCCTACAGCCGCTTCATCCACGCGTTGAAGAAGAGCAACATCCAACTGGACCGCAAGATCCTCGCGGATCTCGCCCTGAACGACGCGGCTGCCTTCGCGGCCGTCGTCGACGTGGCGCGCGCGGCCCTGTAGATGTCCCAGGTGCACTGCGCGCCTCTGATCGCCCGGGGAGCAGTTCTTCCCGGTGCGATCTGCATTTTTGCGGGGCTCGCCGGGTGCACGAAGACCACCGAGACCACGTGGACGCAGTACAACGCGGCCGACAACAGTGTCTCGATCGAGGTCGGCGTGGCTGATGTCCTGGACCCCGTCTCGGTCGCGCTCACCAGCAACACCGGCTCGGTGGAGCTCGGCACGGGTACGGTCGACCCGGGCGGCGGACCGATCGGCACGCTGCACACGATCACCGTGGAGGTGTCCCAGGACTACGCCTCCGACATCGGGCGTGCCAGCGTGCGGCTCGACGCGGGAGAGCGTGGGGAGGACGAGTACGACATGGATGCCGACGCCACGGGCGAGGGATACTGGGTGATCCAGCTCGAAAGCGTCGGCGACGAGGGCGAGACCCGCACCGACACGCTCACGTTCCGGCTCTGGGCCGCAGACACCACCTCGGACACCAACGGATGAAGGAACCCAGCCCAAGCCCGACCCCTCGGACGCTCACCAAGGCGGACGTCGTCCACAGCGTTCGTGAGCTCACCGGGTTGTCCTGGGGCGAGGCGTCCGGCCTGGTCGAGTCGTTGCTCGAGGTGATGAAGGAGACGCTGGAAGCAGGCGACAGCCTGAAGATCAGCGCCTTCGGGTCGTTCCTCGTCCGGGTCAAGCGGGCGCGTCGCGGGCGCAATCCGCAGACGTCCGAGCAGATCACGATCACTCCCCGCCGCGTGCTCACGTTCAAGCCCTCGCTCGTGTTCCGGCAGGCGCTGAACAGGGCCCGCGGGCACGAGTAGCGCGGATGGCAGAGCTTCCCGACAAGCTCTACTTCCGCATCGGCGAGGTCGCCGACCTGGTGGGCGTCGAGGCCCACGTGTTGCGGTACTGGGAGACCGAGTTCAAGCTCCGGCCACACCGCTCGTCGAGCGGGCAGCGGCTGTACCGCAAGAACGACGTCTCGCGGTTCCTGCGCGTGCGCCAGCTGCTGCACGAGGAAGGCTTCACCATCGCAGGGGCCCGGAAGGTGCTGCTCGAAGGCGCGGACTCGCCCCAGGCCAATGGCGTGGGGGTCGAGCGCGGTGCGCTGGAGGATGCCCTGCGGCGGGTGCACGAGGTGCGGGCACGGCTCGCGCGACTGCTGACCGAGCTGGGGTAGGGGTTCGGCGAACCCGGGCCGGATCGCGTCCCAACCCGGGCTCCTCCTACATACCCGCCTTCTTTGCGTGCTCCAGCATCTGCATGCCATGAACGAGCGAGGCGCCGCCGCGGATCGCGGTCGCGACGTGGATCGCCTCTGTCATCTGCTCGATGTCGGAGCCGTGCTTCAGCGACTCCCCCGTGTAGGCCTCGATGCAGTAGGGGCACTGCACCGTATGGGCGACGGCGAGGGCGATGAGCGCCTTTTCGCGTTGGGAGAGCGCGCCGTCTGCGAAGACCGCGCCATACCAGTCGAAGAACTTGGCCGCGAGGTGCGGCGCGCCCTCGGCGATGTTGCCGAAATGTGCGAGGTGGTCTCGGTCGTAGTAGCCAGGCATCGGGGCTCCAGGGGGAGGTGGGACGTAGTGCGTATGGGGTGCTGCAGATTTCCGCACCCCCACAGACCCCAGGGTGTATCCTTGGCCCATGTTGACACTGCTTCTGGCTTGCGACACATCGGTTCCTCTCGCATCGGCCACCTTCGCCAGGGATGCCGTGGATCACGAGACGGTCCTGGCGGACTGGACGGTCGACTGCCGGGGGCGCGGCGATTTCCCGACCATCGGCGAAGCGATCGCGGCTGCGGAGCCCGAGCAGGTCATCGACGTGAGGCCCTGCACCTACAGCGAGAACGTGGACTTCAGTGGGAAGTCGCTCACGATCCGGTCCACGGGCGACTCGTCGGACACGATCATCCAGGCGGATGGCGGCACCGTGGTGCGCGTGGCTTCGGGCGAGGGCGACGGCACCTCGATGACAGGGTTCACGCTCTCCGGGGGTACCGACACGACCGGTGCGGGGCTGTACGTCGATTTTTCGGCGATCCGGCTGGAAGACGTGTTGTTCACCGACAATCGCGGCTCGTACGTGGTCGCCTCCGAGTCCGGCGACGTCGAGATGGAGAACGTGAGCTTCGCCGGGAACAGCTTGCGCTCCGGGGCGTTGGTGTACGCCGTGCGGGGCGACATCGTGGCGCATGACACCAGCTTCGAGTGCGACAACGGGGCTTATGGCCTCTACACCGCACATGGGTCGGCCTACATTGACGAATCTTCGTTCGGCTGCGGAGCTGCTGAGTCGAACTTCTGGAACCACACCGTCGGGCAGATCCGGCGCAGCGTGGTAGACGGCGCCATCGTGATCGAGTCCGAGACCGACCACTACGACGACGTCATCGCGATCGAAAACTCGATCGTGCACGGAGACGTCTCTGCGAACTACGGGAGCCTGCTCGTCCGGAACAGTGTGGTCGACGGAAAGGTCTCGGTGACGAACACGTATACGCTCACCACGATCGAGGGCACCATCCTCACGGGGGCTACCTGCGCCATCTCCAGCGCGCTCGTGGTCATCCCGGACACCGACACGGGTGACACTGCCGTGCCGGCCCTGGTCGAGCCCTTCGTGGTGCGCAACAACCTGTTCTGGAACGTGCCGCGGTCGAATTGCGTCGGCGCCGACTACGTCGGTGTCGACGAGAACATCGAGGGGGACCCCCTGTTCGCGGATTTTGCGGCGGACGACGTGCACACCGGTCCGGGCAGCCCGGCGGTGGACGCCGGCCCGGAGGACACCGCCTACCAGGACATCGACGGCACGCGCAACGACATCGGTGTCTACGGTGGGCACGGCTCGATGGAAGGGGGCTGGTGATGCGCACTCTGCTGCCGCTCGCCCTGGCTGCCACGCTCGGCTGCCACAGCACGAAGATCCTCATCGACACGGGTGACTCGTCCCACTCACACGACTCCGACTCGGCGCCGCCAGACTCGGACACCCACACCGGCGAGACGGGCGACACCGGCGACACCGGCGACACCGGCGACACCGGGCACGTCGTGCTGCCCGACATCACCGTCGATTGCATGGGGAGCGCGGACTACACCCTGATCCAGGACGCCATCGACGCCTCCACCAGCGGGGACATCATCGCGGTCGCGCCCTGCACCTACCACGAGCGCCTCCACCTCCAGGGGCGGACGCTCGAGGTGTACGGCACCGACGGGTCGGCCAACACGATCATCGACGGGGACCTCGGCGGCACCGTGCTCAACGTGGAGGACGGCGAGAGTGAGGGCACGCGGTTCGCCGGCTTCACGCTCACCGGTGGCTTGGACTCTGCCGGCGGGTCCGCGATCGAGCTGACCTCGGCGGTGCTGGACCTCGACGACATCGTGATCACCGGCTGCGACGACGGGTACACGATGATCCTCTCCGAGATCGGGTTCCTGGACCTGACCGACGTGACGATCGAAGGGAACGACTTCATCGACGGCGGCGCCGCGATCCGCTCCGAGGCCGGGGGGCTGACCGCGCGGCGGCTGGTGGCGGACTGCGGCGAGGACGGCGCGTACGCGATCTATGAGCACAACGCGACCCTGCTCGACGAGAGCACGCTCCGCTGTGCCAGCGGGTATGGGCTGTACAGCCATCACGGTGAGCTGCATGTCGAGCGGTCGACCGTCACGGGCGGGATCGCCGGCATCTACACCGAGGACGAGCTCGACACGCCCGAGGAGCGCCAGCTGGTGAGCAACAGCGCAGTGGGCGGTGGCTCGATCGGGATGGACGCGCGCTACGTGCACGTACAGGTGTTGAACAGCGTGTTGTGGGGCACAGACGCCGCTTTTTCGTTCCTCGGCATCGACACCGCATCCACGCTCACGAACTCGGTGTTCACCGGCGCGCTGTGCGGGATCTCCGGCGACGATGGCCGGCTCATCGCCAGCTACAACGCCTTCTGGGCCAACACCGCCGACACCTGTGCGGCCGTGGCCGCTGCGACGGTGAGCGCGGATCCGATGTTCACCGCGTTCCCCGACGATCTCACGCTGCAGCCCGGCAGCCCGTTGATCAACGCAGGGGCCACGGGCGCTGCCTACCTGGACATCGACGGCACGCGAAACGACATCGGGCGGTGGGGCGGGCCGGGGGGGTACTGACCGGGGGCGTGGGTGCCCCCCGCTTCGCTCACGGCACGCTGAAGTTCAGCCTTAGCCACGCCTGCCCGAGATCGCTGCAGGTGGGCGTCCACCAGATCCACGCGGCGCCCTGGTCGTAGAACGGCTGCGGCGAGCTCCCCCAGATCGCGTTGCTCGAGCAGAGCTGCGGCACGTTCCACGAAGAGTCATCGTATGTGATGTCCGTCCAGTCCGAGGGCGGCGCGGTGTCCACCATCCGCCAGTCCGAAGTGGCGCCGCTCACGAACCGCACGGTGCCCTCGACCCACACCACCGCGATCACGCCCGAGACAGCGTGTGCGGTGTCCGTCGCATAGAGCGCCAGCGTGTGGTCCCCGCAGGGCATCTCCCACTCCAACGTGTCCGAGGCGCTCCAGGTGTTCTGGTTCGGCGCCGAGAACGACGAGCCGTCCATCCACCCCTGCCATGCGTCGTCGGCCGTGAGCATCAGCGTGACGGTCTGCGAGTAGCCGTCACACGGGTCCGCCTCGGTCGCGTTGCCGTACTGCTGCGCCACGATCAGTGGCTCGTCGGGATCGTTCGAGGTCACGCCGAACGAGCCGTCGTCTGCTCCTGCCGCCGAGGGCGTGTACTCCACGGTCACGTCGGTGGAGGTGCCGGCCTCGATCACGGCAGGCAGGACGGTGAGCCCCCCGGCGTCGAGCACGTGCAGGTCGGCGTCGCCAGCGGTGTACTCCCAGTCCGCCACGGTGATGGGCCCCTCGCCCACGTTCGCGACGTTGATCACCATGGTGGCCTCCTGGCCCACCTCGAGGCTGCCGAAATCGTAGCTGTCCGGGGTGACGACCAGGTCGCCCGCCGGGACGTTGCCCATGAGATCGACCTGCACGAGTGGCGTGTCCGGGTCGTTGGAGCCCACGTCCAGCGTGTTGGTCCAGGCTCCGCCGAGCTCGGGCGTCCAGGTGACGACGGTGTCCACGCTCTCCCCGGGGTTGATGAACGGGGCGGAGATGTCCGTCCAGTCGAGCGCACTGTCGGCCGTGCCGAGCTGCAGGGCGTCGAGGGTGAGGGCGTCCTCGCCGACATTCGAGATGGTCACGGTCGCGGAGGTGGAGCTCCCCGGCAGGAGGGAGCCGAAGTCCACGCTCATCGGGTCGACGACGATGTCCGGGTTCACGTCGTCGAACGTGTCGGTCGGGTCGCCCCCCTTCACGATCAGGGCGTTCTCCGTGCACGCGGAGAGGAGCAGGACCAGGGGGAAAAGCGTGTGGTTGGGGCGCATGGAACAAGGATACTCCATCTGGGTACCGGCTGGTGATGCGTTCAGCCGACCGGCTCGTCCACGAACACCATGACGTCCGGCGACCAGCTCCCTTCCTGGGCGCGGCTCACCTCCACGAGTGGCTGGCCCTCTGTGTTTCGCACCAGCGTCTCGAACTCGGCCTGTCGCGCGGGGTCGAGGAAGTGGAAGTTGGTCCGTGCCCCGTAGGCGGTGTGGTAGTGCATGGGCCGGAAGGCGACGCCCACCAGCCCGAGGCGGGCGGCCATCCGGCGCAGGAGCTCGGAGACTTCGCGCGCGAGCCCGAGGCCAGGCACCTCCTGCGACGGCAGACGGGGCCGGCCCGCGCTGAACTCCGCGCGCGGATGGCGCAGCGTGAGCCAGTGGATGAACAGGAAGTCCTGGCCCGCGAAGCGCTCCCGCGCGAGGACGGCCTCGAGCAGCAGTTCCCGGTCGGTGCTGTCGGTGCCGTGGGCGTAGAGCCGCAGCTGGTCACCCAGCGCCACCGAGGCGATCACGACCTCGAAGCCCGCGTAGCCCAGGCGGCTGATCTGCCTGAGCACGCCGTATTCGTACAGCGCGTGCTCGATACCGGAGGCGGTGTAGTAGCCGAGCAGCCGGTGACCAGGCTCGCGGAGCCCCAGTTGCTCCTCCACGTCTGCCGCGGTGATGAAGCTCTCCGTGTCGGCGGACGCACCGAGCGTGGAGCGCCCGAGCGTGGCCGCGATCGCGGTGAACCGGGCGCTCAGGGGGTCGGCATCCTTCGGGATCCGCTTCAGACGACCTGTTGCCAGGAGCATGGCCGTCCTTGCCAGCACCTTCCAGGCGTCGCCGTGGTAGCCGCCGCCGGGCAGCCAGACAGACGGCGTCCCCGCGAGCCGGGCGTACACGCGACGGTCCCGCTCGCCCGCGCCCTCCAGCGTCATCCTCAGCCGTCCCAGCGGGTCGCCCGCCAGCACGTCACCGCCTGCGATCACGAACATGAGCGCAACCTGGGGGGCGCGGGCCAGGAGTCGGTCCAGGGCGCGCAGGTAGGCCTCGTCGTCGCCGTTCTCGATCACCGTCTCGTCCACGCCGGGCGGCAGATCCCAGCGACTGCCGGAGATCGAGCCGATCCACGCCCCTGTCCCGCACGCCGCGGTCCCATCGGGCGGGTGGGCGTCGAGATCGATGATGCCGACGGCGCCGTCGAAGCCCCCGGCGCGCAGCACCGCGATGGCGACGGCGATGTCGTTCACGGCGCAGAAGCCCCCGCCATGGTCCGGCGCGGCATGGTGGAAGCCGCCGAGCAGGTTCAACGTGGGCTCTGCGGTGGAGAGCGCGTGGCGGGCGGCGGCGAGCGTGCCGCCGCAGGCGAGTCGGGATGTGCGCATGAGCTCGTCTACGCGGGCCTCCCGGGCGTCCACGCCGAACACCGAGGCGAGGTGGGCGGGGTCTCCCAACGATGCGAGCCACGCGTGTGTGTGGACCCGTGCCAGGTCCTCCCAGCCGATGGCGCGGGGCAGGCGCAGCTTCGCGCTCGGGAGCACGTGGGTGGCGTCCAGGTGCCAGGCCACGAGGTCGGCCCGCCGGGGCTCCGCGCCGGTCCGCATCTGGATGGAGGGGAGCGGCAGCCGGTAGTCCGGATGGTACCAGGTGGGCAGCGTCCGCCGAAGAAATGAGAACATGAACGGGAGTAACGAGGCGGGCCCCCGCGGGCTAGACTGCGCCGCGCGTCTCGTTCCCGGGTCGCGTCACCGCCTCATCTCTCGTCGGAGTGCCGATGCTCCTCGTGACCCTCGCCTGGGCAACCGAGCCCGTCCCCTTGGACGCCGCCCCGCTTGATGCCCCGGCTGCCGCGCCCGCGGTTCCCGCGGATGCCGGGCCCCCGGTTGCCGCGCCCCCTGCTCCCGCTGAGGCCGCTCCCCCCGCTCCGGCCTCCCCGGCCGAGCCGGCTCCTCCGGACGTGGTCGCGGACGAGGCCCTGCTGGCCGCCCTGCTCAAGCTCCACGGCGAGCAGCGGATTGCCGGCATCGCCTCCCTGGTGGCGACCCGCGACCCTCGGGCCGTGCCCGTCCTGGTGGACCTCGTGGAGACCCTCCGCGCTGGGCGGGTCGTGGACAGCGCGACCCTCGCGCTCGCCTCGTTCCCCGAGGGCCCCCCTGTGCTCGGGGGGTGGGTCGTGGATCGGCAGCTCCCCACCTCCACGCGCATCGCCGCAGCGCGGGCGCTGGGGGCCGCACACTCCGGGATTGCCGCACAGGCCCTGCTCGACGCGACGGCGAGCCCGGGGGTCGCCGGGTCGCTGCGGGCTGCCGTGATGGACACGTTGAAGACCGGGTACCCGGACCAGGTCGCGGCCGCGAAGCACGTGTCGGACGCCGGGAGCGTCGCGTGGACGACGATCGGCTTTGGCAGCGGTCTCGGGTATGGCGTGGCGACGCTGGGGCACTTCGGGCGCACGCGGCTCGAGGGGCTCGGCGCCACCGCGGGCGCGGTGGGCGGCGCCACGGGCGGCTGGTTCTACGCGCGCCGCCGCCCGACCACCGTGGGCGATGCATCCTACGTCACCCTCTCGGAGTGGGCCGGCGCTTCGGGGGGCATGCTCATCGCCTCGGGTACCGGGCCGCACGACAGCACGCAGGCCGATCATGTCTGGGTCGGCGGGCTCATCGGACTTGCGGCGGGCACGGGGACCGGGCTTGCGACCGCGGGGATCCAGCAGGGTTCCGGGCACGATGCGTGGGAGACCGGAATCCTGACGGGCGTGGGCGTCGCGACAGTCTCGACCGGCTACAACTTCTTCACGCAGGGCACACACCCACGGGTCGGCAACGTGACCGTGGCTGGGATCGCCACGCTGGGCGGGTTTGCGGGGGCATCCATCGCCTCGCCGAACGTGGACCTGCACGGCGCCGACATGGGGTTCGTCGCGCTGGGGACCGCCTGGGGCGCGGTGGTCGGGGGCTGGCTGCCGTTGCCCGCAGGTACGTATCGATTCGGGCTGCCGGTCACGACCGGCGGTGTCGCGGGTGTCGCTGCCTGGAGCCTCGCGCCAACCTACGACAGGCCCGCAGACGAGCTTCTCGGCGGGTTTCTGGGGCTCGGCTTCGGGACGGCGATCGGGGGAGGAATCTCCATCCTCGCCGCGCCTGACACTCGCACACAGCCATCCGGTTGGGGCCCCGTCGCGGGGGCCACCGGTGGCCTGATCTCCGGGATTGCCCTCGCGAACCTGGATCCGGGAACGGTCGACGGCTCGGATCTTGTCTGGGGCGGGCTCGCGACGGGGTGGGTGGGTTGGCAGACCGCGGGTTGGATCAGGGTGTCCCAGCCCTGGGACCGCGAAAACGCCGGCATCGCGGTCACCGTGGTCGGAGCGACCGGCGCGGCCTGCGGAGTCGTCTCCCGGTGGACGCGGGTGCCCTACGCCGCCAGCCTCACCATGGCTTCCACCGCGCTGTGGGGCACCTACATCGGGGCCGCCACCGCGCACATCTCGCATCGCAACCCGCTCGAGGCCGCGCTGATCGGGGGAGACATAGGCCTGGGGGTGGGCACGGTGGGCCTGATCCCCGATCTGGAGGTGGCGCCCGTCGTGGTTGGCATCGCGGACATCGGCGGGGTGGTCGTGGGCGGGACCACCACGCTGATCGCCGGGCTCGCGAGCCGGGACCCCAACGCCCTGCTCGCCGCCTCCCTGATCGGTGCCGGCGTGGGCACGGCCGGGGGTGCGCTCGTAGGTCTGAAGGTCGGCTCCGGACACCACGTGGCGCTCGGCCTTCCGCACCTCGACCCGCCCGGCCTGTGGGGGATGACCCCGCTCGTTAGCGTGGCAGAGGACGGGCGACCCATCTACGGCGCGACCGTGATGGGCGTGGGCTGGTAGCGCGGGACGGGGGCCCTGCTTCGGGGTAGAGTGGCGCTCCCCGGAGTCCCGAATGCCCCGTGCTTTCCTTCTCTTCCCGCTCGTCTGCGTCTCGCTCGCCGGTTGTGCCGCGGGCACCATCAAGGGCAAGGTGAACGACGAGACCGTCCCGCCGATGGGGCAGGGCGCATGGATCTCGATCGACGTCGCTGGCAGCACCTACGTGGAGCTCATCACGACCGACGTCCCCAAGGTCTGCGAGACGTTCACGGCGGTCGCCCAGGCCGAGTCCGACGCCTTCCAGCAGTTGCTCACCGACTTCGACACCGACAGGGCCCAGCTTGCATTCGAGGCCGCGGAGCAGGATAACCTGCCCGAGGAGTACTGGGAGACCGTGTTCGGGTTCACCACCGACGACCTTGCCTCCGCCGAGGGCGACTACACCATCGGAGATGCCTCGGTGGCGTTCAGCGTCACCCATGTCACCGGGTACACCGACTGGCACGACTACTTCACGACCGGCACCCTCACGACCCAGTCGGACACGAGCACCGCGGCGTCCGGATCCGCCACCGTGAACTCGCTGGAGGAGGGCAAGTCCATGGACGCCGATGGCGACGCCGACATGGTCGACGAGAGCGGGTCGGATGCCGGCTCCATCTCCTGGAAGATGAGCGGCGACTACTGCCAGGGCTACAGCGACCTGCTCGGCTCCATCTGAGCCGTCGCGGGGGACTCCGCTTCGGCTATCTCGGGTCGCTGACGATCCCGCTGAACAGCACCGCACCGGTCGGCTCCTCGCGGACCAGCCAGATGAACGGCCGGTCGACCACGATGGGCCCGAACGGCGGCTCGCTCGCCGAGTCGCTGAACTCCGCCATCGTCGCGGCGGCGGCCTCCGTACCCTTCTCGTTCACCGCCACGAAGCCCTTCTGCTCGACAGCCGTGAGCGTGAGCGCGTCGCTGATTCCCGGATACGCGCCCCCGAACGCGGGGTCCATCCCCAGGGCGATGAGCGCGCTGGTGATGTCCGGTGCGCCCTTGAGCTCGAACTTCGGGAACTGCACGGCGCACTCCTCGCACCACGCCTCGCTCGTGATCGCCGCCTGGAGCGTCGTCGAGTCGAGGCCCGCGAGGACCTCGTCGAAGCGACCGGCTTCGGGGAGCACGATCGTCATGGTCAGGCCGGCGTCGGAGTACGGGATGTCGGCGATGAAGTAGCCATCTGCCTGCGCGCCGGAGACGGTGACGCTCCCGGACATCGTGGGAACGGAGACCTCGGTGCCGTCCCCGATCGTGAACGGCTGGTCGGCGGTGCTGCTCTCCGAGAACGGGATGGCCCAGCTGGCCTTGAAGTACAGCGCGTTGACCAGCAGCATGCGCGAATCGGCCACGACCCCGGCGCTGACGAGATCCTTGATGCGGTCACCCGTGCGGTCGGCGATCCAGGTGTTGATGTCGGCAGCTACGCCCGCGGGGTCTGCCTCGAAGTCCATCTGCTGAACCCCGGTCCCGTACCAGGTGGACAGCGTGTCGAGCCAGGCGGCTCCGAGCGGGTAGCCGGTGGTGACGAAGATCTGGTTGGTGGAGGTGATCACGACCGGCGTCTCACCCTCCACGTTGTGCGCGGTGATCGCGAGGTCGGCGGCGTCGAAGGAGGCGTTCAGCGCGTCGTCGGCGAGCGTCCATCGGAACGTGGAGTCGATCGCGGTCCTGGCGTCGCCGCTGGCGCCCGCGCGCACCTGGGCCATCACCACCTGCAGGGACCAGGGGGAGAGCACCTGGTTGCCGGGCGCTGCGGCCTGGACCGTGCGCAACAGATCGAACGAAAAGTCGGCGTTTTCGGTGTAGAGGGTGGACAGATCGGACGTCGCGGGGGCCATCTCGCGGTCCGTCGAGCCCCGGAGGGCTTCGCCGGGGGCGGCGCCGGCCGGGCTGGAGTCGGTATCGCCGGTCTCGTCGCCCGGTTTGCCGGTGCAGCCGAGGGCAAGGGAGAGGAGGAGCAGGGTGAGGTTCATTCGCATGAGAGGTCCGTCCATGTGCCGAGCGTGAGGGTGGTCTCCTGGGGTACGACGTGGCAGCCGGCATCGTCCATCGGCACATCGACCGTGGCGTCTCCGGAGCCGTAGTTGCACCCGTTGTAGGTTTCGGCGTGGATGGTGATCACGCCCGCGACCTCCCATCCGACGATCCAGTCCGTGCATTCGCCAGCGGTGTCGGCGCTGCCTGAGCATTCGACCTGGACCGGGTTGCCATCGGCGTCCGTCGCGGTGACCTCGGCTGCCTGCGGGGTCGTCCCGTCCGCACCGACGACGTGCACCGTCGCGGAGGAGATGGCGATGGTGGTGCAGGCGCCGTCGTGGTCGCCGCAGGCCAACAGGCCGACGAGCGGGAGGAGGAGGAGGGATCGGAGCATGGGGGCCTCGGGTTGGCGAGCGAGTTCGCAATCCGCGTGCCAGCGAGCAAACCCGCGGGCTTCCGCGGTTCCGGATCGGCGGGTTCGGATCCGGATGGCGTGGTTCACGGGCGATGGTCGGCGAGCGGGTGGGTCGCCTGCACCCGCCCCACGCAGGTACGGCAGATCTCCTTCTCGAACTCGCCGCGGAGCAGTGCCCGGCGCGTGTCCCGGTAGGCGGGCAGGGCCCACAGGTCCCGGATGCGCGTCGTGGTCGTGTCGCCCCAGTCC
Source organism: uncultured Pseudomonadota bacterium (assembly GCA_903875225.1). GTDB lineage: Bacteria > Myxococcota_A > UBA796 > UBA796 > SXON01 > CAIUMM01. The sequence goes on from CAIQVJ010000095.1 coordinate 70,805, forward strand.
TCGCGCCCGTAGTAGTCGTTTGCGCAGAGCTTGAGTTTTCCCCAGGCGTCGATCACCAGGGCGCCCGCCGGAGCGTGGCAGGCCTTCACGTGCAGCTCCCGTTCGCCGAAGAGCACGGTCCCGCCGCGGTTGTAGGGCGCCTTCACGTCTCTCGTGAAGTTGCGGACCAGCACCCGGCGGCGCCAGACCCACCACGGGAGGTCGGCTCGCGTGCGTCGGAGCGCCTCCGGCTCGCCGTGCTCCAGCGTCACGATGAACAGGCTCACGCCGGCGTCGAGCAGGGCTCGCATCTTCTCCGGCGTGAGGGCGTCCCCGTTGGTGTAGATGACGATGGGGGCGCGCGGCAGGCGACGACGGACCTCGGCCATCAAGCGGGGCAGGCGCGGGTCGAGCAGCGGCTCGCCGAAGAAGTGCGGGGAGAACCGCCCTGCAAAGCCCATCTCCGCGAGCTGATCGACGAGCGAGAGGAACAGCTGCTCGGGCATCTCGTGCCCGGGGCGGGGGTCCACGGCGACCGGGCAGTAGTGGCAGCCGCGGTTGCACCGACTGTGGGTCTCGATCTCCACGCGGCTGAACCTGTCGGGGAGCACGAAGCGCCGGAGCGGCACCTCGACGGCTTTCAATCGGTCCAGGGCGTCGAGCAGGCGGGACATCGGTCCGAGCGTAGCCCGGTCAGTCCCGGTGGCGGCCCCCGAGCAGCAGCTCCAGCGAGAGCGTGCCCCCGGGCCGGGCCATCAGCGCGTCCTCCTCGTCGGAGGGGATCGCGTCCACCCAGCCCCCCGCGTTCACGACGATCGGGCCGAGCGGGACGCTCAGGTTTCCGAACAAGCCGACCATGAAGATCGTCGACACCTGCTGGGGCTCGTGCTCGGGCCTCGAGCAGTCCATCTGGCCGCGCGCGTAGTAGTCACAGCCCCAGCGGTCGGACCAGCTCCCGTAGAGCCACGGCGCGTTGGAGACGTAGGGCCCGGCGCGGAACTGGACCTTCTCCGGCGCGCCGAAGGCGAGGCTCATGCCGGTCCGGGCGCTCACGTACAGGGCGCGCTTGAACTCCTCGTCGTCGCGGTTCGTCGTCGCCGTTTCGCTGCCCTGTCCGCCGTACGTCGTCACCGTCTCGACCACGGTGTCCGTGTGGTACCAGGCCACGCCGGAGCCCTCCACCTCCACGAAGGGCTCCCAGGCCACCCAACCCGTCTGCCAGTGCGCCCGCATCGTCAACCCGCCGCGCCCGAGGGGGGCAGTCCAGCCGTCGTTCGAGACGTCGGTCGCGACCGCGCGCGTCAGGAACGCGGGTGAACCCTCCAGCTCGGCGCCCAGTTGCAGCCAGCGGGCAACCCCGAACGTGGCCTGTCCGCGCGCCCACCCGGTCGCCAGCAACGCGCCGCTCGCGCCTCCGGCTCGCGTGGTCCGGGGGCCAGGCGTCGCGCCGTACTCCAGCGCCCCCTGGAGCGCGACCTGGCCCGGCGCGAGCTGGGGGCCGATGTCGTGGGGCGCGGTCGGCGCCTCGAGCATGCCCACCTGGGTGGTGGTGCGCTCGAAGGTGTCCGAGCGCACGAGCTGGCTGTTCAAGGCGCAGCCGACGAGCGCTGCGAGGAACATCGGGGCTACGAGCATCGGGAACCTCACGGGAGTGTATCCAGGGTCGCAAGCCGCATGCCAGCGCGTGCCCCGGCGGGTGACCGCCGACCGCGCCCGGCGGCTGCACCCGTGATCGCGACAGCCGTGGCGCGGGGGCTCTAAACAGGATCGCTGCGTTCCCCAGCGAACCTTGACACGTCAATAGAAACATGCGATTCCTGAACCGCAAGGTTCGGAGTCGTCGTCATGGGCAGAAGCAAGAATGGTCAAGCCGTCCCGCCGCACCGGCTGACCG
>CAIQVJ010000096.1 GCA_903875225.1 uncultured Pseudomonadota bacterium
AACTGACCGCCCTGGATCGTGATCCCAACCGTGTCCTGGATCCGGACCAGCGTTGCAGCGCTGCCACAGGAGACCTGGACGTCCTCCAAAAGGAGACCGTCCGCGCCGGTGATGAGCAGGCAGGGGTTCGGGATCGCCGTGCCCAGGGAACTCGCCGGCAGGTTTGAGTCTTCCTCGTTTCCAACCGTTATCCGGAGCCCGATGAATGTCTGGTTCTTACCCGTGATCTCGACGGAGGCGAGCGCCGAGTCAAGCTCGAGGATCGCCCCCGCGAGGAAGGTGCACCGCTGACCGTCGTGCTTGAACTTCAACTTTCCGAGGATCTTGTAGGGATTCACCTCAATGTGATTGAAGCTACCATCTTCGTTCGTGAACGTGCTCACGGTGCCTTGTGGAAACAACACATGGCGTCCCGTGTTGATGGCGCGTTGGATTGCCTCCGTGTCATCATCCTCGCCGTTTCCACGCGCCCCGCGGCGACCAATCGGATCTCTCACGTTCTGATAGACGTCGGCAAGAATCTGTGCCATCGCGACCTCCGTTCAGGGTTGGGGTGCGCGTCGCCGCGCGAGCGTGAGCGCGAGAGCGATTGCGGCGAGGTGTGCGCCGAGGAACGGACCCGGCAGCGTGGCACAGCCTTGCTTCCCTCCAGCGCAGCCGCCTGGGGGGCCAGAGTCCGCGGCGGTGTCGGTGTCCGTGTCGGTATCGGTGTCGGTATCGGTGTCGGTGTCGGTGTCGGGGTCGGTGTCGGTGTCGGGGTCGGTGTCGGTGTCGGTGTCGGTATCCCCCTCGCTGTTCGTGTCGGGTATCTCGTTTGGCAGCCGCAGCGTCGCCGCGAGGTACACAGCCCCCCCAGCCAGAATATCGTCGAACCCATCCCGATCAACATCCCCAGCCCCAGAAAGAGCCCAGCCGCCGCTCTGCAGCACACGCGCCCGGTTCGTGACCAACCCACCCCCCGAGCCGAGGAAGATGTCTGCCTCGTTGAAGCCTCCGGCAATCACATCCCCGTACCCGTCTCCGTTGACGTCCCCTACGCCGGCCACGGAGTAGCCATACATAGAGAGGTCACAATACCCACACGGTTCACCTTCTCTCACCCACCCTGCTCCGGGTGCCACACCCGCGGGGCTGCCAAGAAAAACCTGAGCCCTACCCCTCGGTTGGGGGTAATGCGAATCGTCGGACCAGCCCTCCTCGCCGACGATCACGTCGTCACAGCCGTCGCCGTTCACGTCACCCGCGGCGTTCACGGCGTAACCCGTCAACTCCGTCACCAGCGTCGTCTTGGCCGCGTCTGAAACCCCTGCGGCTGAACCATAGTACACCGCCGTGTAGGGCGAGTTCGCGCCCACGATGATGTCATCGTACCCATCCCCGTTCACGTCACCGGCGCCGCGCACGGAGACTCCGAACATGTCGGAGGTCGCCGGATCGCTGTCGGCGTGCAGCTCGACCGTGCTCCCGTCGTCCAGGATTCCGGTTGGGGAGCCCAGGTGGACAACCACACGACCCGGCCCGGTGGCGCTGGGCAGCCCGATCACCACGTCGTCGTACCCATCGCCGTTCACGTCTCCGGCACCGGCTACGGACGCGGAGGCCGGCGGACGCGTGAACTCTGTCAGTGTCCAGGTCGGGGCCGACGAGGTGGCCAGACCACCGGCGGAGCCAGCGTAGACGTAGACCCGCTTCGATTCTCCCGCGGCCGCGATGAGGTCGTCATACCCATCCGCGTTCACGTCCCCTGCCAATGCGATCGGGACATGAGCCAGATCGTAGTTGTAGAGATCCGGCGCATTCCAACTCGGCGTCGTCTCGAAGCCGGTGGAAGTGCCCAGATAACCAAATGCGTACCCGTCATGACCGTCCAGAGACAAGAACACATCGACGTACCCGTCCCCGTTGACGTCGGCACCCCCGACGTTCATGTTGGCGGAGCCGCCGTTGAACACATAGTCCGCATGAATCCGCATCGGGTACCGTGCCACGGCGTCGTCCACCGCGATCCGGACCCCCTCCTCGGTTCGCTCGAAGCGACTGGCGAGCGCGATCCCATCCGCATCCCACGCCCGGAGGTCTGAGACCACCCAACTCTGTCCCCTCGGGGTCTGGATTCGTACACGCGCGCCGTCCACGGAGACACTCTCCGCAGCGACCGAAAGGTCCAACGTCAACTCCCCCGAGCCCCGGGGCGCAGACCG
>CAIQVJ010000097.1 GCA_903875225.1 uncultured Pseudomonadota bacterium
AGCGGCGAGCGGCGAGCGGCGGGCGGCGAGGATGCTCGCATCCTGCCGGGTGCGATCCGCCAGGCGGATCAAGGTCGCGGGGATACGGCCATCCCCGGCAGTTCGATCCGCCAGGCGGCAAGAACTCGCGGGGATACGGCCATCCCCGGCAGTTCGATCCGCCGCGCGGCAAGAACTCGCGGAGATACGGCCATCCCCGGCAGTTCGATCCGCCCGCGCGGCAAGAACTCGCGGGGATGCGGCCATCCCCGGCGGTTCGATCCGCCACAGGTGGGATCCGGAAAAGATGGCGGGTTCTGACCCGTCGGCGACCCTTCGCGGTTTCCGGTAGCAGGCGGGCACCACCCCGAGACCGCGAACGTGTTCGACGTCATGACCCGCCTCAAGATCCACCACATGGCCGAAGGGGGCACCGCCCAGGCCGACATCTCCGCACGGTGCGACGTGCCACTCCGCAGCGTCCAGCGCATCCTCGCTGGACCCCTACCCACGCTCGCCGAGGTGCGCGCCGACAGGCTGGCCGATGGTCCACGGCTCGGTCGGCCGGCAAAGGCCGACGACGCCATGGTCGCCCGCGTGCGGGCCTTGTTGGAGGACGATCGCAATGCCCACATCAGCGCGATTGAGGTGCTCCGCCGCGCCAAGGAGTGGGGCTACGGCGGTGGTCGCAGCCAGATGACGGAGCTGGTGCGGTCGCTGCGCCCGGCCCCGCGCAAGGACCCGATCGTGCTGTCCAACGGCGTCCCCGGCGAGTACGCGCAGTTCGACTTTGGCGAGGCCCTGATCACCTTCGGTGCCACCGGCCAGCAGCGCGTCCAGTTCTTCGCCGGTCGCATGAAGCACTCCCGGTACATGCACGTCGTCGTGGTCACGGACCAGACCGCCGGGACCGTCGTTAACGTGATCGCGACGTTCTGCGCGCCTGCGTCGGGGAACCAGAAGGGCACCGTCGAGCGCCTCGTCGGGTTCGTGAAGAACGGCTTCCTCCGGCAGCGCGCGTTCCGGGATGTGGGCGACCTCGAGGTTCAGCTCGCAGCGTGGTTGACCGAGGTCAACACGGTCCGCAAGTGCGATGCCACCGGCGTGATCCCCGCCGTCCTCATGGTCGAGGAGACGCCGCGTCTCGCGAAGCGTCCGGTCCAGTGCGCGCCCAAGCACTGGGCGATCGCGACGACGGTCACGGTGACCCCGATTGGGCACGATCCCCGTCAACGGCACCTCGTACTCGGCGACCGACACCAAGCTCGGCGCCCCGGCCACCGTGCACATCCGGGCGAAGCGGATCGACATCGACATCCGCGGTGAACGGTGCACCCACGTTCGTGAGGATCACACCGGCGAAGTCCGCCGCCTACCCGTTCATCGGGAGAGCATGCCCGCAGCCCTCCACGGGCGTCGAAAGGTCACGATGTTCCGGCGCCAGTGCCTGTTGGAGCTGGGGCAGCCGGCCTGGCTGTTCCTCGGGGAGCTCATCCACATCGAGCCCTGCGGCCGTTGGGAGGAGCCCTGCGAGCAGCTCTTCAACCTCCTGGCGCACCACTCCGACGACGCGATGCGGACGGCGTTTTCGCGCTGCGTCACCCAGAAGCAGTACACAGTCGATGCCGGCGCCGCCCTGGCGGCAGCATGAAGCCCAGCGACATCGACGTCGAGGCTCTCCTCAAGCGTCTCCACCTGCCCACCATGCGCCGCTTGTACGCCGAGTACGCCACCAAGGCCGCCGCCGACAACTGGGGCCACCGCGACTACTCGCGCTGGTCGTGGCGGAGGAGGTCGCGCACCGCAACGACACCCGCATCGAGAAGGCTGCGCGACGGGCGAACTTCCCGTTCGTCAAGACGATTGAGGAGTTCGACTTCATCTTCCAGAGCAGTCTGCGTCTGCAGCAGCTCGGCCCCTACCTCGGGCCAGAGTTGGTCACCGGCGGCCGGACCTTGATCCTCTCCGGCCGACCAGGGCTCGGAAAGACCCATCTCGCCGTCGCCATCGGCTACCGTGCCATCCAGAACGGGTTCACCGCGCGCTTCGTGGGCGCCAGCGCGCTCATCGACGAGCTGGGCAAGGCCTCGCGCGCAGGGCACCTGCGGGAGGCCGCGGCCGAGTGGGTCGCCCCCGACGTGCTCATCGTCGACGAGGTCGGCTACCTGGCGCACGCAACCGACGCCGCCAACGTCCTCTTCGGCGTGGTGGACCAGCGGTACCTGCACCAGAAGCCCCTCATCCTGACCACAAACAAGAAGCTCAAGAGCTGGGGCGAGGTCCTGCACGACCACGACCTCGCGGCAGTCATCCTCGACCGGGTCCTCGAGCGCGGGGCCCACATGGTGCTTGGCGGCCGATCCTGGCGCACCAAGCACATCGATCCGGAAATCCTGCCGGACGCCGGCGCAGATCCGGAATCTCCCCGTCGCCCCCTGACGTCCCTCGGGGCCTCGGAGGGGCGGCGGGCTGGGCGGGGGGCTCACCTCGCGCGCCCCCCGGCCGGACCGTCGACCCGGCGATGTAGTCGCCACAAACCTTGTCTTCTGCAATCTTCCTTGCGGCGTCCGATCCGCCGCGTCACATTCCCGGAGCCGCCATCTTTTCCGGACAATTCCCGCCATAGTTTCCGGACACCACACACGCGGATCAAGGTCGCCAGGATGCTCGCATCCTGCCGGGTTCGATCCACCACGCGGATCAAGGTCGCCAGGATGCTCGCATCCTGCCGGGTTTGATCCGCCACGCGGATCAAAGCCGCGCGGATGCTGGCATCCCGCCGGGTTCGATCCGCCACGCGGATCACTCCGGGCAGTACACCCCGGCATCGGCGCCGTCGATCGACACGTCTGCGCAGCCGTCGCAGCTCGTGGAGCCGCTCCGGGTGAGGATGGCGGTGGCTGTGCCCGTGAGCGCGTCCGTGCCGTCGTCCTCGGAGTCGCAGGAGTCCACGGATGTGTGCTGCGACGCAAAGCAGAAGTCCCCGGCCACCGAACTCGCGCTCTGTGACACGACGTCCACGTACCCGCCGGCCTGCCAGGAGCCGGCGCTCTCAGAGAGCGTCAACTCCCAGGCGCCATCGCGGTCGACGGTGTCGCCGACGAACGACCCGGCGATGGCGAGCGCCCACTCCCGGCCACCACCACCGTCATCGACGAAGCTCCACGAGCCATCCACTGCGTACCCTTCCCCGCTCGACTCGGGATCCCAGAACCCGAAGTGGTCGTAGGTGCTCACCGAGGTCTCCATCCCGGACGAGTCCGCCTCGGTCGAGACGAAGGTGGCCGCCCCGCTGAACTCCACGCCGAGGTCGGTGGTGCACGGGCTGGCCAGCGCGCGAACCGTGGTCGTCGCCCCGTCCACCGTCACCTCCATGCAGTCGGGTACCGGCCACCCTCCGGTGAGGTAGCTCAACACGTTCAAGTCGCGAACTGCCAGTGAGGCGATCGGCAGCGCGAAGGCGCCTGCAGCGTTCACATCCTCGCCGCTCCCGACGGTCCACGGGTGGGTCAGATCGCAGTCCCCGGGAGCTGAGGTGTCCGCCGCGCTGTCGAGCGCGCTGTCCCCCCCGGCGGGCTTCGACGACGTGCACCCGACCAGCACTCCGAGAATGAGCAACGGGCGCTTGTCCATGTTCCGCGCGTAACCGGACACGGACTCGGCGGCGCCGGTCGGGTCGTGGCCCGCCTGGGCGTCCCGCTGGAGCAGCGGCCGCCTCATCCCATCTTTCCCCCCGGAGTATGATCGTCGCATGTGGTTGCTCCTCCTTCCGTCGCCCGCCCAGGCCGCGCCCCCGGCGCGCTGGGGCATCGCCGATCGCGATGCTGGCTGCGCGCTCGTGGCGGTCGAGGCGGCGCTCGACATCGAACTCGACGCCGACGCCGCGTTCGACGCCTTCATCGGGGAACTCCTACCCTATGCCGCGAACATGCCGATGCCCGCCGAGTGCGCGGATCGGGTGTCAGTCTACGTCGATGACGTCGATGCGACCGACGTGACCGTCTGCGCGAGGATCACGGCAGGTCCCGGCCTGGGGCGGGCGTTCTGCAGCGCGCTCGACGCGCGCGTTGTGGAGGCCCCCGACGAGGTGCTCGCGGACCCGGTGGAGCCCGGGGGCGGCGTGGCAGGGGGCCCGATCGGTCCTCCGACGGTCGACGTCGGCCGCCCGCCGCCCCGCGTGGTGGAGGGGACCAGGGACGGACGGGTCGTGGCCGTGCTCGACGCGAGCCAGACGTTGGCCTGCGCGTACGGCCTGCTCGGCGCGGTGGCCACGGCCGAGGTCTCGTACGACGCTGCGTTTGATGCGTACGCGACGGATCTGGACGCGCTGGGGTTCGCGCTCGACGGTCCGCGCGGCTCGTGCCAGGCGTACGTCGGCGTCCGCGTCGCGTCTGAGACCTGGCCAGACGACTTCCGGGTCGAGGCTGTGATCGTGGAGGGCAGCCAGCGCGGGCGCGGGTTCGCGATGGGCGCTGATCTCGTGGTAGAGGATGCAGGCCCGGTGCCAGGAACGCGGACCCGGCTGCAGGAGCAGGGCTGGACGCTGGGGGATCGGCTGCCGCGATGAACGTCACAGAACAGCGGCCGCCTCGCGACGGACTCGTGTACGGGCAGGACGACTCGCTCTCCGGCGGCTCCACCTTCTACGTCGACGCCGATGGTGACGGCTTCGGTGACCCCGGGGCGCCCGGCATCCGGTTGCCACGCGCCCGCTGGGACCGTGGACAATGCGCTCGATTGCGATGACACGGACCCGGACGTTGGCGAGTGCACCCGGATGGCGGACTGCGATCTGGTGCGGACCGGGATGATCCACGCCGATCGCGGTCCTGCAACGCGGCTTTCGGCGTGACGAAGCGCCATCGGTGACGCACTCCTCCGGAGTCGTCGGGCTGGGCATGGGCACCGTCGTGCTGGGGGCGGGCAACCCGGCACCTGCGCGCACGCCTCGGGCTCATGGGTGCCCGGGAGAGCGCTGGTGGTAGCTGCTTGATAGATGGTTGGATGTGGTTCCTCGCCCATGTCGCATCGGCGCTCTCGGCGACGACCTGTGCAGTCGCGGTCGTGAACTCCAGGCCCGTTTCGTGCGCGCAGTTCGTGGCGCTCGCCGGGACGGCCGAATTTCATTGCAGGTACGGCTGGAACCCTCCCCTCGATCAGCGCAGGCAGGCGCTCGATGGCCTCATCGACGAGGGCCTGCTCCGCGCGGAGGCGGCGGCGCGGGGTTTCCAGGGCGACGACGAGGGCGTCGGCCTGCTCATCGATGCCGAGAAGCGGGCGCTGCTGGCGCGGCCGGTCAGCGATGCGGAGACAACCGCGTGGTGGGAGCAACATCATGCGTGGCTGGACCAGCCGGCGAAGGTGCGGGTCGAGGAGATCCGCTTCAGTCTGGTGTCACGAAGTCAGGCAGCGGCGATGCAGGTCGCGGAGCTGGCCCGGGCCCAGATCGCTGGGGGCGAGGACTTCGAGACGGTGGCGAAGCAGCTCTCCGAGGACGGTTGGGCGCGCTGGGGCGGAGACCTGGGCTGGGTGGCTCGCGACGATCGGCGAGAGGGGGTCGAGCCAATGGTGATCGCGACGGCATTCGGCCTGGTCGATGGCGAGCTCGCGCCGGCCTTCGTCGGAGAGCAGGCCGTCTACCTCGTGTTCCGAAAGACAAGCAAGAGTGCCCAGACCTTTGACCTGCAGGCACACCGCGGGGGGATCGAGGCCTCGGTGCGCCAGGAGCAAGCGGCGTTCCCCCGGGAGTCGCTCCTGGCGCGGCTTCGCGGCGCGGCCTCCATCACCATCGACGAGCCGCAGCTGGCGAAGCTGGCGCTTCCGGTTCAGAGCCCGCTCCTGGCCATGGGCGACTATGCCGAAGACCCATGCGGGCGATGGCGGAACAGTGCTCTCGACCTGCTCGAGCCCGACACCTGGCCCGGTGGGGAGGCGGACCCGTGGCCACCCGAACCGCCATGGCCCCCGCCGGACATGGTGCGCTCGTTCAGCTCGCCCGTCGGTGAGGGGGACGTCGAGCGGATCCTCGGGGCCCTCCGAACCCCGGAGGTTGGTCGAGCCGAGGCCGGGCTCTGGACCGGTGTGACGGACCGCCTGGTGATCCACCTCGAGGTGAGCAATGGACGGGCGACGGCCGTGGAGGTGCTGGAGGACACGACCGGCCTTGGGTCGCGCTTCGTCGCCGCCATCAAGTCGACGCGCTTCGACCCATCCGTGACGGGCGATGGCGACATCATCTGGACGCTTGGCGGCCCCGCCGACCGGCCATGAGCAGCGCTGGCTACCGCACCAGGAGGTAGCGGGTGCTTCGCCCCCCCTCCCCGGGGTCCTTGACGAGTATGCCCAGCACGATCAGGGCGGCGATGTCCCGCAAGGCGGTGTCGTGCGACAGGCCACCGCCGATGATCTTCGCCCACTTCGACGACGTGAGGTTCTCCACCGTCCCGTCAAGCAGTCGGTTCAGCATGTTCGTCTGGCGCGGGTTCAGGGGAGTGCCACGATGCTTGTCCCAGAATTGCGCCTTGCGAAGTACGAGATCGAGTTCGGCATCGACATGGGCGAGCGCGCGGTCGAGACCCGCGATGAACCACTCCAGCCACGCGGTGATGTCGAGGTCGCCGCGCTTCTGCGTCGCCTCCAGCATCGCGTAGTACGCCTTGCGCTCGCGCCTGAATTGCGCGGACATGCTGTAAAACCGAAGGGCGCTGTTCTCGGACTGCGCGAGCGCCATGTCCATGATCGCGCGGGCGATGCGCCCGTTCCCGTCGTCGAACGGGTGGATCGTCACAAACCACAGGTGCGCGATACCGGCGCGCAGCACCGAGTCGAGCCCGCCACGCTCCGGCGGCATCCACGAGGCGTCGAACCATCTGAGGAACGCCGCCATCTCCGCGGGCACGCGGTCGGCCGCTGGCGCCTCGAAGTAGACCGTCCGCCGCTCGGGATCCACCTCGCCCGAGACGACCTCCATCGGCCCCCTGGCATCGTCGCGCCAGACGCCCACCCGGATGCGGTGCCCTCCACTGAAGCTGGACGGGAACAGCAGGGCGTGCCAGCCGTACAGTCGTTCAGCGGTCAGGGGGTGGGCGTACTGCTGCGTCGCGCCCAGCATCACGTCCACGACCCCGTCCACGCGGAGGTCAGGTGGAAGCCACAGCTTTTCGCCGATGCCGAGACGGTCGGCGATGGAGGATCGGACCCGATCTGGATCGAGGAACTCCCCCTCGATCTCGGAGGACTTGAGCACGTCCAGCGTGAGGGTGCGCAACACGGCCTGCTCGCGAAGCGAGAAGCCGAGCGACTCCATCCTCCCGATCAGCCTGCCCTGATTGTACCGCACGGCGGCAAGCGCATCGATCAGACGCTCGCGGTCCCACCGAAAAGCAGGCCAATCAGACAGTTCGTGCATGACGCGAGCCATTCTACGCGCCTTCTGCGTGGAATATAGCGCGTATTCGACGCACGTCGACGCACGTCCACGCCCGGCAGTCCGGGCAGCCCTTGTGCTCGACATCATCGGCCGCCCGCCGAACCCGCGCCATGGCAAGACGAAGCGGGAGCGCCCGATCCCCGGTGAGCCCGGACCCCGGGGCCCCAAAAAAGTTCGATCCGACCGCGCACCCGGAGTTAGCGGCGCGGCTCCCGAAGGCACAACCATGGTCGAGCTCACGAACATCACCAAGCAACACGGCAGCCAGGTGCTGTTCCTCGACGCCTCGATGAAGGTGAACCCGGGCGAGAAGGTCGGGCTGGTCGGCGCGAATGGCGCAGGAAAGACGACGATCTTCCGGATGATCCTCGGCGAGGAGCGGCCGGACGAGGGCAGCGTGGAGCGGCCGAAGCGGCTGACGCTGGGCTACTTTCGACAGGACTTTGCCGAATGGCGGGACCGCAGCGTGCTGGCCGAGACGATCGCCGGCGCGGGGACGCTCGCCGACCTTGGGGAGGAGCTGGGCTTGCTCGAAGCCCGGCTCGGGGACTGTGACGCGCCGGACTACGATCATGTGATCGAGCGCTACGGCGAGGTGCAGGCGCAGTTCTCGGAGCGCGGCGGGTACGATCTCGACGCCCGCGCACGCTCGATCCTCGCCGGCCTGGGCTTCTCGGAGCGGGAGGTGGACGGACCGATCGGCGCGCTCTCGGGCGGCTGGCGCATGCGGGTGCAGCTCGCGCGCATCCTGCTCTCGCGCCCGGAGCTGCTCCTCCTGGACGAGCCCACGAACTACCTCGACATCGAGAGCATCGTCTGGCTCGAGACCTGGCTGCGGGACTACCCGGGGGCCGTGCTGATGACGTGCCACGACCGCGACGTGCTCAACCGCGTGGTGCGAAAGGTGATCGAGATCGACGGCGGGAAGTTCCGCACCTACGCCGGCGACTACGATGCCTACGAGCGCGCACGCGTGCTCGATGCCGCCCAGCGCGAGGCCGAGTACGAAAAGCAGCAGGCGATGCTGGAGAAGGAGATCCGGTTCATCGAGCGGTTCAAGAAGCAGCCGTCGAAGGCATCGCAGGTGCAGAGCCGGGCGAAGAAGATCGAGAAGATCGAGAAGATCGAGCCGCCGCGCCGCATCGTCGAGCGCACGTTCGGGTTCCGGCGGCCGGACCGCAGCGGGAACGACGTGATCGCGCTCAAGGGCGTGAGCAAGAGCTACGCGAACCGGGCGATCCACAAGGGCGTGAGCCTGATGATCCGCCGGACCGAGCGGTGGGCGATCATGGGCGAGAACGGCGCCGGCAAGACGACGCTGCTCAAGATGATGGCGTCGGCGTTGAACCCCGACAGCGGCGAGGTGGTGATCGGGGCCTCCGTGGGCCTCGGCTACTACGCCCAGCACCAGATGGAACAGTTGGACGGCGAGAACAGCGTGCTGGAGGAGCTGGAGGCGCACGCCCCGCGCGCGGGGATGGGCATCCTGCGCCAGCTGGCAGGGGCGTTCGGGTTCTCGGGCGACGACGTGGACAAGCCGATCTCCGTGCTGTCGGGCGGCGAGAAGGCACGGCTCGCGCTCGCGAAGATGCTGTATGACGCGCCGAACCTGCTCGTGCTCGACGAGCCGACCAACCACCTCGATCTCACGACCAAGCGGGCGTTGGTGAAAGCGCTCGCCGACTACGACGGCACCATCGTGTTCGTGAGCCACGATCGGGCGTTCCTGCGGGCGCTGGCCACGCGGGTGGTCGAGCTGACACCGGAGGGCCCGCGCGTCTACGAGGGATCGTACGACGAGTACGTGCAGGCCGTGGGCCGGGAGGCGCCGGGGTTGAGGGCGTAGTCCCTATGCCCCGACGCCCGCCACCAGCTTCAAGGGCCCGTCCTCGAACCCGTCCATCGGGTGGGGCAGGAAGTCCGGGTGGCCCAGCTGCGTGCAGATCTCATCCGCGAAGAACCTTCCCTTTCTCGTGAGACGCACCTGCACGTCGTCCTGGGTGAGGAGACCGTGGGATTCGAGGATCGCGAGCTCTCTCCCGAACACGACCTCGACCCGCTCGCCCGTGCGCTCCTCGTAGAAGTCCTTGTAGACCTCGCTGTTCTTGAGCGGGAGGACGAGGTTCCACCGCAACTGCGCGTCGCGGTCGCGCACCATGCCGCGGTACACGGGCAGGCGACCGGCCTCGACCTGCGCCGACCACGCGTTCACGTCGGGCTCGGCGATGCAGAACCGGTCCCGGAAGCTGCAGAAGGCGCTCGGTCCCACGCCGATGGTGTCGAGCAGCCGGCAGCACTGATCCGTGGTGTAGGCCGAGGTCCACTTCGGCTCCTTCGTGAACACCCGCACGAGGTTCTCCCTGTAGCCGTGCTCGTTCACGTACTCGATCGCCATCTGCTTCATCAGGATCTGCGTCTCGTTGGGCGTGAACCGCTCCGGCGCGCGATCGTACAGCGCCTCCACGGGCCCCTCGCCCTGCCCATAGTGCTGGATCTTCAGCCGATAGAACTGGATCTCCTCGGCATCCAACTCCACGGCCCTGCAGAGCGTCTCATGCCAGGACTCCAGGGTCTGACCCGGGTATCCGTAGATGAACTCGATGTTCAGATCGTCGAAGCCCGCCGCTCTGCAGGCCGCCATCGCTTCCTGGGCCAGGGCGTAGGACGGCGGTCGGTTCATGTGCTTCAGGATGGCCTCGTGCGTCTCCTGCAACCCCAGCGTCAACCGGTTGGACCCGTAGTCGCGCATGATCCGGAGGCGCTCCCGACCGACGTCGCCGACGAGATCGTCGGGGTGCACGTCGTAGGTCAGTTGGGCACACCCGGAGAGGTCGACGCGACGTGCGATCTGCTCATGAAGCTCCTTGAACAGCCGCGGGGAGAGGTGCGTGGGTGTTCCGCCCCCCACCAACACCGAACGCGCGCGGATCCTGTCCAACCCAAGCTTCTGGAGCCAGAGGTCCATCTCCCGGCCCAGCATGTCCACGACACGCTCCTGGACCTCCTCGCTCGTCCCCGTGACGATGGGGTAGTGACAGAAGGTACATTGTTTCTGGCAGAACGGCACGTGCAGGTAGAACACGTACCGGCCGTCGTCGGGATCTTCCCAACCCTCGAGGAACTGCTCCCCATCGATCGGCGGGTACATGGTGATCGGCGGGTAGTGGATGCCGGCCGGAAAGAACGTGCCCGTCTTGTGGATCAGGCCCCGATCGCGGAGGGCGCGAAAGTCGTCGACGCGGGAACGCGCAGACTCGACGAGGCCGGAGAAGGTCACTTTGCAGCCGTGCTCATCAGCTCGTCCGGCAATATCGCCCCGGCCGTGGGCTCGTGGGAACCCCGCAGATCCAACGCGTGCCGACCGGGCCCCACCAGGTTGTGGGTGTAGTGCCGCAAGTACTGGATCAGCTCGCGCCCGCGGGCGAGGTTCACCGGGCGCAACATGCCGGCCGCGGCGGCGTAGCGCGAAGCCCGCTCCACCCCGGGCACCTTCGAGAGCACCTCGGGATCCAGGAGCGCACGTGCACGAGGGGGAAGCAGCGGGAGGAGGTTGTACGCCGCGACGTAGCCCCGGTTGATCGTCTCTTCCCGCCGGTACTCCTCGGTGAGGGCGTGCGCCTGGTGGATGCCCGACATCTCGCCGCGGTAGATCTTGTCGAGCTCGGCATCCGTGATGTCCCCGGCGGCGTGCGCAGCGAGGGTCATCTCGATCCCCGGGTAGAACGCGAGCCAGTAGGCGCCGATCCGCGTGGGCGTGTGGGCCTGGTAGAACCGCAGCGCGTTCTTTCGGCCTTCGTCCGACTCCCCGGGCAGCCCGACGATGTGGTCGGCATCAAGGGCGATGCCGGCCTCGTTGCATGCGTCGATGGCCTTCCCGAGGTCACCCTCCCGCTCCGCGCGCTTGAGCACCCGCTGCCGGTAGGCCATGGAGTCGAGGGACTGCACCCCCATCTTCAACCGGATGCAGCCCGCACGCTTGAGCAACCTCGCAAGGGAGACGTCGATGAACCGCGCGTGGGCGTGACACACGAACGGCCGCCCGATCTGGGCTTCGTACTTCGGCAGGAAGTCCTCGAGCCACGGGCGGTTCATCGTGAAGATGTCGTCGTGGAACTCGACGTATCCGAAATTCCACCGCTTCTTCGCGATGCGCAGCTCCTCCAACACGTTCTCTACCGAGCGGCGTCTGTTGTAGTCGCGGAACGTGCCTTCACTTGGCAGCTCGGCGAAGAAGTTGTTGAAGCAATAGGTGCAACGATAGGGACATCCCCGGGCGGTGAGCGCGTCGTAGCGACCGCGCGGGGGGCGGAAGGGCGCGTAGATCTCCTTGTCCGGAAACGGCAGCCCATCGAGATCGGCGATGAACCGGTTCACGCTGGGCGGGGGCGTCGGGATGCCGTCTGCCTTGTGCCACACGCTTGGAATGCCTGCGCCATTGCGCCCGGCCGCGAGGTCTTCGACCAGGGCCAACAGGGCCTCCTCCCCCTCGCTCACCACCGCAAAGTCCACCTCGTCATACCCGAGGACGAACCCCGGGATCGCGGACGAGTGCACCCCACCCATCACCACGGGCACGTGCCGCACCTTCCGCACGGCGGCGGCGATCTCGACCGACCACTTGAACACCGCCGTGATGCACGAAAATGCCAGCACATCGGGCTTGAGCTCGAGGATCCGGGCCACCACCTTGTGGCGGACGTCGAGCTTCTCCGCCAACCAGGGGGAGTTCAAATCAAACCGGTCGTTGAACAACGCGGGGTCGTGGACCAGGCTCACGCGATGGCCCGCGCGGCGAAGATAGGCAGACAGATACTCGACGCCGAGGAGCCCGGAGGATCCAAGAGAGACAAACACAACGTGCATGCTGTCAGTATTGCCGGATGGCCGCCTGCCGTCAACCGGGCCGACCCCGGGCTCGCAGCCCCATGAGTGGGCGATCAAGGCGACGAAGAGCCAGCCGGTGGGTGGGCAGGATCCGCCGAATGGCGGCCCCGTCGGATCCGGTGAGCGCGGCTACGGACGGATCGTGGGCCCGGAGAGCGCGCTCCCCACGTTACCCGGGCCCATGCCCCGCCCGTCCCTGCTCCGCGCCTGGGTGACCGCCCGCCTGCCGGTGCTCGCGGTGTGTGCAGTGCTGGCGAGAGGCTGGGTGCAGGACGGCGCCGTGGCCGCGCTCACCCACTACCCGTCGTCGCATTCGATGGTGAAGGGCGTGCTCCTGACCTGGCAGACCGGCATGCTGCGAGGGCCGTCGCTCCTCTACGCGGCGCCCATCGGGATCGCGCTGTGCCTCGGGCTCTCCGTATCGCGCGGGTGGGCGGCCCGGCTGGGGCTCGGAGCGCTCGCGCTGGCCCTGATCCTCGCAGGCTCCCACAGCGTCGGCGGCTGGGTGATCGGGGCGCTCGCCCTCGCGCTGGAGGGCCTGCCCTCGGGGCGGGGCCGGGCCTGGAGGTGGGTCGCGGCCATCCCCGGCTCCGAGATCGTGGCGTTTCGGCCGGTGTTCACCGCTGTCTTCGCGACGGGGCCGGGAGGAGCGGGAGCGACCGATCCCGGGGGGGCCGCGCTGCGGGGGTTCCCCGCCCTGTTCGTCGGAGCGGTGGGAGGAGCCCTCGCCGTCGGGCTCTGGTTCTTCGCCGACATCGTCGCCGACATGGGGCAGGCCACCGAGGAGGTCGCGCGATGGCCCGATTCGCGCGTGGACAAGCGGGCGAGCGTCCTGGACCGGGTCGCCCCGCCGGGCGTGTTCGACTTCCAGGACATCGACCGCGTGGGGGATCACCTCGTCGTCGTCGGAGAGAACCCGCCGCGGCTGATGGCGTACCCGCTCGACGGCGGGCCCAGCGCGACCTTCCCGCTGCGCCCGTTCTGGGCCAACGAGACCGGCATGGCGGTGGACTCGGTGAGCGACGTCGCCACGGGGCGGACCTGGTTCCTGGCGGGCCCGGCGACGCTGGGGGAGGCGCGCTACTCCAACGGAGCGTGGACCAGCGGCGGGGAGTCGCATCCCGTCTCGAAGCTGTTGCTGCACGGCGCGATGCAGTGGTTCCCGGAGACGCAGACCGTGGCGATGGTGACGCTGAACGTGACGGAGACGCGCGACGCGCCACGCCTCGTGACGCTGCACGCTGGGGGCGACGAGCCGCTCGGGGCGCTGGGGATCCGTGTCCTGCGGACGTCTGACGGGCAGCCGCTGCCGGTGGTGCGCGACGCCGTGTGGGTGCCCCCGATCCGCCGCTTCGTGCTCGCCCCGGACTTCGGAGGGTCGCTGTACCTGATGGACCCGGAGACGGGGCTCGGGACGCCGTGGCTGCCGATGAGCACGCTGAACGGCAGGCTCGTCTGGGACCCGACGCTCGGGCGCCTGTTCGTCGCCCGGCCCGAGCGTTCGGAGATCGCGATCGTGGACCCGGTCGCGGGGCGTGTGGAGCGCACCCTGCACACCGAAGCCGGCGTGCGGGCGCTGGCGGTGGACGCAGGGCGGGGGCTCGTGCTCACAGCCTCGGTGGTGACCGGCGCCGTGGATGTGTACCGGCTGGCCGACGGCGAGCGCGTGGACCGATACACGGGGTTCATGCCGATGGTCCGCAACCTGCAATTGATCCCCGAACGGGGGCTGGCTGTGCTCTCCACCTGGGCCGTGCTCTACGAGTTCCCGTATGGAACACCCGCCGGGGCGCCATGACCGCGATGCGACCCACCCTGCCGGGCCTTCCCGGGAGGCGCGGGTGAAGCGCCGGGGTCTCACCGCCCTCGGGCTGCTCGCGCTCATCGCGATCGTCGCGGGGGGGCGCAGCCTGCGCCCGGACCTGTGGGTGGCCGTGCTGCAGCCCGTGACCGGCGCCCTGGGCTGGCCGCCGACCCACATCCCCCGGTCGCTCTCGCGGGTGAAACCTCAGCTCGACGTCGCCTGGACCCCCGACGCGATCGACGCGCTCGCCCAACGCGCCGTGGCGGCGCACTCCCCGTTGCGGCCGCTGTACCAGCCGAGCCTCTATGCCTTCGACCTGCCCACGAAGATCGGCCTGCAGCCGACGGACGTGGTGGCGGACATCGGCTGCGGGACGGGCGCGTTCGAGATCGACGTGCTCGAGCGCAACACGGCCTTCGCCCGGCTGTACGCCGTCGACATCGACCCCGTCTCCATCGACGTGCTCACGCGGCTCCTGGCGGTCGGGCCGTGGGGCCGCACGGACCGCGTGGTCCCGGTGCTGGCCGAGCCCGGGTCGTTCGGAGTCCCGCCCGGGTCGATCGACGTGCTGCTCGTGGACACGGTGCAGCTACACCAGCCCTTCGACGAGCCCGACGCGTGGAAGATGCACCCGGGCGGCGCCCCGCCGGAGGTGCTCGCGACCCTCCACGCGCTGCTCGCGGTGCTCAAGCCGGGCGGTCGGCTCAACGTGGTCGAGAACCTGCCCGACCACCCGCTGCCGCCCGACGCGGTCCGGATCCCCTACGAAGAAGCAGGTTTCGTGTTCCGCCAGTCGGAGCGCCTGCTCGAACCCGCCACGATGACGGGCGCATGGTACCTCTCGTTCGTGAAGCCCGAAACTTGACCTTCGGGTCTCCGCCGCTCTGTTAAGCCGGGCGGGTCCCCCAGAGGCCGCTTGCCGACCGAACTGCCGCATCCCCCCCGTCGCCCGGTCGTCCTCTGCATCCTCGATGGCGTGGGCTGGGGCCGCAGGGATGCGACCGACGCGGTGTACGTCGCGTACACCCCCACGCTGGACAGGCTGCTGGCGGACTGTCCACACACGCTCCTGAAGGCTCACGGCACCGCAGTGGGCCTGCCGTCCGACGCGGACATGGGCAACTCCGAGGTGGGGCACAACGCGATGGGCGCCGGCCGCGTGATCGAGCAGGGCGCCAGGCTGATCGAGGCGGCGATCGCCAGCGGCGCGCTCTTCCGCTCGGAGGTGTGGCGCGAGGTCTGCGCCCGTCAGCCCCCACAGACGGTCCACCTGCTGGGGCTCGTGAGCGACGGCAACGTGCACAGCCACATCGATCACCTTCGATGCCTGATCCTTGGCGCCAGGGAGGCTGGCGTCAAGCGCATCCGGGTGCACGCATTGACGGACGGGCGCGACGTGTCGGAGCGGTCGGCGCTGACCTGGATCGAGCCGCTGGAGGCGGGGCTTGCGGCGCTCGCAACGCGTGGGATCGACGCGAAGATCGCGTCCGGCGGTGGGCGGATGACGATCACGATGGACCGCTACGAGGCTGACTGGCAGATGGTGAAGCGCGGCTGGGACTGCCACGTGTACGGCGTCGGCCGGCGGTTCGGCTCCGCGAGCGAGGCCATCCGCACGCTGTACAGCGAGGATCCGAAGACCAACGATCAGCTCCTCCCAGCGTTCGTCTGCGACGGGGCGCCCGGCGAGCCGCTGATCCGCGACGGCGACGCCGTGGTCTTGTTCAACTTCCGCGGGGACCGCGCGATCGAGATCACCCGCGCGTTCACCGGGCCCGTCCCGTTCGACACCAGCGGGCCCGACGGCGAGCCCGCTCCGCACGTCTACTTCGCGGGGATGATGCAGTACGACGGCGATCTCAAGCTGCCCGAGCACTACCTCGTGGACCCGCCCGTCATCGATCAGACGGTCGGTGAGCAGCTCGTCGCTGCCGGCCTGCGCACCCTCGCGGTCTCCGAGACCCAGAAGTTCGGCCACGTGACCTACTTCTTCAACGGGAACCGGTCGGGGACCTTCGACGACGCGCTCGAGGTGTACCGCGAGGTCCCGAGCGACAACGTGCCGTTCGACCAGCGCCCGGAGATGAAGGCCGCCGAGATCGTGGACGCCGCGATCGTGGGCATCCACGAGGGCTTCGACCACGTGCGCCTCAACCTCGCGAACGGCGACATGGTCGGGCACACCGGGGACTTCGCGGCCACCGTCTCGGGGCTCGAGGCCGTCGACAAAGCGCTCGGCAGGCTCGTCGCAGCGTGCGAGAAGGCTGGAGCGATCCTGCTGGTCACCGCCGACCACGGGAACGCAGACCTGATGTTCGAGCTCGACAAGAAGGGCGCGCCGCAGGTGGTGGACGGGCGGGTCAAGCCCAAGACGAGCCACACGCTGAACCCCGTGCCGTTCATCCTCGTGGATCCCCGCCGGGAGTGGACCCTGCGGCCGCCGCACGCGGACGGCATCGCGCAGGTCGGCGCCACGCTCCTCCAGCTGCTCGACGTGCCCATACCCGAAGCCTACCTTCCGTCCCTCGTGGAGCCTGCATGATCGTCGACCTGCGCAGCGACACCGTCACCCGCCCCACGCCAGGGATGCGCTCGGCCATGGCCAACGCCGAGGTGGGCGACGACGTGTTCGGCGAGGACCCCACCGTGAACGCCCTGGAAGCCCGCGTCGCCACGCTGCTCGGCAAGGAGGAGGGCCTCTTCGTTCCCACGGGCACGATGGCGAACCAGATCGCGATCCGGTGCCAGACCGAGCCGGGGGACGAGATCCTCCTCGAGGCCGACGCGCACCCGTTCCACTACGAGGCAGGCGCCGCCGCCGTGATCTCGGGCGTGACGATCCGGTTGCTGCAGGGCGTGCGCGGAGTGCTCGACCCGGAGCTGGTCCGGCAAGCCGTCCGGCCACCCAACGTCCATCATGCGCCGGCCCGCCTGTTCTGCGTGGAGAACACCGCGAACCGCGGGGGCGGCACCGTCATCTCGGCGGATCACGTCGCGAGGTTGTGCAGCGTGGCTCGGGAGGCGGGCTTGTCGTGCCACCTGGACGGGGCGCGGCTCTGGAACGCGGCCGCAGCCACAAAGACCGCGCTGCTCCCGCACGCCGCCCCGTTCGACACGGTGAGCGTGTGTTTTTCGAAGGGGCTCGGAGCGCCGGTCGGCAGCATGCTCGTGGGGCCACGGCCGTTGATGACCCGGGCGCGGCGGTTCCGGAAGATGCTGGGCGGTGGGATGCGCCAGGTCGGCATCCTCGCTGCCGCGTGCGACTACGCGCTGGATCACAACCTGCCGCTGCTCGTGGAGGACCACCGACGCGCCAGGACCCTCTGGCAGGCGCTCGGGGACCAGGGGTGGGCGGTGGAGCAGGCGCCCGAGTCGAACATGGTCTATTTCCGCGCTCCGGACGCGCCGGCACTCGCCGCGCGGCTGGAGTCGCGGGGCGTCCGCTGCCTGGCGCTCGGCTGGGATCGGATCCGGCTGGTGACCCACCTGGACGTGACCGACGCGGGCGTGGACCACGCGCTGGGCGTGTTCGCGACGGCCCGGGAGAGCACCTGAATGGCGGTCCTGGTGGCCGTGACCTGTGACCGCCGGCAGGGCGCGGCCGGCACCGGAGCCAACGTGCGACCCGGACGGGGCGAGGTCTGGGTGAGCGAGCTCACCGTGAGCCACCTCCGGGCCGTCGGGCTCACTCCGATCCTGCTGCCCCCCGGGGAGACCGACCTCGACCAGATGCTCTCGGCCGTGGGGGGCGTGGTGATCACCGGCGGCGGGTTCGACATCCACCCGGCCCACTACGGAAAGGCCGTGACAGCGCGGCTCGACAGGGTGGACGAGGCCCGGACGGGGCTGGAGCTCGCGCTCGTGCAGGCGTGCCTGCGGAGGGGGACCCCGGTGCTCGGGATCTGCGGCGGGATGCAGGCGATCGCGGTGGCGCTCGGGGGCGGACTGCTCCAGCACGTGCCCGGCCACGAGCAGGCGCACGACCCGGCCACCCCGGCACACGGGCTCGTGTGTGAGCCCGGCTGGGAGTGGCTCGGGAGCGAGGTGAACTCCACCCACCACCAGGCCTTGGACCCGAACCGCCCGGGCGCCGTGCACGTGGTCGCCCGCGCGCCCGACGGCACGATCGAGGCGATCACGGTGCCCGGCGCCTCGATGCTCGGCGTGGAGTGGCATCCGGAGCTGCTCGCGCAGCCCGGATCGAGCCCCGTCTTCTCGGCCTTCTCGACCAGCGTGCAGGCCGGGGCACGGCTCGCCGCTCCCGCGTGTTCTACACCGTGATGCCCCCTCCCCAACGGATCTCCGCGTCCATGAAGCGCTCCCTCCTCCCGCTGTTGCTCACCACCCTCGTCGCGCCGGCGATCGGCGCCGAGCCCCCGACCGCCTACGATCAAGGCATGGCCGCGCTCACGGCCAAGGACGGCACGACCGCTGTGACGGCATTCCAGGCATGCCTCGCCGCAACCCCGTCCGACGATGCGTGCCGCTGGCAGCTGGGCTGGGCGTACTGGGTCCAGAACGACTGGCAGGACGTGGTGAGCGCCTGGGAGCCCCTCGCCCAGCGCACGCCCAGCTACGAGACGATCGCTCGGGATCTGCCTTCGGCCCGGGCCCAGCTGGCGACCCAGACCGCCGCGCAGGCCGCCCGCGCCTCGGCCCCGGCCACCTTCCCGCCGGGCAGGTCGGTCATCCGCCTGCGCGCGGTCGGCGACATGATGCTCGGCACGCTCTTCCCGGATGGCGCGCTCGCCCCGGACGACGCCGCTGGGACCTTCGACGCCGTGCGCAGCACCCTGCTCGACGCCGACATCACGTTTGGGAACCTCGAGGGCCCGCTCTGCGACAACCCGGCGCCCTCGGACAAGTGCAAGCCTGACGCCGCGCCCGGAAGCTGCTACGCGTTCCGCTCACCCACCCGCTACGGCACGCTCTACAAGGCAGCCGGGTTCGACGTGGTCTCCACGGCAAACAACCATGCGGGCGACTTTGGCGACGCCTGCCGGATCGAGACCGAGCACACCCTCGACGCGGAGGGCATCCACTGGTCCGGGCAGCCCGGCACGGTGGCCGAGTGGACGGTGAACGGCGAGAAGATCGGGCTCATCGGGTTCCACACCAACATGGCGTGCAACTACCTGAACGACACGGCCGGCGCGGTGGCGCTGGTGCAACAACTGGTGGCCCGCGACGACATCGTGATCGTCAGCTTTCACGGAGGCGCCGAGGGTTCCAAGGCGCAACACGTCCCCGTGGGGAAGGAGCTGTTCTACGGCGAGGATCGGGGCGACCTGCGCATCTTCACGCACGCCGTGGTGGACGCCGGGGCTGATCTCGTGCTGGGGCACGGCCCCCACGTCATCCGCGGGATGGAGCTCTACAAGGGCCGGCTGATCGAGTACTCGATGGGCAACTTCGCCACCTATGGCCGGTTCAACCTCTCCGGCGCACAGGGCATCGGCGAGATCCTCGAGGTGGGGCTCGCCGCAGACGGCGCGTTCGTCGGCGGGCGCATCATCGGGACCCGGCAGGAGGGCCAGGGCCGCCCGGTGCTGGACCCGCAGAACCAGGCCGCCGACCTGGTCCGGGCCCTGACGGCCTCCGACTTCGCGACGAACGGCGCGAAGATCGCGCAGGACGGGACGATCAGCGCCGCTAATTGACGCTCAGCACCGTCTCGATGGTGAGCGCGCACGGAAAGGTCACGCTCATGATCGCGGACATCGTGCCGCAGTCCGCGCCGGCGCAGTCCATCGAGACGGCGTCGTCGTGCGTGTCGTCCGAGGGGGCGGAGAACTGGCCCCCGGCGGAGGAGGACGTGTTGATGACGGCGTCGAAGCCGAAGTCCTGGGGCGTGGTGTCGGAGCCGGTCGTGGCGTCGCACGCGTAGTTGGTGCCGGCTCCGGCGAAGGTGCAGGTGTCTGCGCTCGTGTCGCCATCGGTGAGGAGCGTGAAGGTCCGATCACCCGTCATGGTGAGCGTCACCGCGGTGCCGGGGGCGGAGAGCGGGACGTAGCTCTCGACATCGCCGCAGGTGTTGGCCGTCACGGTGGAGGTCACGACCACCCAGGCGCCGGCTTCGGGCTGGAAGACATCTGCGTCGGTGTCGGTGTCCGTGTCGGCGTCGCTGTCCGCATCGGTGTCGGCGTCAGCGTCGGTGTCGGCGTCCCCGGAGGCCGAGGTGTCGTCCTTGGCCACGCCGGTGCAGGCGAAGAGGGCGAGGGGGGCGAGGGACAGGAGGAAGGTGCGCATCCGGGCGCCTTATCCGGTTCGAAGCGAGCGACCCTACCGGGGACGCGGCTTCGTCCGAGGGTGCTCGGGCTTCGCCGGGGGAGACTCCGGGGAGAAGGACGGCGCCTGGTTCGCCCAGATCACCAGCTGGTTGGCCCTGTTCACCAGCTCGTCGGCGTCGGAGTGCAGCACGGCGAACTGCTGGGCGCGGCCCGAACTCCCGATGGCGCTCGCCGTCTCCGCGAGCTGGTCTGCCGCTGCCCGCAGGCGCACGGCGGCGTTCTCGGTGCGGGTGGCCCACGCCTCTCCCGAGTCGGCAGCGTAGAGCAGCGAGAGGGTGAACAGCACGCTATTCGCCCCCCGTCCCGCCGCCGGTGGCCGGCGCGTGCTGCTCCCCCTGCAACGCCTGCTCCATCGCGTCGCCCGAGTAGTCGAAGTACAGCGTCTGCGGCCCGCCGCCCCCGGGGCAGACGAACTGCATCTGGTCGAGGCTGCCGTGAGGCCCCTGCACCAGCGCCTGACGCAACGCCTCCTCCCGACCCGAGCACAGCAGAAGGCGGATCCACGCGTACTCCCCCTGGATGTCCGGGACCATGATCGCGCCCTCCGGTGAGCGTCCCCGGGCGTACACCTCCGAGGTCACGGCGGTCGAGACCTGCAGGCGCATGGCGATGAGCAGCTTGAGCGCCAGGGGTGTGGGTCCAGGCTCCGATAGCTCCTGGAGGGCCAGCCGCGCGGCATCGTCGTAGTGCTCGAGCTTCGCGGCAGCGAGCGCTTGCTGGGCGAGAAACCCATGTCCCGGGCCGCATTGCGTGTAGCCCCCGGTCCAGGTCGTGGCCGCGCGTTCCGTGGAGCCCGCGTTGTACAAGGCGACCCCGCGGTCGAAGAGCAGGGTGCAGGGATCGGCGGAGACGGAAGGGTCGCCGGGCACTTCCGCCGACGACGCGGTCGTGGGCGGGCGATGCATGCAGGCGAGCAGCACGAGGAGCATTCCCGCAAGGTAGCCCGCCGGGCTACCTCGGCGAATGCTCCCGAACCTCCCGCTCCCGTCCGGCTGGACCCTCCGCCTGGCCACATCCGTCGACTCCACCACGGTCGCCGATCACATCCGCCGGATCTACGAAGAATTCGGCCTGGAGTTCGATCTGGAATTCGAGGACGACCTGCTGGACGTGGGCGCGACCTACCGCCATGGCGCCTTCTGGATCGTGGAGGGGTCAAACCGGCTGCAGGCCACCGCTGCGGTGCTCCCGAACGGCGGCTCCCGGCTGTTCAAGCGCCTGTACGTCTCGCCGACCGCGCGCCGCACGGGCATCGCGCGCTCGCTGCTCGGCGCGGCTCATGGATGGGGCGACTTCGTGCGGACGGAGCTCTGGAGCGACGTCCGCTTCCAGAACGCCCATCGGCTCTACCTCTCGGCAGGGTTCCACCCCGGGCCCACGCGGGTGCTGGAGGACCCGGACCGCAGCGTGGAGCGCTCGTTCTGGCTGGACTCGGGGGCCTGATACCGGGCCCGAGGAGGACGCGGAGTCGTCGGGTGCGGGCGCGCGTCGACCCGTGGGCATCTTACCATCCCGGCGCATTTGGGGTTACAATCCTGCCATGCGCCCAGCCCACACCACCCTGCCCGCAGCTGTCCGCGTGTACGAGGTGTCGCCGCGGGACGGGCTGCAGAACGAGGCCACCGTCGTCTCCACGGCGCAGAAGGCCGAGCTGATCGCCCACCTCGTGGCCGCCGGACTGCGCGACGTCGAGGTCACGAGCTTCGTGCGGCCGCGGTGGATCCCGCAGCTCTCCGACGCCGCGGAGCTCGTGGCCATGCTGCCGCAGGTGGAGGGCGTGGACTACTGGGGCCTCGTGCCCAACCCCGTCGGCCTCGAGCGCGCGCTCAAGGCCCAGATGCACGGCGTCGGCACCGTGCTCTCCGCGAGCGAGACGCACAACAAGAAGAACCTCAACCGCACCGTCCGGGAGAGCCTCGCAGGCCTCGAGGAGCTGATCCCTGTCGCGAAGGACGAGGGGCTGCGGGTGCGATCCTACATCTCGACCGTGTTCGGCTGCCCCTACGAGGGCGACGTAGCACCGGAGGCAACGCTCGCGTTGGCGGAGAGGCTGCTCGCCGCCGGCTGCGACGAACTGGTGCTGGGCGACACCGTGGGGATGGCGAACCCGGTGCAGGTCGAGAGCATGATCCGGCTGCTGCTCGATCATGGTGTCCGCATCGACCAGATCGCCGTGCATTTCCACGACACGCGCGGCACCGCCCTCGCGAACGCCCTCGCCGCGTTGTGGTGCGGCGTCACCACGTTCGATGCCTCGATCGGCGGGTTGGGCGGCTGTCCCTACGCGCCCGGCGCTGCCGGAAACCTCGCGAGCGAGGACCTGGTGCACATGTTCGAGGCCATGGGGGTGCGCACCGGGGTAGACCTCGAAAAGCTGGCCGAGGCCGGTCACTTTGCGGAGCGGGTGCTGGGCCGCGAGCTCTCCGGTCGGTACCACCAGTTCCACGCGGGCTCGGCGCGCCGCGCTCACACCCGCACAGCGTAGCAGCCCCATGGCCGGCAGCTTTCTCCGCGTGGTGTCCGGGAGCCGACTCGGGCTCAACATTCCGCTCAAGCCGAAAGAGACGCTGGTGATCGGCCGGCGCGAGGGCAACCTGCTGCTCGACGACGCCCTGATCTCGGGGAAGCACTGCCAGGTCGTGCACCGCAACGGCGAGTACGTGCTGCAGGACCTCGGCAGCACCAACGGCACCACCGTGGACGGCCGACTCGTGCGCGAGCACGTGCTCAAGCCGGGCAACGAGATCGCGCTGGGGAGCACGCGCCTGCTCCTGTTCGCCGGCACCGAGATCGACGGCGGCGCAACCACGAGTGACGAGGCCGAAGCCGCCGCTGCATCCGCGCTCGCCGAGCCGGGTCGGACGAGCGAGGCCAACCTCGCATGGCTCCTCGATGAAGAGCTGGTGGAGCTGGGCGGCAGCGGAGATCGCACCCGCGGTCCGGCCGACGTGATCGGCCAGGAGCTCCGCCTGCCCCCGGGGTTGAACGCCGTGCTCGAGGTGATCGCGGGCCAGGACATCGGCAAGGTCTACCGGTTCACCCGCGGGAACGTGCACATCGGTCGCCGCGCCGGAGAGGTGCCGCTCTCCGACGGGGAGGTCTCCCGTCGGCACTCCGTCATCGAGGTGTTCGGCCGGGAGATGATCTTCCTGCGGGACCTCGGCAGCACCAACGGCACCTACCACAACGGCAAGCGCACCCCCGTCGGGCGGCTCCGCACCGGCGACACCATCGGCGTCGGCAAGACGGTCCTCAAGCTCCAGGTGAAGAAATGATGCTCATCTGGCTCGGACTCACCCTCCGCGCCCTCGCCGACGTGCCCGCAGACGCCGCGATCGCCGCCAACATCACCGAAGACGTCGGCCTGCGCGAGGCGGCGTACCGCAGGTTGATGGCGCCGGAGGCCACCTCGGCCGTGCTCGTCCGGCTCAAGGCGCCCGACCTCGACCCGCAGCAGCGCTGGGTGCTGATCCGCTCGCTCGGCCCGAACCCGAGCGAGGACGCCCGCACCACCCTCGTCGCGCTCGCAGACAGCAAGGACGCCATGGTGCGCTCCGCCGTGATGGAGGCGCTCGGAGACCGCGGCGACAAGGCCCTCACCGGCAAGGTCGTCCGGGGGCTCACCGACCCCGCGCTGCTCGTACACGCAGCCGCGCTCGACGCGCTGATCCAGCTCAAGGACCCTTCGGCGCTCGCCGATCTGGACGTTGCGCTCACCGATCCGAAGGGCACCTACCGCGGCACGTCGTTCCGCCAGAAGATCGTCCGGGCCGAGGCGGCCTGCGGTCGGGACAGCGCGCGCTACCTCGCAGCCGCGCTGCTGGACCACGATCCCGACGTGGCGGATGCCGCCCGCACCGGGCTCGAGGCCATGGCCGGATTCTCCTACCGGGAAGGACGGACGCCCGATCAAGAGGCCGAGGCCTGGCGACGCTGGGCGGGCGGATGATGCGGGCGCCCTTCTGGGCAGTGGCCGTGGGGGTGCTGGCATCCTGCTCCAAGCCGCCCGAAGTGCCGCTCTCGCCCGAGCTCCATGGCTGGAAGGAGGAGGGTGACCTCGTCGTGAACGGGCTCGCAGAGGTCAAGGCGCTCTGGAAGGAAGGACAGCGCGAGGCCGCTCGAAAGCTGGCCGGACAGGTCTACACCGAGCGCTGGGAACCGCGGCTCGAGCGGGCAGCCCGGCAGATCGACCCCGACGCGTGTCGGCAGACCGAGTACAGCTTCGGGCTCCTGCTCGTGGAGCTGGAGGTCAAGGGTGGCCGCGACCACGTCGACGAGCGGATTCGCGCCGTGGACGAGCGCGTGGAGGCGGTGACCCGCGCTGCAGAGAAGGCATACCCCCCGCCGGGTCAGGCCGGCGCGCCCCAGGCCATGCAGGACGACGCTCCGTCGCGACCCATCGTTCCTCCCGTCGCGCCCGCCTGGGACGAACCGCAGGAGCCGCAGTAGGGCTGGGTCGCGCCGGGCCCGCCGCCTCGGTCGCCCGCTCGGGGAGGCTCCCGCTCCGACGGGAGGGCCCTGCCTGTGGCATCATGCCGCGGAGTGAACGTCACCCAGCCCGCGGTCCGCAGCTCGCTGCTCATCCTCCAGGGAGTGGTGTTCGCCGTGGCGCTCGACATCGTGGACAAGGCGCTCGCGCCCGGCCTCTCGCTCGCGGTGTTCTACGTCATCCCCGCGGCGGTCGCCGCCTGGTTCGGCAATGGTCTCCTGGGCGCTGCCGTCGGCGTCCTGATGACGTCGGCCTGGACGGAGGCCGACGCGTTCGACCAGCTCTACGACTTCCAACACCCGTGGTTCCTCGTCTGGAACGGCGCGATCCACTTCGCGTTCGTGCTCATCGTCGTGTACCTGCTGCGCTCGCTGCGCCACTCCCTGGATGACGCCCGTCGCCTCGCATCCACCGACCCGCTCACCGGCCTGCCGAACCGGCGCACGTTCCAGGTCGCGACACAGATCGAGCTCGACCGGAACCAGGTGCTGACCATGCTGTACATGGACGTGGACGGGTTCAAGAATGTAAACGACAGCCAGGGGCACACCGCAGGGGACACGCTGCTGATCCAGATCGCGCGGGAGCTGCAGGCCTCGATGCGGGCCCAGGACGTGTTGGCGAGGCTGGGCGGTGACGAGTTCGCGGTCCTGCTCCCGGGGATGACCAGCGAGGAGGGGGTGGGCCTCGCCAACCGCATGCGCGAAGGCCTGGATCGGGCCATGGTGCGCTACGGATGGCCCGTGAGCTTCAGCGTCGGTGTGCTCACCGTGCAGGGGGCGGGTGGGAGGTTCGACGTTCTGCTCCACCACGCAGACGCGCAGATGTACGCCGCCAAGCGGAGCGGCAAGGCGCGCTGCGTGGCGGAAACCATAGAAGCCAGCGCCTCGTGAGCCAGACGCGCCGGGCTGCACTGCTCCTGGTCGCCCTCGTGGCTGCCGGTGCATGCCTGATCGCGGACCCCGTGGCGACGCCCGCCGCCGCGGCGGTCGCCGCACGGGCGGCAGCCGTGGCCATCGGCGTGCTCGCAGCGCAGATGGCGTTCGGGGCCACGATCCTGCGGCGCCTCGCGCCCGCCCTGCTCGATCGACCCGCCGCCCCGGGGCACGCGCTGGCGATTGGCATCGGGGCCCACGCCGCGCTGCTGTTCCCGCTCTTCGCGCTGGGCCGCTGTGACCGCGTCGGCGCCGGCGCCGTCCTCGCGGGCGTGGCGCTCGCCGCCCTGCCGTCGGTGCCGACGCTCACCACATGGGCCAGGGCGCGGCCATCGGGCGGCGGGCGCTCGCTGGCGATCCTTGTCGGAGCAACAGCGATCCTGCTCCTGCCCGCGCTGTTCGACGCGCTCTCCCCGGCCACCGACACGGACGAGCTCTCCTACCTGCTGGCGCTGCCCCGCCTCCTGGCCCACCACGGCACCCTGCCGGTGAGCGTCATGCTGCCGGAGGCCGCTCGCCCGCTGCCCCTGCAGCTCGTCGCGGTGGCCTCCTACGCGCTCGGAGGCGAGGGCGTTGGCGGAGAGGCCGCCTGCCGACTGTGGCACCTCGGGGTGGTGCTCACGCTGCTGGCGACAGTGCACGCCCTGGTGTGCGCGCGGGCCGGGCAGGGGTGGGTCGCGGTGCTGGCGCTCGCCGGATCCTGGTCCGTGGTGCGCGAGGCCGGGATCGCCTACAACGATCTGCCGACCGCCCTGTGGCTCGTGTGCGCCACGGACGCCCTGCTCACGCGGCGCTGGCGGCTCATGGCGCTGCACGCCGGCCTCGCGTTCGCCTGCAAGTACACGGCAGCGCCTGTGTGCCTCGCGCTGTTCGGGATCGCTGCCTGGGATGTCGCCCGGGGTGACCCGGGCGACGACCGGCACGGGGCGCCGGGCGCCGAACGCCGCAGCTCGGAGGGCCGCCGGCTCGGGCTGGCGCTGGCGCTGGCCGCGATCCCGGTGCTCCCCTGGTGGCTGCGAAACGCGGCGCTCGGCGCGCACCCCTTGTTCCCGTTCGCAGGGTGGCCCCCCGTGCCGGGCTTGGACTTCGTGTTCGTCTACCCGCAGAAATACGGCCTGGGCCACGCCTGGACCGATGCGCTCCTGCTTCCCTTCAACGTGCTCTTTCATGCGGAGCCCGACACCATGGTGTTCTACGGGCGCCTCTCGCTGCTGTGGCTCGGACTGCTCGCCGCCCCCGTGTTCTCGAGCGATCGGGCAGGACACACCGCGCGCCGACTCGCCGCGATCTCGATGGTGGGGTTCCTGGTGTGGGCGCTCGGCGCCCAGATCCTCCGCTACCTGCTCCCTGCGCTCGGGGTCGCGGCGCTGCTGCTCGGGACAGCCCGACTGCCCCGCGCAGCGTGGCTGGCGCTGCTGCTCGGGTCGCTCCCAGCAAACCTGGCGCCCGCCTGGACCCGCGCGGCGTCCGAAGCCGCGGTGGTGACCGGCCGGGAGGACGCAGACACGTACCTCACCCGTGAGCTCCCGCTCTGGCCCGCGCTCCGCTACGCCCGCGCCTGGATCCCGAACGACGATCCGGTCGCCCTGCTGGGCTCCTGGGGCTGCTACTACGTCGACCAGCCCTACGTGCTGGGCTCCGTGGAGGATCACGTTCCCACGCGGTACTGGCTCGCGCTGCATGGCGACGACGCCCTGCATGCGCTCTACGAGCAGGGTATTCGCTGGCTGGTCGTGGGGGACCTGCCCACCGTGCGAAAGACCTACCGGTTCCTCGACGAGCGGACCTACAACGAGCAGTTCCGGGCACCCGCGGAACAGCTCGACCGGCTGCTGCTTCGCGATGCGCGTCGTGTGTACAGCGCCAACCATACCGGGATCTGGCGGCTTGACGCACCGGCTGCGGCACCTTAGGTCGGCGCGTTCCCACACTCGCGGGGGTGGCGGAATGGCAGACGCGCCAGGCTCAGGACCTGGTGGGGTAACTCCCGTAGGGGTTCAAGTCCCCTCCTCCGCACCAAACTCGACAGCCGGTCCGGCAACGGGCCGGCTGTCCTGCTTTTCAGGCCCGCCCCCCCTGGTTCGCGACGCGGGCTCCGATCTGCGCATATGTTGATCGCATGCTGCTCCTCCTCGGCCTCGCGCTCGCCGCGCCCCCCATCGTCACGATGGACCACAACCAGCTGCTCCCCGCGCTGGCCCCGACAGACGGCGCGTTCGACGCGGAGACGGTCGCTGCCGTCGCGGCGTGGATGGCGAGCAAGACGTATGTCTCGACCCTGCGCGTGGAGGCCCACGTGGACGATGGGAAGCCCGAGGCGCAGGCCCGGTCGGAGGCCCGGGCGCTCACCCTGGCGCACCAGCTGGTGAATGCAGGGGTCGCCTGCACCCGGCTCCTCCCGGTCGGGTACGGCAGCACCATGCCGGTCGCGGGCCCCGGAGACGCCTCGAACACCCGCATGGAGCTGGAGGTCGCCGCGCTGAACGGCAAGCCGATCGGCGGGATGCCCCTGGACGGCGGGGGCCACGCAGCCGGGGACCCGTGTCGGTGAGAAGTTCGTGAGGAGGCTGGCA
Source organism: uncultured Pseudomonadota bacterium (assembly GCA_903875225.1). Taxonomy (GTDB): domain Bacteria; phylum Myxococcota_A; class UBA796; order UBA796; family SXON01; genus CAIUMM01. The sequence continues at coordinate 28,384 of CAIQVJ010000097.1, forward strand.
TCGGTCACTGGGCCGATTACCAACCAGCGGTGAGGTTACCCATGCGTCTCCCGATCCTCTTCTCCCTCCTGTTCGCGGCCTGCACGGGCACCAAGGGCGACAGCGGCCAGCCCAACGACTCCTCCCCCACGGACAGCGAGACCGGCGGAGGTGGCTTCGACACCTCGCACGACGGCACGTGCTCCACGGGCTCCGAGTGGACCCAGGGGAACCACGGCTCGTCCAAGATGAACCCCGGCCAGGCCTGCATCGAGTGCCACGACCGCGGAGAAGGTCCGAACTACAAGATCGCCGGCACCATCATGGGCGCCATCCACGACCCGGACGACTGCAACGGCATCTCGGGCGTGACCGTCCGGATCACGGACGCCGACGGGAACCTGACGGAGCTGACGACCAACTCCGCAGGGAACTTCTACTCGAACGACCGCATCTCCACGCCCTACACCGTTCAGCTCGAGTACAACGGGATCACCCGCGACATGGCCGGAGCGCAGACCGACGGGGACTGCAGCACCTGCCACACGCAGGACGGCAAGAGCAGCGCCCCGGGGCGAGCTGTCGTCCCGTACTGAGAGCAGGGTCGCACGGCCGTTCTGCGGCCCGGCGTGGGCCTGACGGCCCCGGCAAGCGAGGCCGCAGCTACAACTGCGCCCAGCGGAGCGTGTAGTAGCCGCCCTCGGCGGTCGTCGTCCCCGTGGAGTTGCACTCGTCCTGGTCGGCAGGCGGGTAGTAGGCCTCCACGACCAGCTTGATCACCCGTCCGTCGGCGAGCTGGATCAGGTACGGCTGCATCGTCGTCGTGAGGCAGTTCTCGTACCCCCACCATCCGCCCATCGCGACGTCCGGGCTCCCGGGCAGGCCGGAGTTGTCATCCTGGAGCTCACACTGGTCGTTGTAGTAGTCGTCCATCTCGTAGGTGGTTCCCTCGGGGACGGAGGTGATGCTCTCATAGGTGGCACCCCCACCGACCGCGGCCACGCCCACGCAGGAGGGCCCGGTGTCCCCGCCGTTCAGCCGGACGATGAAGCGGCGCAGCGACATGTCCCAGTCCATCGACTCGAGCGCGCTGTCGTCGTCGATGTCGACGCGCGTCGCGCCGTCCGTGTTGAACTTGACGTAGACCCACGCCTTCTTCGAGGCCGACGAGGCGCCCCCGGCAGACGCATCCACGGTCGTGACGAAGTCGGTGCCGTCCACGGTGGTCTCGACCGCGCCGTCGCTCACCTTGTCGTCGTGCAGCGAGAGATCGAGGATCATCGCGTCCACACAGGGGACGTCGGTCGGCGATTCGCACACGGCATCGGTCGAGCCCGAGTCGCTCGTGTCCAGCGGGGTCCCGGTGTCGTCGACAGGTTTGCCGGTGCAGGCGAGGAGGAAGAGGGTTGTGAGCATCCCGCCTTCTATCCCGTCTGGCGCGGGGTCCCGGATTAGAAATGAGCAGGACGGCGGAGCGGCCGACGGGTGAGAACGCTGGAACTGAGGCGGTATCCCCGCGCCCTCCGGATACATGGCCCGCATGGCCCTCCTCCTCGCCCTCCTGCCCCTCGCGCACGCCCGCCCCACCGAGGGCGGGGCCTACAGCTTCGACGGCTCCGATGTCGTGACCTACCTCGACAGCCCCGGTGGGTTCGCGCGGGTGTGGTACAGCACCGACGGCCCGAACGTCGTCAAGTCGGGCGACGCCGACGGCAACGGCCTGCCGGACTTCGCCGAGCTCGTGGGGACCTACACGGAAGACGTGCTCGCCACGTACGAGGACTTCGGGTTCCGCCCGCTGGTCTCCGACGACGGCGCGGGCGGCTCCGACGCGATGGACGTGTACCTGGTGGACTTCGGCGGTGACGCCGACGGCGCCTACACCCCGGAGCACTGCAACACGGACGACGTCTGCTCCGGCTACTTCGTCATGGAGAACGACTTCAAGAACTACGGCTACTCCGACGTGGAGAGCGCGGTGAGCACGCTCACCTCCCACGAGCTCTTCCACGCCGAGCAGGCGGCGTACAACAGCGGGGAGGACAGCTGGTACGCAGAGGGCACGGCCACCTGGGCCGAGCGCTTCTTCGACCCCGCGAGCGAGGACTTCATCTGGTTTGCGGCTGCGTACCTCGAAGACACGGGTCGTTCGCTCAACGTGCCGCCCTCCGGACCGGTGCCGACCTTCGCCTACGCCACCTGCCTCTGGTGGACCTTCGTGACGGACCGCTACGGCGACGACTGGATGATCGACTACCTGGACGGCACCGCCGACGGGGAGGACCTCCTCGCCGCGCTCGACTCACGGGTCGACCTCTCGACCGACTTCGTCGACTTTGCAGCCTGGAACCTGCGCACCGGCAAGCTCGCGGGTGGCATGGACGAGGGCTACGACTTCGCCCCGGAGATCGGCCCGCCGCTGTTCGAGGACAGCGCCAGCGCCCTCGACGACGATCAACGCTTCTACCCGTTGGCGACCACCTACTACAAGCTCAAGTGGGACGGTGGCGACGTGCAATTCGGGCTCGACGCCGACGCGCCCGACGTCGTGTTCCAGCTCTGGGGCACCGACGCCGACGAGCAGGTGAACGGGCTGCTGGCCGAGCCCGAGTCCGTGGCCGGGATCGTGGACCTCGGGGAGCTTCCGGCGGGCACCTACTACTTCATGGGGGTGAACCCCACGCTCGCGGACAACTCGACCAAGGTGCGCTTCTGCCTGGGCGCGGATGCCTCGGCCTGTACACCGGCGGATACGGGAGACACGGGAGACACGGGGGACACGGGAGGCTCCGGAGACACCGGGCCGGAGAAACCGGGCGGGTGCGCCTGCGGCACGACGGAGTCGGGTGGCGCCGCTGGCGTGTGGATCGCAGGGCTGTTGGCGATGGGACTGGGGCGAAGGAGGAGGTAGCGCAGGGCGGGTCAGCCGGCCGGGCTCCCTTCCTTCCAGACCAGCAGTGAAGCGGAAGCCGCAGCAGCGAGCCCCGCCCCGGTCGCCAACGCCACGAACGGGCCCGCCGCCTGCCAGATCGCGCCGACCAGCAGGGAGGCGGGGAGCGCCATCACGCCGATCACGAAGTTGTACCAGCCAAAAGCGCTGCCCCGGAATTCCACGGGCACCACCTCCCGCACCAGCGCCTTCTGAACGGGCTCCGTGAGGCCGTAGTAGGCACCGTAGAGCAGGAACAGGCACCAGATCTGCCAGGGTGCCTGCGCGAACGCGAACAGCAGGTACACCAGCGCGTACACGGCCCATCCCGCCACGATCGTGTGGCGTTTGGGGAGGCTGTCTCCCAGGGCTCCGCCGATCGCGGACCAGCCCACCTTGCTGACATGGAAGGCGCTCCACAGGATCGGGATGCTCACGGCCGGAACGCCCAGCTCCTTCGCCCGCAGGAGGAGGAAGGCATCGGAGGAGTTTCCGAGCCCGAACAGTGCGAAGATCAGCAGCAAGCGCCAGAATGGAGTCGGCAGCGCGGCGATGGGGCCGAGCGTGGGCGCGGCCGGCACGACCTTCACCGGCGGCGCGGTCTCCGGCACGAACAGGGTCGTCACCAGGGCGAGCGCCCCCGGCAGCGCCGCCCACAGGAAGATCGTGCGCATGGGCATGCCGGACGCGAGCAGTGCGGCGCCGATCAGCGGCCCCACCACGGCGCCCGCGTGGTCCATCGCGGTGTGGAAGCCGAACGCCCGGCTCGCCATGCCCTCGGGCGCGGCGTCTGCGATCAAGGCGTCACGCGGCGCGCCACGAACGCCCTTGCCCACGCGATCGGTCAGGCGTACGACAAGGACGTGCCAGGGCGCGGTCGCGAAGGCGACGAGGGGGCGCATCACCCCCGCGATGCCGTACCCGCCCACGACGAGCGGCTTGCGCATCCCGAGCCGATCCGAGAGCCGCCCGGCCACCAGCTTCAGCATGCTGGCAACGAGGTCCGCAGCCCCCTCCACGGTCCCGAGGAACGTGGGCGAGGCCCCGAGCGTGGTCGTGAGGAACACCGGCAGCAGCGGAAAGATCATCTCCGAGCCAGCGTCCGTCCAGAAGCTCGTCAGGCCGAGCAGGATGACCGTGATGGGGAGGCGCCGCATCCCCACCGGGTAATCCCGCAGGCTGCGATGTGTAGCGGCGCGCCTACGCCGGGAGCACCGGGCGCTCGTACACGCGGTAGCGCCGGTACACCTCCATGCCCGCAGACTCCACCACGTGCCGCATGGGCCCGTTGCGCTCGTCGATGAGGCTCGCCTCCAGGCGTCGGTACCCCGCAGCGCGTACCCCCTCGATGCTCGCGGCGATCAGCCGGGCGTGGAGGCCGGATGCGCGGAAGGCGGGCATCACCCCGAGGAGCTTGAAGCTCGCCGTCTGGATGCTGCGCGTCGCGTAGAGCAGTCGTGCAAAGCCGGTGGGCAGGAGGTGCCCGCGGGCTGCGCGGATCGCCTCGTTGAGCTCCGGCACGCAGATGGCGAAGCCGGCCGGCCGGCCGTCCACGAGCGCAAGCTGCATCAGCCGGGGGTCCGTGAGCAGCAGCACGCCGCCGAGCAGGTTCATGAACTGGGCGCGGGGCATGGGGACGTTGTCCGGCACGCCCCGGAAGGCCTCGACGAACACCTCGTAGGCGAGGTGGAGATCTGCGCGGATGCTACGCCAGCGGATCGTGCGGATCTCGAGGCCGGGGATGGAGACGGCCGCGGCCCGCTCCGCGAGGTTCTCGGGGAGGGGCCGGGCGACGCCGTCTGCATAGAGCTGCACGTCGTAGGCGAGATGATCGTGGTGCTTCTGGAAGCCGAACTGCTCCACGAGCGGCGCCTGCCACCGCCCATGATGCCCGGCGAGGAGCGGGCAGGGCACGTCGAAGCCTTCCACGGTCAGCCCCACCTCCTCCACCCGGGTGAGGTTTCGCGGGCCGCGCATCATCGGGAGCCCCCAGGCCCGCACGTCGGCCTCCGCCCGGTCCAGGAGCGCGCGCGCCACCTCGACGTCGTCCACGCAGTGGAAGAAGCCGAAAAAGCCGACCGCCTCGCCCCGCCCCGACTCGTGGCGCGGGTCACGCAGCGAGGAGATCGTGCCCACGGGCTCGCCGTCGCGCCGCGCGATGTAGAGGTTCAGCGTGGCCTCACGCAGGAACGGGTTGCCGGGCGAGAGCCGCTGGCGCAGCCAGGGCTGCAACGGTGGGACCCAGGCGGGCTCCGCGCGGTGAAGGCGGAGCGGCATGTCCAGGAACGTGCGGAGGTCGGCTTTGCCGCGAACAGGGGAGATGGTGAGCATCGGGACTCCGAGTGGACCTATCGCAAGCCCCGTGCCGACGAGACCGTCTCCGATCGTGGACACACCCGCGGCGCTCCCATAGACTGTGCCGGTGCTACCCACACCTCTCCAGGATCTGGTCGTCCGCGTCGCAACTGTCGACGGCCCGTTGGCCGACAAGGTGAGCGACGCCTTCACCCGACTGGCCCGAACCGCGGCCGCGCTCGCCTGGGCACAACGACAGGTTCCTGGCCTCCTGGCCTGCGCCACCCTGCCCGAGGTGCTCGACCACCTCGTGGTGGTGGCCCGCGCGCTGACAGGCGCCCCGGAGGTCTGGGCTGTCGCGTGGACCGGCCCCATCGGCGAAGGCGCGAGCGTGGCGGCGATCGCGGGGCACGGCACCCCTTCGGCGGCGGTCGCGCTCGGCGAGGCGGTGCGCACGCCCCTGAACATGTCGCAGAGCCTCGTCACGCGCGTGCTCACCGAGCGCCGCCCGGCGTTCAGCGACGACGCCCGCATCGAGGAGTCGCTCCGAGGCGCAGCGTCGATCCAGGCAGCGGCCCTGCGCTCTGTCGGGTGCCTGCCGATCGGCACCACGGCGGTCCTGTACCTGGCAGACCCGGCCACCGCCGCGCGCTTCGATCCCGACGCCCGTGTCTCGCTTGCCGCGCTCTGCGACCTCGCAGCCCCCTTCCTCGATCGGCGCACCGCCCCGGCACAGGGCCCCGCCGCGCTCGAGGGCCTGATCGGGGCCAGCCCCCAGATGCGCAGCGTCACGGCGGCCGTGCGGGCGTTTGCGCCGATGCCCTGGCCCGCGCTCATCCTCGGCGAGACCGGCACCGGCAAGGAGTCGATCGCGCGCGCGCTCCATGCGCTCTCCCCCCGCTCGGCGCGCCCGTTCGTCGCGGTGAACTGCGGTGCCATCCCCGACGATCTGGCGGAGAGCCTGCTCTTCGGCCACGAGCGGGGGGCGTTCACGGGCGCGGACCGGCGCAAGGAGGGGATGTTGGAGACGGTCGGCGAGGGAACGCTCTTCCTCGACGAGGTCGGTGAGCTCTCCGCGCGCGTGCAGGTGAAGCTCCTGCGACTCCTGCAGGAGCACACCTTCATGCGGCTGGGGGGCGACCGCGAGCTCCACTTTGGCGGGCGCATCGTCGCCGCGACGCACCGACCAGTGGACGATCCCGACGCGCGCACCTACTTCCGGGCCGACCTGTACCACCGGCTCGCCGCCTGCGTGCTCCGCGTCGCGCCGCTGCGCGACAGGCGGGAGGACATCCCCGCGCTCGCGCAGCACCTCCTGGCCCGATCCCTGGCCGAGCTCCCAGGCGCGCCCTCCCTCGACATCGATCCAGATGCGGTGCGCTGGCTTCAGGCCGCGGACTGGCCGGGGAACGTACGCGAGCTCTCCAACACGCTCCGGGGGGCGATCGCGCGAGCCCTGGTGCGCTCCGCGGACAGGGTGCAACTGGTGGACGTCGCCGGCCTGCAGGGCTCGGTGGTGCCCTACAGGCCGTCCGAGGTGCTGGCCCCCGAGGCCGCGCCCAGCGTCGCGGCAGTCCCCGCCGCCCCGGCCCCCAGGGCGCCGGTCACGCCCCGCTGGGAAGAGCCCCCGCCTGGCGCAGCGATGGAGCCCGTCGCGTCCCCGGCGGATGGCCCCCTCGCCGAGGCGATGACCCTCGCCCAGCAGGCCCGCGTTCACACGGCACTCGCAGCCTGCCACGGGAACAAGGCGGCCGCCGCCCGGCGACTCGGGGTCTCCCGCCAGTGGCTCCACCGTCTGCTCGCTCGCTGGGAGAACGCATGACCGATCCGCTGGGCGACTGGCTCGACACGCTGCTCCCGGGTTGCCAGCCAGCGCAGCGGGCGGACGGAGGACTCCCCGCCGCGCTGGGACTCACCGAGGTGCGCGCGGTCGCGAGCGGGAGGACGGCCCTCGTCTTCTTCGCCCGGGACCCGAGGCTGGGCCGCGATGTGGCGGTGAAGGCCTCCCGATCATCGGTCGAGGAGGCTCGCGACGCGCTGATGGCAGAGGCCGTGGCGACGGCGCGGCTCGAGCATCCCGCCGTACTCCCGCTCTACCGAGTGACTGATCTGGAGGGACGGCTCTTCCTGGAGCTCCGGTGGGGATCGGAGCGCACCCTGGTCGATGAGGGGGAGCGCCTGCGGCTGAACCCACCGCCCCTCACCGAGCGGCTGGCAGCGATCCGGACGCTGGCCTCCGCCCTGGCCCATGCTCACAGCCGCGGGCTGGCGCACGGAGACGTCCATCCCGGCAACGTGCTCGTCGGACCGGAGGACGCGATCTGGCTCTGCGACTGGGGCGCCTCGCCCGATGTCGCCGGCCACCCTGGATACGCGGCCCCCGAGCGCCTGCGGGGCGGCCCTCCGACGCCCGAGAGCGACATCTACGCGCTCGGCGTGATCGCGTGGGAGCTCTGTGCCGCCCGGGAGTTGCGAACGCGCCGGCACGAGGAATCGGTCGGCGCGTGGATCGACCGCACCCTGACCCTCGCCGTCCCCAGCATCCCAGGTCTCGCCCCGGGGGTCGCCAGGTGGATCGCCGCAGCGACCTCGTCACCCGAGGACCGGCCCACTGCGGCCTCGATCTGCGAGTCCATCGACGCGTTCATCCAGGAGGTCGCCGCTGCGGAGCATGCGGATGCCGCGGCCCGCCTCTGCCTCGAGGAGGCGCGTGCCGCCCTCGTGCGTGCCCGGGAGCTCACGCGGCGTCGGGCCGAGGAGGAGCGCGTCGTGGACGTGCTCCGTGCGAAGGTCCCGACGTACGCCCCCGCCACGGACAAGCGGCAGATCCGCGAGGCCGAGGACAGGGTGCGGGCGCTGAGCGTGGAGCGGCTGGACACGATGACGGACTGCTTCGACGCCCTGGCGGCCGCGCGCCACCTGGCCTCCGACCCGGCCGAGTCCCTCGATCTGGTCGCCGAGGCCTGGGGGGAGCGCCTGCTCGCCGCAGAGGCCGCGGGAGATCCCGTCGCAGCCGCGCATGCAACCCTGCGCCTCGATGGGGGCCTGCCGGGCAGCGCCGCCCACCGGCTCGCCAGCCGGTTGCGCGCCCCCGGCCGACTCTCGCTCACGACGAACGCCCCGGGGGCGACGGCGACCATCGCCGGGTTCGTCGAGGCCGGCTCCGATCCCATCCCCGGCGCGGCCACGCAGCAGCGACTGCCGCTGGAGAACCTGCCGCTGGACCCGGGCTCCTGGGTGGTGACGGTGGAGGCGCCGGGCAAGGCGCCCCTGCACTACCCGGTCGGGCTCGGTCGACTGGACCATCACCGCGCCAGCGTCCGGATGTGGACCGAAGCCGAGATCGGCCCCGGCTGGTGCGTGATGCCGGCCGGCACCTTCCGGATGGGCGGTGACCCCGCTGCCCGCAACCCGATCGCCGCCTGCTCGCCGTTCGTCGGCGACCGGTTCGTGCTCAAGACATGCGTGCTCTCGGCCGACTACCGGCAGTTCCTCGACGACCTCCCCCCCGACGAGGCGGACGAGCACTGCCCGGGTGAGGTCGGGCTCTTCGGCAGCCGCAGCCGCTACTGGGCGCGCGGAGCGGACGGCCGGTGGAGCCTGCCCGAAGGCTGGGATCCGCGGTGGCCGGTCATGGGAGTGGCCCTCGCGGACGCCGCGGCCTACGCCCGATGGCTCTCCCGCCGTGAGGGCCGCGTGGTGCGCGTGCCGACCGAGGAGGAGTGGGAGAAGGCGTCGCGCGGCGTCGACGGGCGCCTCTGGCCCTGGGGCAACCGCTTCGACGCCACGTGGTGCCACATGCGCGAGTCCCGCCCGGGCGCGCCGCGGCCAGCAGCAGCGGGCGACTACCCTGTCGACTGCTCGGTCTACGGGGTGCTCGACACCGCCGGTGGCATGCGCGAGTGGACGACCTCGGTCTACCAGGAGGGCCAGGTCGTGGTGCGCGGCGGCACCTGGGGCGACGAGGCCGACGACTGCCGGTGTGCGAGTCGCGCCGGACTGCAGCCCTTCTTCCGGATGCCGTGGGTCAGCTTCCGCCTCGTCAGTGAAGCTCCCCGGTCGGCTTGAACGGGTTCTCCATCTTCCAGACCCACGCCCCCTGGATGTTCGGCACCCCGCCCACGCGGTCGGCGTCGATCACGTAGGGAAGCACCTGCACCACGAGGGTGGGCATCGCCGCAGATCGCGAGCCCGGGCGGAAGATGGCCATCCCTCCGACCGCCATGCTCCGATCGTGCGAGACGAGCGCGTACCGGTCCCGCATGGTCGCGCCGATCCAGAGCTTGCGCTTGTTGTCGTCCCCCTTCCACGGCGTGAGGATGATGGCGGGCTGGTGCTCGATGACGACGTCGTCCCACCCGATCACCAGATCGCGGAACGGCTCGTACACGTACGGCGCCGTCATCCCGCTCGGCATCTCCACGTGCCAGGCCTCGATGGCGACGGAGTCGAGCACGATGACGGGTCCGAGCTGCGCTTTCAGGGTCGGCGTGGCCGTGAGGGTCCATGCGGTGGAGCCGAAGGAGTCCGCAGCGCGCGCGTCGCGTTCGGACTCGAGCTTGCCGGAGGTGCTGTCGTAGGGCAGAAACCCGAGCCCGTCGTCGAAGTAGCGATGGACAGAGCCCTGGACGTCGAGATCGAAGAAGGCGACGGGCGCGATGGAGAGCCGCGGTCCGCCCTCCACGAACGCGGGCGACGCCGCGACGCGCAGCCCCGCCCCCACGTAGTTGTCCTGGAGCAGGAACGAGTCGCTGTGCCAGATCGGCGCGCGCACCTGCATGCGGACATCGCCGAGGAGGCCAAGGGGCGCCCCGCCCGCTCCAAGCTGGGCACGCGTCCAGAGGTAGGGCCCCGTCGGCTCGGCCGCGGCTGCCGAGGTGGCGCCGAGCGTGACGGAGAGGGCGAGGACGGCCCCGATACGATGGGCGGCGCTCATTGTGCACCCGCCGCGGCGAAGGTCCCGATGGGGCCCTGGAACCGGAGCAGCCGGCCGTCCGCACCGTACCAGTAGTCCCAGCTCGGCCCGACGTAGCGGTACACGCCGGTCATCACCATGTGCACCTGGGTGCAGGCCGCGGCGCCGCAGGTGGTGTCGGCCACCTTTCGCGCTTCAAAGCCGTAGAGCGAGCCCGAGGCGGGGTCCAGCGCGTGGAAGCTCACGTCGGCGTGCCCCCCGGCCACGCTCTGTCCGAGCCGGATGTCGACCGTGTCACCATCCCAGATGTCCGCGCCCGAGACCGACTTCTCGCTGCTGCCCGAGTGGACGACAGCGCCCGCTGCCGTGTAGTCCACCGTCACACGCGCTCCGGCCGAGTCCGAGCGTTCGGTGTGGATCGGCTTGAGATCCGCCGCCGCGACGTGGTGTACGGTCCACTTCGGCGAGCGCCCGTCGATCGTGACCCCCCCACCGGAGGCCGAGACGGCCCAGCTGAGGGTACCGGCTGTGCCGGTGAGCGTGGACGACGGGGGGACAGCGGCGTGGGCCAGCGCAAGAAAGGGAAGGAGAAACACGGTGCACCTCGATTCCCTCCCAAAGCAATCGCCATGCCAGCCCGATGTGTCCACCCCGGTTTACACATCGTCCACCCGGGACGACACATTCGGCTTCCGCAGGCTGGCACGCGCCGTGCTTTGTGGGTCGGCGAGGCTACTCCCCATGTCTGAACCCCTCCCTGCTCGTCTGCGCCACGGCTACGGCGTCGGCGCCTTCTCCATCGCGGTCGCGAACACCGCGATGATGTTCTTCCTGCTCAAGTACCTGGTGGACGGCGCGGGGCTCTCGCCCGGCTGGGCAGGCACCGTGCTGTTCATCGGCAAGGGCTGGGACGCCTTCGCCGACCCGTTGATCGGCTGGCTCTCCGACCGCACGGTCACCCGCATGGGTGCCCGCCGGCCCTGGGTGCTCGGCGGGAGCATCCCGTTCGCCGTCACGTTCGCCGCCACCTTCTGGGGCCTGCCCTGGAGCGGCGTGGGTGCGGTGGTCGGGTACACGGTCCTGCTGCTCGTCTACAACGCCGCCTACAGCGCCGTGGTCATCCCCTACGGCGCGATGACGCCGGGCCTGACGCCCGACTACGACGAGCGCACGCGGCTGAACGGCACCCGGATGGCGTGGTCGATGGTCGGCGGCATCGTGGCGGGCGTGCTGATGCCGATGCTCGCGCACCAGTACTCCTGGCGCACCGCCGGCCTGGTGCTCGGCGCGATCGTGGTCCCGCCGCTGCTGCTCGTGGTCGGAGTGACCCGGGGGCGAGACCCCGCAGCGCCCCCGAAGGCGAGCCCCTCGATGTGGACGGTGCTGAAGAACCGCGCATACCGTCGCGTGGTGGCGCAGTTCTGCGCCTCGTGGACCGTCGTTTCGGCCCTCGGCTCCCTCGTTCCCTTCTACGTGGAGCACCACCTGCACCGCCCCGAGCTCCTGGACGCCCTGTTCGCGGCGATCCAGCTCTCTGCGCTGGTGTTCGTGCCGGTGGTGGTGTTCGCGGCCAGGCGGATGCAGAAGCACACGGCCTACGGGGTCGCGATGCTCTCCTGGGCGCTCGTGCTCATCGGCCTGGCGCTGGTCCCCGCGGGGAACGCCCCGCTCGCGATCTTCCTGGCCTGCCTCGTAGGCCCCGGCGTCGCCGCCGCGCACGTGCTCCCCTGGGCGATGCTCCCGGATGTGGTGGAACTGGACCGGCTCGAGGGCGGCGTGGAGCGCACCGGGCAGTTCTACGGGATGATGACGTTCCTGGAGAAGGTCGTGCTGGCGCTCACGCTGTGGGGCATCGGCCTCTCGCTGCAGGCCGCTGGCTACGTGGAGGGCGCCGCGACCCAGCCCGACAGCGCGCGGCTCGCGATCCTCGTCCTGCTCGGCCCGGTGCCCGGAGTCGTGCTGCTCGCGGCGGCCCTCGGGGCCTGGCTCTACCCGCCGCTCACCCGGCAGGAGCACGGGCTCGCCCAGCAGCGGCTCGGCGCGGTCGCCGGGACGTGAGCGAACACCGCCGCCCCCCTCATCCGCCGCGTCATTGCCCTGCCTCCTCCTCGAGCCCGAGGACGCCGAGGATCACCCCCGCCTGCTTCCCCAACCACCCTCGCTCCCTGTCCGACTGTGCGACCTGGTCCCACTGATAGCTCGGGAGCCCGTGGCGGGGCGAGGGGGGCGGCGCGGGAAACTCCCGCGTCAGGCGGACACTGCCGCTGTACTCCAAGGTGACCCGCAGGGCGCCGTCGGACAGGACCTCCGCTGTGACCTGGGCACGCGGCGGCCTCGGCATGCCCATGTCTGAAGCCACGTGGTAGGTGCTCAGCCCGAGGATGCCGGAGAGCCCGTTCCGGACGACGCTCGCCTTGAACTCCTTGTTGATCCCCCGCTCGGCCTGCCCATCGTCTCCGACCAGGTTCACGCCGATGAACGCGTGCCCCACACCTGCGCCCTCCGACCGGATCACCGCCGCGGTCGCGGCCTTCCCCTCTGGGCTGCCCTTCGCACCGGCGAGGAACGGGTCGAGCGCGGCGTCGAGCTTTGCCTGGACCAGCTCATCCGCCCGGATGCTCGCGTCGCCGCGCCACCGGGAATCGGGGTGCGCCGAGAGGAACGCCTGGTAACCATCGAGACGGTCCGTCTGGTGCACCGCTCGCCAGGCCAGATAGTCCTGGGCCGCCGGAACGACCCAGACACCCGCGAGGATGGCCCCGCACCCGAGCACACCGAGCGACAGCGTCCGCAGGAACCCGGCCATGTCCCCTCCCAGCACCCGCCTACTTCCCCGTCGTCGTGGGCTTGACCGGCTCGGCGGAGACGTCCCAGGTCGCGATGATCTCCCCGCTCGTGCCCGGGTCGAAGCGCGTGCCGCGGACGCCTGACAGAAAGCTCGCCGCCAGCCGATCATCTCCGGTGGTGTTGTCCACGACGTGAGCCTCCTGGACCCGCCCCATCGTCACCGTCCAGCCCACCACGAGCCGGCCCGACACCGTCGGGTTGGACTTGAGGGCCTCCTCCGTGGCGGCGCGGAAGGTGCCAGCCCGCCGCTGGATCACGACCTCCACCGCGGCCGGGTCGCCATCCGAGAGATTGACGTCGACCGGGGTATGGAGTTCGAGCCGAGCCTTCGTGACAACGCGGACCTCCGCCGCCGGAAGACCGACAGATTCGCTGAACTGCGTGTAATCCCGCGCGTGGTCCGCCTCGGCAAGAGCCTTCTTCATGGCCTCGTCCCCGAGCAGGTCCACCGCGACGCCGTCCCCCGGGCCCACGGCCATCTCGATGGCCTGGATCACCCGCATGCGATTTTCCATCTCGGCTGCAGAAGGGGCATCCGGCTTGGGTGGCACCTTCTCGATCCTCACGGTGCCCGGCGCGACCGAGACCGTCTCGCTGAACTGGGTGTAGTCCGGAGCCGGAGCTGGCGGGGCAGCGAGGTCGGTCGCCCGGACCTCGTACCGGGCCGCCCACGCAGGTGACGGGAACTGCGCGGCGGTGACTGCAGCGATCACCCGGTCGCGCTCGGCATCGGCGAGCCCGGTGGCATCGACGGAGCTGGCGATCACGGTCCCATCGTCGTCCACCTCGAACCGGAGGAGGGTCGGCAGCGCGTGGCCGGAGAGCACCGGAAGGAGCGTGGGGCTCACCGCCGCCGCGTCGCCGAGCTTCGGCACGGAGAGCTCCGGGGCGGGCGCCATCTCCGATGCGTAGGAGGGAACGGCGTCGGCATCGCCGCTGCAGCCCGCCGCGAGGCTCACGCTGGCTGCGAGGGCCGCCGCCCGGGCCGCGTGCCGCCAGCCCGAAGCGGCGACCGTGCGGCCCGCCGCGGCATCCCGGATCTCCGCGGTCAGCGCCCGACCCTCCTGGGCCAGACGAGCGCCCGAGCGGTCGAGCCGGGACTCCCAGTGTCGGGCGAGGGCGCCCAGGTCCGCGGGCGCGCCTCCGAGGCAGGAGCGGACGATGCCGTCGAGGGCACGGGCGGTGTCGAGGTTCACGTCGCGCACGAACTGCCGCGCGCGCTGCCGAAGCTCCGGGCGGGGTCCGCCGAAGTGCTCCACCAGGTGCACCTCGTAGTCGACGAACATCGCGCGGTGGTGAAGGCCGTCGAGCGTGAAATTGCGGTTCCAGAACGCCGTGATCGCCACGCGGCACGCCGCCTCGGCGCGCGGATCGCGGATCGTGTAGTTGTACCCCCAGTAGTCGCCCAGCAGGCGGCCCTGGGCGCGGAGACGGGTCTCGAGCGGGGTGCCCGAGTACACCTCGGTCCGGCACCAGTTGAGCGGGATGTCCGCGTGCTGCTCGAGGAAGGCGACGTTCCCCAGCACGTCCTCGATGGTCGAGTCGGGGTTGAACATCAGCAGGTTGAAGGCCGCGTGAAGCCCGAGCGTACGGATGGTGTCGAGGGCGCTGACGTTGTCGGAGAGCGACTGCGCCCGGCCAAGCTGCCGCAACGACTGCTCGGTGCCGGCCTCGATCCCGAGGAACAGGCGAAAGAGCCCGAGCTCCTGCAGCGCGGCCAGCACATCGGGGTGGGCGGAGTCCGGACGGCACTTCACCGCGAACGCGATCCGGCCGACGCCGCGTTCCGCGAGGGCGCGTCGCAGCCCGTCGACCCGCTCCAGCATCTCCCCCCGATCACGGAGAAAGAAGTTGTCGTCGTGGAAGTTGAAGATCCGGAATCCATCGCGCCACAGCGCGGCCATCTCGTCTGCAACCGCCTCCACCGAGCGCATCCGCATCCGGGGCCCGCCACACACCCGGTGCCAGGCAGCGATCGAGCAGAACGAGCATCCGTGCGTGCAGCCACGAGAGGAGAGCATGTTCGCCGTGGCCCGCCCGAGGATGCGGTCCGGCGGGTCCTTGCGGGTAGGCCACGCGAGCGTGTCGAGGTCGAGGGGCTTCAGCGCTGCCGGGTTCTTGCGGATGCCGTCCGGCGCGCGCCAGACGAGGCCCGCCACCGAATCCGGGCGGCCGTCCGCCGCCAGCAGTTCAATCAGGATGGGCTCACCCTCTCCGCACGCGACGATGTCGATGGCCGGCACGTCCCGGAGCAGCTCCTCGGCATGGAACGTCGCAAAATGCCCACCGGCCACGATCGGGGTGCGGCAGCCGAGCTCGCGGACGCGAACGGCCAGGTCCGCGAACTCGCGCGCCCGGCGGGTGAACACCATCGAGAGGCCGATGAGGTCGGCGTCTGCACGCGCGAGCTCGATGGCGACCGGCTCGAGGTCTCCCACGGCGTCGAAGACGACCTGCGTGACCTGATGCCCCGCCGCAACCAGCGCCCCCCGCAGATAACGAACCGCCAGGTTCTCCTCGAGCTCGGCTCCAACCAGCAGAACGCGCATCCGATGCTCCAGTTCCTCCCCCCGGTACTCCGAAGGGCTCTGGACAGATATCCGCCCTTCTACCGAGGGCTATCCGCCGAACCGGTTCTGGATCGCGGTGGTCAATCCCGGCTTCGCCTCCTCCCGCAGCACCGTGCCGTGGCCGGGGATCAGGTGCCGGAACGGCAACTCGGTCAACCGCGTGAAGTCGGCCCGGACCCCGGGCCCCATCTGCTTCGCCCAGGGTCCGCCGATGAGCGTGGGGCCGAACCCCATCGCCCGCATCATCAGCCGGCCGAGGAGCGAGCAGTCGTCGAAGTGGGTCCAGTTCTGGTAGGCGTCGCAGGTCACGAGCACGCCGCCTTCGATGTCGAGGCGCAGCGCAACCTCCGGGCGTCGACCCGCCGCGAAGGTGAACACCCCCATGTCCGCGACCGGAACGTTGCCCTCGCGGAGCTCCTCACCCGTCTTCAGGTCACCGCTGTGCCTCATCCCCGGAGGCGCCCAGAGCGTCGTCCCAAAGCGTTTCATGAACCACGGATCGTCGGCTCCGTGGAACGCGCCGATGCGCAGGAGGTGCTTCGGGCGACCCAGCTTCTCGATCTCGGCCTCGCCGGCGTCCGAGAGCCGGACCGAGTTGATGAACGTGAGCTCGCCACGGTGGCGCAGGACGGTCATGTTCCGCGAGATGGTCACGCCGGGCGCAAACCGGAATCCACCGGTGACCATGAAGACGTCGGGGAACACCTCGACGAGGGGACCGTGGGGCATGGCGGCGGGGAAGTCGGTCATGCGCCCGGCTATCCCGACGGGCGCCCGGCCTCTCCCCCCGGCCGGCATCTCCACGTTACGCCCGCCCCCTCGATGCCTGCCACCCCCGCCCACCTCCTCGGCCTCTTGCCCGCCGACCTCGTCGCGCACATGGAAGCCGCCGGGGAGCGCTGCTCGCTGACGGAGGCCCGCCAGGTGCTCTCCCGCGTGATCTCCGAGGGTTCGCCCGACCCTACGCCGCGCCGCGAACCCCGCAGGGCGCTGGTCGAGGCGATCCGCCGGCAGGCGACATGGGAGCGCCTCGAGGTGCTGGAGCGCGTACCCGACGAGGAGGGCAAGAGCGTGCGCTACCTCTTCCGGTCCCCGGACGGCGCGCTGTCCGAGGCCGTCCGCATCGGGCTCCACAAGCCGGACCACTACACCGTGTGCCTCTCCTCCCAGGTGGGCTGTGCGATGCAGTGCGCGTTCTGCGCCACCGGCCGCCTCGGGCTCACGCGCAACCTCGCGCCCTGGGAGATGATCTCCGCGTTCCTCACCGTGCGGGACGAGGCGCCGGGACGGGTGAGCGGGGCGGTGTTCATGGGCCAGGGCGAGCCCTTCCACTCCTACGACGCCGTGATCCAGACCGCCCGGATCCTCTGCAACCCCTCGGGAGGCCGGGTCGCGAAGGAGAACATCACCATCTCCACGGTCGGCCTCGTGCCCCAGATCCGTCGGTACACCCGCGAACTGCAGCCCTACAAGCTGATCATCTCGCTCACCTCGACCGTGCCCGAGCGCCGGGTCGAGCTGCTGCCCGTGGCGGGTCGCACCGATCTCGCGGAGCTCGCCTCCGCGATCCGGGACTACGCCGTGATCGCCCAGGACCGCGTGACCGTCGCGTGGGTCGTGCTCGGCGGCGTGAACACGGGCGACGACGAGGTCGAGGGCCTGCGTGTGTTGTTGAGCGACCTGCCCCTGCGCATCAACCTGATCGACGTGAACGACCCCCGGCCCGGCGGGTTCCGGCGCGCCTCGCCGGCCGAACTCGGGGAGTTCCTGAACCGGCTGCAGGTGCTGAAGGTGCCGGTGGTTCGCCGGTATTCGGTGGGAAAAGACCAGGATTCGGCTTGCGGGATGCTGGCGGGGAGGCGGACGCAGGGAGAGATGGCCCGTTGACCCCGCGGTGCTGCGGTGTCATGGCACGGCCGGCGCCGGAGCTCCTCAAGCCACGGCTGGGGCTCGCCCTGACACGGGCCCCGGGTCAGAAGTCTGTCGTGACCCAGAGGCCTGTCGCCGCAAGGATCCCAGCGAGCCCAACCCCGCCGCTGACGTAGGCCTGCACGCGGTAGGGCACCACCTGGGTCGCGTAGATCTCCTCAGCGGCAGCGTCGGAGGAGACGGTCTTGTACTGCTCGAAGGCATCGCCGGCTGCCAGGAACCGGGACACGCTGTAGCCGCTCGCGCCGAGGCCGATCGCCGAGATCCCGGCGTCCAGCGCGATCCGCGCCAGCGCCTTGCCGGCGCCGGTCTTGGTGTGCGTGACCACGGTGGGCGCTGGCGCTGAGGCAACGAGTGCCAGGTTGGCGCGCGCGATGGTCTCGGGCTCCACGGTGACGTCCACCGAGAGCGGGGTGTAACCGTCGAGCTTCCCCGTCACCTTGTGGGCACCGGCGGCGATCCGGTCAATCGATCGGGGGCCCGCGCCCACCGCGATGCCGTCCACGTCGAGGGCCGTCTCGAGCGGCGTCACGTCCAGCACGAGGGTGCCGAACTCCTCCTTGCGGAGCAGCATCTGGACCGAGTGCCCGGCGCTGCCCGGTGGTGGCGGCGGGGCGGGGGTGCTGCCGAAGGCGACCGCTATGCTAAGCGTCTCGTCCCCGACCACGTCCACGGACTGGGTGCTCTCCAGGTATCCGGGCGCCCGGATCGCGACGCCGTGCTGGCCGCAGGCGACCGCCTTCATCGCCACTGGCGCTGTCCCGACTTCTGTGCCATCCAGGAAGACGAGGCTGCCCGGTGCGCCGGCCGAGACCACGATGCCGCCTGGGCGATCCACGAGTGCGAGATCGGCCCGCGAGATGGTCTGGTTCACCACGTTCAGGGTGGCCGAACCCCGGGAACAATTGCTCCGTGCCTCGACGAGGTGCTGGCCGATCGGCACCGCGCGGACCACGAAGGGCGTGACCTGGCCGACAGGCGCGCTGTCGAGGAAGATCGTGGCTCCCGGGGGCGTCGAGGTCACGTAGATGTCGCCGGCCGGAACGGCGGGCTTGACCTCCACGGGGGGGGCGGCGGGAGGGGCGGCTCCCGTAATGGGGGCCGCAGCCACCGCTACCGGTGCCGCCGTGCCGACCGTGCTGGCTGCAGTTCGGGCGGGCAGGTTCACGTCCACCCGCACCACGCCGATTTGCGGGACGGTGACCACCTGGGTGAACGCGGTCGCGCTGAGCGGCGCGTCTCGGAACCCCAGCTCCACCTGCCCCGCAGGGAGGTTCGCCAGCGTGAACGGGGTCGTCCCGATGACCTCTGCGCCGCGGAGCACGACCACGGGCGCGCCGGTGGAGACGACAGCAAGGTCGCCCGCCCATGCCGGGGCGGCCGCGAGCAAGAAGAGGCCGACGGCGAGGAATTTCGGGACGGACAAGAGCGACTCCGGTGTGCTCCCGGGCACGTCAGCGCGCGCCCGGATCAGGCCGGAGCATATCAAGAAACAGCGAGGTGCAAGAACGGCCGCGCCAGACCGGACCTCGGCGCCCCCAGTCCCCCCGCTCATGCGTGGACTGCCGCGCGGCGACGCCGCGCGAGGAGCACGATGGCGGCAACGGCGAATGCGAATGACTCGGTCGGGGCAGCGCCCGAGGCCTGGCAGCCGCACAGGGTCTTGTCCCGGCCGCCGTTCGATGCATCGCAGTCCGCCAGCCCCTCGTCGATGCTGCCGTCGCAGTTGTCGTCCACGCCGTTGCAGGCCTCCGCGACACCGGGGTTCGTGGAGCCAGCGTCGTCGTCGCAGTCACCCGAGGCCGGCGCTTCGCCCGACCCGGTGCAGGTGAGGTCCGGGCTCGCGACCATCGCATCGGTGCCGTACCCGTCGCCGTCCGCGTCGATGAAGCAGGCGTCGCCACCGTCGCAGTCCTGATCCAGGCCGTCGGCGGGCACCTCGGGTGCGGTCGGGAAGACGGTCGCGTCGGCGTCGTCGCAGTCGTCGTCCACGAGCGACGTGCCGGAGCTGCTGCACGCGATGTCCGGCGAGGATGTGGTCTCGGGGACGCCGTGTCCATCTCCGTCGACGTCGACGTAGCAGATCTCGGTGCCGTCACAGTCGCCGTCCACCTGGTCCGCGACTGCTTCGGCAGCGTCGGGGCTGACACCGCTGTCGGTGTCGTCGCAGTCGCCGGGCGTCGCGGAGAGCCCGGAGGAGGTGCATGATAGGTTCGCAGATGGGATGAGCGCAGAGGAGCCGAAGCCGTCGCCGTCCGCGTCGGTGTAGCAGGTCTCCTTGCCGTCGCAGTCCTCGTCGATGCCGTCGGCCGACACCTCGGTCGCCCCCGAGTACACGGTGGCGTCTGTATCGTCGCAGTCGGTACGGTTGGTGGTCTCCCCCGTGCGGGTGCAGGTGAGATCGTGCCCCGCGATGGTGGTGCTGCTGCCCTGCCCGTCGCGGTCGGCATCGACGTAGCACTGGTCCGCTCCGTCGCAATCCTGATCGACGCCGTCCGCGGTCACCTCGGTGGCGCCCTGGTAGACGCTCGCGTCGGTATCGTCGCAGTCCGTGGACACCGCAGACTCGCCCGGTGCCGTGCAGTTGAGCGTGCTGCCCGCGAACGTGATCGCGCTGCCCTGACCATCGCCGTCGGTGTCCCGGTAGCAGGTGTCCACCCCGTCACAGTCCTCGTCGATCCCGTTGCCGACGATCTCGGTGGCGGTCGGGGAGACGTGCGAGTTCGAGTCGCTGCAATCCGTGGACGAGGAGGCCTCGCCGGCGTCCACGCAGTCGAGGTCGGCGCTGGTGACCGCGGAGCTGCCGCCGTACCCGTCGCGGTCGCCGTCGGCGTAGCAGGTCTCGTCGCCGTCGCAGTTCTCGTCGATGCCGTCGGCCCAGATCTCGGCGGCCCCGGGGTGGGCGCCCGCGTTGGCGTCGTTGCAGTCGGATGATGTCGAGGCCTCGCCGGCGTCGGCGCAGTCGAGATCGGCGCTCACGACGATCGAGGTGGAGCCGTACCCGTCGCCGTCGCCGTCGTCGTAGCACTGCTCGGTGCCGTCACAGTCGCTGTCGGTGCCGTCGGCGGGCGTCTCGGTCGCGCCGGGGTGAATTGCGGAGCTGGCGTCGTCGCAGTCGGTGGTGGGGTCGGAGGACGTGCCCTCGTAGGTGTCGTTGCAGTCGGAGTCGGCGGAGACCCGCGTGTCGCCCGTCGCATCGAGGTAGCCGTCGTTGTCGTCGTCGTCGTAGCAGGTCTCCGACCCGTTGCAGTCCTCGTCCACGCCGTCGCCCACGATCTCGGCAGCGCCCGGGTTCCGCGCGCGGTTGAAGTCGTCGCAGTCCGTCGTCGGGGCGCTCGTGGTGGCCTCGTAGGCGTCGGTGCAGTCGCCGTCGGTGGAGGACCGCGTGTCGCCCGAGGTGTCGAGGTACCCGTCGTCGTCGTCGTCGTCGTAGCAGGTCTCGAGGCCGTCGCAGTTCTCGTCGATGCCGTCGGCGATGATGTCCGTCGCGCCGGGCTTGATCGCCGAGGTGGCGTCGTTGCAGTCCGTCGTGGTCGTGCTCTCCCCCGAGTCCACGCAGTCGAGATCGGTGCTGACGACCGTCGCGGTGGAGGACCCGTAGCCGTCATGGTCGGCGTCGGCGTAGCAGAGGTCGCCGCCGGAGCAGTCCTCGTCGATGCCGTTGGCGGGGATCTCGGTCGCGCCGGGGTGCCGGGCCGCGTCGGTGTCGGCGCAGTCGGTGGTGGGGTCGGTCGAGAGGCCCTCGTAGGCGTCGCTGCAGTCGGCGTCCGCAGAGGCGCGGGTGTCGTGGGTGGTGTCGAGGTAGCCGTCGTCGTCGTCGTCGTCGTAGCAGGTCTCGGCGCCGTCGCAGTTCTCATCGATGCCGTCGCCCGTGATCTCGACAGCGCCCGGGTGGATGGCAGCGTTGCTGTCGTTGCAGTCGTCGCTGGAGTAGCCGTCGCCGTCGCCGTCGGTGGATCCGTTGATGACGTAGGCGGCGCCTGCATAGTCGGTGTATGCGACGCGGGACTGCCACGCGCCGACGTACATGTCGTTGGCGCCGTCGCCGTTGACGTCGCCCGCGGGACCGGTGATGGAGCCGAGCTGCTCGTTGCTCGCCGTCCCGCTGAGCGTGCCGGTGGCGGACCCGGCGAGGCCGGTCGCGCTGCCGAGCCGGAGCTGCACCTGTCCGTAGTAGCTGTTGGCGTAGGGCGCGCCGATCAGGGCGTCGTCGTAGCCATCCCCGTTGACGTCACCCACGCTCGATGCCGCCATCCCGAAGAACGAACTGCCGGTGAAGAAGTCGGACGCCGTCGTCGGGAGCCCGGTGGTGCTGCCGTTGTAGATGTACACGATGCCGGAGCCGTAGCCGTAGCCGCCATCTCCCACGATCAGGTCGTCGTAGCCATCGCCGTTGAAGTCGCCGGTGTGCCCGAGATCCGAGCCGATCCCGGCGCTGGAATAGGAGTTGGTGCCGATGATGGTGTCCGCCACGGTGCTGGAGAGGCCGGACGCCGAGCCCATGTGGATGCAGATCTCACCGTAGTACCCACCGAAATAGCTGTAGACGAATGCGGCGTCGTCGTAGCCGTCGCCGTTGAAGTCGCCGGCCCGGATGTAGTCGCCGTACTGGCCCGTGAACGTGGCGGCCGTGGTGGCGAGGTTCGTGCCGTCGCCGTCGAACTCGTAGATGGTACCGCTGCTGCTGATCGAGCTGGTGACGACGTCGAGGTGGCCGTCGCCGTTGAAGTCCGCGAGCTCGACGGTGTAGCCGAAGTTCTCCCCGCTCGCGGTCAGGTGCTGGCTGTAGCCGGTCGAGACCCCGGAGCTGGAGCCATGGAACACGTAGACGGAGCCGGGGGTGTTGTAGCCCTCGACGACGATGTCGTCGTAGCCGTCCTCGTTGATGTCTCCGGACGCCATCGAGGGCCCGAAGCTGGTGGCCTCCGTGAGCGTGACCGCTGCGGTGGTGCCCAGGCCGGAGCTCGATCCGTTGTAGATGAAGACCTTGCGGTCGCCCTCCTGGGAGACCGCGAGGTCCCCATAGCCGTCGCCGTTGAAGTCGCCGGGCGTGGCGTCACGTCCGAGGTAGTACCGGTAGTTCGTGCCCTGCACACGCCAGGCGTAGCTGTAGACGGTGGGGTCGATGTGGATCGGCCAGACGGCGCCGGTGTCGTCCACGACCACTCGGAAGCCATCGTCCGTGGGCTCCATCCAGGCGTCCAGCACGCGCCCGGCATCGTCCTCGGCCTCCAGGTCGGCGACCCGGTAGTCCTGGGCCGACCCGGTGATCACGAGATCGTCGCCCTCGGCTCGAACGGTGCCGCCCATGACGTCCACGTCGAGTTCCACGGGGCCCTCCCCCTGCGGGGCCCTGTCGATGTCCCAGCCCACCTCGATGCCGCTGGGCTGCGACAACCACCACTCGGTGGCCCCGTCGTGGGCGTATTCCAGCCGCTGTCCGCACGCGGCGACGGGACCGTTGGCACCTGACCCGAGCGACGCCACCTCACAACGGCCGAGCCGTGGCTCCGCGCGGCCGACACCTACCGCGCCATCGCCCCGTCCGACGGACCGGAGCCCGATCCCAACGGACTCCCCCTGGGCCTCGAGCGCGGCGCCGTCGGCGCCGAAGGTCGCGCGCACGCCCATCATCGGCTGGTAGGCGATGAACCCGCCCTGTGTTGGTCGGATCTGGACCCGCTCGGCCTCGGTCTGAGCAACCACCGGGTTCCCTCCTCCGGTCATGGAGTCGGACCGGCCGCTCGCAGTGTCCGCGGTGGGTTGGATCGGGGCGAGCGAACACCCCGCCGTGGTCAGCAGGAGCAGGACGGCCCCGGGCATGGGAGTTGCCGATGGGGGGGTAGCAGTGGGCCTCATGATTTCGCTCGGGTGCAAGTGGGAAGTAGCACGTCCTGCCGGGGGAGCGCCGCCGCTGGATGAGGAGCGTTGCAGGCCCCATCGCCTGTGTCGCCCGCATCCCGCCTGGTGATCGGAGCACTGCGCCGAGCAGAACCGGAATGGGACGAGGCGGGCGTAGCTGGCTGGCGACTTCCGCCTCCGCGTGTGCAGGCTCCAGGTCCGGGCTTCGGCACCGCGAGGATGCCGCGCCAGATCAGCCCCTGGCGAGACAGGGTCGTCGGCGCCGGATCACGAGCGCCAGGACCCCGACCATCGTGGCCAGGGAGGCGCCGGGTGCCCCCTCGGCGGAGCACCCGCACAGGGTCTTTTCACGTCCCGTGCTGCAGTCCGCGACGCCCTCGTCTATGGCTCCATCGCAGTTGTCGTCCACCGAGTTGCAGGACTCGTCGGCGCCGGGGTGAGTGCGAGCCACGGTGTCATCGCAGTCGGTGGCCGTGCTCGCCTCGCCGGCGTCCGTGCAGGCGAGATCGCCGCTGGGGACCGTGTCGCTGCTGCCGTAGGCGTCGCCGTCACTGTCGGCGTAGCAGGCGTCGCCGCCGTCGCAGTCCTGGTCCAGTCCGTCGGCGGGGATCTCGGTCGCGCCAGGGTAGACCGTCGCGTCGCCGTCGTCGCAGTCGTCGTCGAGCAGCGAGTCGCCGGCAGCAGTGCAGGTGAGGTACGGGGAAGCCGTGGTGGAGGGCACGCCGTGGGTGTCCAGATCGGCATCGATGTAGCAGAGCTCGGTGCCGTCGCAGTCCTCGTCCACCGTGTCGGCGACCAGCTCGAGGGCGCCGGGGTGAACGCCGCTCTCGCCGTCGTCGCAGTCGCCCGGGGTCGCTGTCAGCCCCGCGGCCGAGCAGGAGAGGTTCGCCGATGTGATCGTGATCGCCGAGCCGAAGCCGTCGCCGTCGGTATCCGCATAGCAGACCTCCTCCCCATCACAGTCCTCGTCGACCCCGTCGGCCGTGGTCTCGCTCGCGCCGGAGTAGGCCGTGGGGTTGGTGTCGTCGCAGTCCGTGCCCACCGTGGACTCCCCACGACCATCGCAGGCGAGGGCGTCCCCGGCGACCACCGTCGTGCTGCCTTGCCCGTCGCCGTCGGTGTCAGCGTAGCAATTGTCCGCGCCATCGCAGTCCTGGTCGATCCCGTCGGCGGTCACCTCGGGGGCGCCGGCGTAGGCGCCGGGGTTGGCGTCGTCGCAGTCGGTGGAGCGGGTGGACTCCCCAACCCCATTGCAGGCGAGGGTGGTGCCGGCGACCGTGAGCGTGCTGCCCTGGCCGTCGCCGTCGGTGTCCCGGTAACAGGTGTCGAACCCGTCGCAGTCCTCGTCGATCCCGTTGGCCACCGTCTCCGTGGCGCTCGGGCACACCCGGGCGTTGCTGTCGTTGCAGTCGGTGGTGGACGGGGACTCGCCGGAGTCGGCGCAGTCCATGTCCGCGCTGGTCACGGCCGCGCTCCCCCCGTAGCCGTCGCGGTCGGCGTCGGCGTAGCAGGTCTCGTCGCCGTCGCAGTTCTCGTCGATGCCGTCGGCGTACACCT
The DNA here is from genome assembly GCA_903875225.1 of uncultured Pseudomonadota bacterium. Classification (GTDB taxonomy): domain Bacteria; phylum Myxococcota_A; class UBA796; order UBA796; family SXON01; genus CAIUMM01. Next base: position 53,267 of record CAIQVJ010000097.1, read on the forward strand.
CGGTGGCCCCGGGGTGGGCGCCTGGGTTCGCGTCGTTGCAGTCGGACGATGTGGTGGCCTCGCCGACGTCGGCGCAGTCGAGATCGGCGCTCACGACGACCGAGGTGGAGCCGTACCCGTCGCTGTCGCCGTCGTCATAGCACTTCTCGGTGCCGTCGCAGTCGCTGTCGGTGCCGTCGGCGGGGGTCTCGGTCGCGCCGGGGTGAACGCTCGCGTTCGCGTCGTCACAGTCCGTCGTCAGGTCGGTGGACAGCCCCTCGTAGGCGTCGCTGCAGTCCGCATCCGACGAGACCCGAGTGTCGCCGGAGGCGTCGAGGTAGCCGTCGTCGTCGTCGTCGTCGTAGCATGTCTCGCTGCCGTTGCAGTCCTCATCGATGCCGTCGCCGACGAGCTCGGTGGCGCCGGGGTGGCGCCGCGCGTCGGTGTCGTCGCAGTCAGTGGTCGGGTCGGTGGACAGGCCCTCATTGGCGTCGTTGCAGTCACTGTCGGAGGAGGAGCGCGTGTCGTGGGTGGTGTCAAGGTAGCCGTCGTCGTCGTCGTCGTCGTAGCAGGTCTCGGCGCCGTCGCAGTTCTCGTCGGTGCCGTCCCCCGTGATCTCGGCCGCCCCCGGGTGGATGGAAGCGTCGGAGTCGTTGCAGTCGTCAGTTGGGCCAGAGCCCGACAGGTAGCCGTCGCCGTCTGCATCGGTTGGGACACGGCTGCCGAGGTACACGCCGACCCAACCCGCGCTGGAGGCGTACCCGAACGCGCCCACCACGAGGTCCCCGAGCCCGTCGCCGTTCACGTCCCCCGCCGCGCCCAACCCACCGCCGAGGTAGTCGTTGTTGGACGCCCCCGTGACGCTGGCGGCGTAGCTGGTGTCGATGCCCGTGGCGCCGCCGTGGTACACGCGGACCAGGCCCTTGTTGGTGCTGTACTCCTGGCCGCTCACGGCCACGTCGGCGTACCCGTCGCCGTCGAAGTCGCCGAGCCCGGCCACGTGAAGGCCGAGCGCCGACCGCGTGGCGCCGGTCAGCACCGCGCCAGCGGTAGACGGGATGCCCGTCGCGCTCCCGTAGTAGACGTCCGCCTCCCCGGTGTAGGTGGAGCGCCCGCAGGCGCCGACGACGACATCGTCGTAGCCGTCCCCGTTCACGTCGCCCACGCCGTCCAGGCCGATCCCGAAGTTGTCCCACGCGGCCACGCCACTCAGGGTCGTGGCCGCCGTCGTGGAGACCCCGGTCGCGGACCCGAGGTAGACATAGGCGCGCCCGATGTAGCCGGAGTATCCGTTCGCGCCGACGAGGATGTCGTCGTAGCCGTCGCCGTTGACGTCCCCGGCGCCCGCCACGGCGTCGCCGAACGTTCCGTAGGTGATGGGGCCGGTTAGGGTCGTCGCCGGGGTGGCCGACACCCCGAACGGGCCGCCCATGTAGACGTAGGTCTTGCCCGTGTAGGAGGAGATCCCCAGCGCTCCGATGACTACGTCGTCGTACCCATCGTTGTTGACGTCGCCCGCGCCGTTGACGTCCGAGCCGAAGTAGGAGCCCACTGCGCCGCCCCAACTCTGGCTGGCCGTTGCCGGGAGGCCGGACGCGGACCCCAGGAAGAGGTAGGCGTTACCCGCGACCGTCTCGGAGCCCCGCGCCCCGACGAGCATGTCGTCGTAACCGTCGCCGTTGACGTCCCCGGCGGCACCCACGGCGAGCCCGAAGGCGCCGTTCGTGACGGTCCCCAGGAGCGTGAGAGAAGCCGTGGTTGCCGGGCCGGAGGCGCTCCCGTAGAACACGCTCACCCGCCCCACGCCCGCGTAGGCGTAGGTGCCGACCGCGATGTCCGCGTAGCCGTCGCCGTTCACGTCCCCGATCCCATCGACCTCCCCGCCCCACGACTCCCCCGTGGTGGACCCGACGGTGGACCAACTCGCGACGAGCGTCGTGGGATCGACGTGGATCGGCCACGTCGCACCCGAGTCGTCCACCAGGATGCTCACACCGGTCGGGCCCAGCTCGATCGACGCTGGGAGGGCCACGCCCTCGTCGTCCCAGGCCTGCAAGCCAGCGAACGTGACGGTGTGGTCGGCCGCGCGGAGCACGGCGTCGTCGTCCGCCGCGCCGGGCTCCACGGTCGCGCCGGACACGGCCACCTTGATCTCGACGAGCCCGGCGCCGTCCGGCGGAGTCGCCAGATCCCACGCGACGGCCAGGCGCCCCGGCGTGCTGAACCACGACTCGGTGATCCCCTGCCGCGGGTAGGCCAGGCGCCCGATGCAGTCCCGCTCCGGATCGAGGTCGCTGGCCTCACAGTCGCCGAGCACGGGCGCCTGCGGGCCTGCGGGCTTGACTTCGCCTTCGCGCCCCCAGGCCACCGTTCGGATCCCGATTACGTCGTTACCCGCGGAGATCCGGGCGCCATCGGCGTCGAACCGCGCGCGGGCGCCCATCAACCCGTACGTCGCGGTGTAGCCCCCCGGACCCGCAGCGAACCCCGGAGCGTCGGTGTCCAATCGCCCTTCATCTGCGTCGGGTGCCCATGCAGCGCCCAGGCCAGCCGAGTCGTCCGTCGGTGGAGCGGCAGAGCAGCCGGCGAGGACAAAGAGGAGGACAGCTCGCCCAGGCGAGGAGAGGGTCGGCGGGGTCATCGTCACCTCAGGTGGCTATTGGAAGAGCAGATAGATCGCACCGGCGTCCGTACCTGCGGCGTCGTTCAGCGGCGCGTTGACGAGCAGGTCGGCGAAGCCATCGGCGTTGACGTCCCCGGCGCCGGAGACCCGGGCCCCCGCGCGGTCACCGTCGGCCTCGCCGGTGTACTCGCGCGCCGACCCGTCGAGCGACAGCGGCGCAGGCGAGGCGCTTCCGCGCACGAGATAGCCGGCGCCGCTCTCGGTCCCGGGGCCGTCGCCGTTCTGGTCGGCGCCGACGAGGAAGTCGTCGTACCCGTCTGCGTTGGTGTCGCCAGCCCCGGAGAGCGAGTCCCCCGCCACGTCGCCAGCCTGACCGGTGAACTTGACCCCAGCCGCGAAGCTGGCGGACGCGGTACGTGGACCGCCGAGGAACAGGTACACCGCCCCGGCGTCGGTCCCGCCCGTGTCGTTGTACGCCGCGGAGGTGACGAAGTCGTCGTACCCATCGCCGTTGGCGTCCCCAACGCCCGCAACGTCGTAGCCGCCGAGGTCGTTCTGGTCCTCGCCGATGTACTCGGCGTCCGCGCTGGCGAGACCCAACGAGGTGGGTCCGGGGCTGCCCAACACGAGGTAGGCCGCGCCGGCCTCATCGCCGGGCCCATCGTCGTTGTCCGGGGCGCCGATCAGGATGTCGGCGAAGCCATCGGCGTCATAGTCGCCGGCTCCGGCCACGTGGTACCCCGCATGGTCGTCCGCCACCTCGCCGGTGTACTCCGCTGCAGCGCTCGAGAGCGCGCTGGAGTACGGCGAGGCCGTTCCCAGCACGAGATAGGCCGCGCCCGGGTCCGTGCCCGGTCCATCGTCGTTGTCGGGCGCGCCGATCAGCACATCCGGAAACCCGTCTGCGTTGACGTCTCCAGCGGCGGCGACGGCGTAGCCCGCGACATCGCCGTCGGCCTCGCCCGTGAACTCCGCCGCCGCCGATCCGAGCCCGATCGAGCGCGGGTTCGGGCCGCCGACAAGGAGGTAGGCGGCCCCGGCATCGCTCCCAGACCCATCGTCGTTTCCGGGTGCGCCGATCAGCATGTCCTCGTAGCCGTCGCCGTCAAAGTCGCCGACGCCCGTCAGGGCCCAGCCGAGCGCGTCGCCGCTGGTCTCCCCGGAGTACTGGGCGTCTGCGCTCGCGAGCGAGGCCGCGGGGGCGGCGCTGCCGAGCACGAGGTAGGCCTTGCCGCTGCCGCCGTAGGCACCCATCAGCAGGTCGTCGTAGCCGTCGGAGTTCACGTCACCAGCGGACGCTGGCATGCAGAGCGTCAAGGAGGAGGATCCGGTGTAGCGGATGTCGGCCTCGCCCAGGGACCGCACGTTGCTCACGAGGACGGTCACGGTGTCCGAGGCCTGGAGCCCCGAGGCGTCCGTGGCCGTTGCCTCAATCGTGTGATTGCCCCCCGCCGCGCCGTCGGCGTCCCAGGACACGGACCACGGCGCGCTGGTCACCACGCCGATGGACGATCCATCGACGAAGAACTCCGTCTGCGCGAGGGCCAGGTTCTCGGTCACGGTCGCGACGATCGCGATCACGCCCGACACCACCTCGTCATCGCCCGGCGCGGTGAGGTGAACCACGGGCGCCGTTCGGTCCACTGTGACGGAGATCTCCGTCCGTGCAGTCTGGGCAGCGGTGTCGGAGGCCACGGCTGCGAGCGTATGTACGCCCTCCGTGAACGAGCCGGGCGCGAAGACCGTCGAGTAGGGAACCGCCGCATCCTCCGTCAGCAGTGTGCCGTCGAGGAGGAACTGGACGTCCGTGACCCCGACGTCGTCCGTCGCCTCGGCCGTCAGGTCCACGTTCGCTGAGAGATAGGCCCCATCCGCGGGGGAGACGATCTCGATCGTGGGCTCGGCATCGGTCGCGCTCCCCGTGTCGTCGCCCTCCGCGCTGTCACCCGGGTGGCGGGGGCTGTCCCTCCCCGAGTCCAACCGGCCGTCTTTCGGGAAGCAGGCAGGCGAGGTCAGGATGAACGGGACGAGAACCCAAGGACGCATCTCATTCCAAATCGCGCTGAAGTTGATCGGTCCACCTAGACAAAGCCGATCCTGGGTGGTAGGAGGGGAAATGGCTACGATCCTGAAGGTTCTTCCTCATCTTACCGACGAGCAGCTGCGAGCGCGGGCGAAGGCAGCCGCC
>CAIQVJ010000098.1 GCA_903875225.1 uncultured Pseudomonadota bacterium
GATCATGTTCTCGGTCTGCTGCTCGATCGTGCAGTCCAGGAACGAGATGGTCTCGGTCGTGCCCTTGAGCACCACCCCAAATCCCGTGTTGTCGATCGCCAGGCTCACTGCGCTGAAGTTCTTGACACCGGAGCCGAGCTCGAGACCCGTCTGCAGGATCAGCGCGCCGTCATTGTCCACGTTGGCGACACCGTAGATCCGTCCGCCCTGGATCGTGATCCCCTCGGTGTTCTGGATCCGCACCAGCGTCGCGTGGCGGCCACCACAATTTACCCATGGAGTCTCCAGCAGCAGGCCATCTGCGCCATCGATCAGCAGGCAGGGATCAGGGTGGGCCGTGTGCGACTCTGGGGTCGGGAGGCCCGGGGGGCCGCTGGGCACGTGGGTTCCGGTCTGGATCAACAGCCCGGAGAACGTCTGATCCTTGCCGCTGATGACGACGCCTGCGGAGTCCTTGTCCAACTCCAGGGCCGCGCCTGAGAGGAACGTGCACTTCTGTCCCTCGTTGTTGAAGCGGAGTGTGCCGTAAATCACGTAGGTGCCGATCTCCGTATGGTTGACGGACCCGTCAGGGTTGAGGACGGTGATCGGCTCGCCCTGCGGGAACAACACGTGCTTGCCTGTGTCGATGGCGGCCTGGATCGCCGCTGTGTCGTCGATGGTGCCGTTCCCCTGGGCGTAAAATGGCGCGTCACGCACATTCGCGTATGCCTGGAAGAGTTGCTGTTTCATCGGATCTCCGTTCAGCGTTGAGAGTGTGGCCGACGCCTTGCGGCTGCGAGGCCCAGTGCGACCAGGGTGACCGCTGCACCCAGGGAAGAGTCTGGCACGGTTGCGCAGCCCTGCTTCTGTCCGTTGCACCCGCCGGAGCCGGAGCCCGCACCTGAGTCAGTGTCGGAGTCAGCGGCGGAGTCCGGATGTGAGTCGGTGTCGGTGTCGGTGTCGGTGTCGGTGTCGGTGTCGGTGTCGGTGTCGGTGTCGGTGTCGGTGTCGGTGTCGGCGTTGCTCATGAAGGTCGATGCGAGCCAGACAAATCCCCCAGTGGTCACCACGTCGTCGAGCCCATCCTTGTCCACGTCACCTGCGCCGGACACCGAGTGCCCGCCATACCGCAGCGTCGCCACCGGCTCCGCCTCCAGTCCCGTCGCGGAGCCCAGGAAGATGTCCGGGATCTGCTCGCTGCCGGTGATGATGTCGCCGTACCCGTCGCCGTTCACGTCCCCAGCGCTCGCGACCGCCCAGCCGTACATGTCGTAGTCGAGTACGTCGAGACCGTCCCGCTCCCACGCGGCGGTGGGGGTGATCCCTCCCGCGCTACCCAGGAACAGGAGCGCCTTGCCCTCGCCCGAGGGCATCCCAACGATGACGTCGTCATAGCCGTCGCCATTGACGTCCCCAGCACTGCTGACCGCCGACACGGTCCAGTCGGTCTGGAGCTTCGTCCCGGCAGTGACCACCCCGGTCGCCGAGCCGTAGTAGACGTCCGTATCGGGCCACCCACTCGCGATCACATCGTCGTAGCCGTCCCCGTTCACATCGCCCGCACCCGCGACCGCCCAGCCGAAGGCATCGTAGCGGAGGGGATCGCCCGATTCCCGAAGCACCACCGCCGTCTCATCAACCCGGACGCCCGAGGCAGAGCCGAGGTAGATCGTGGCGTGGCCCGGGCCATCGGAGGTCGGTACACCGACAATCACGTCGTCGTAGCCATCTCCGTTCACGTCCCCAGCGCCGGCAACGCTCACTACGTTATCCAGCTTGCCCGCCCCGGTCGCATGGCCCGCAAATTCCGGCAAGGTCCAGGTCGGTTCTGGGCGGAAGCTGGCGAGCCCGCTGGACCCTCCAGCATAGATGTTGACCTGGTGGTAGAACGGCGCGCTCACGATCACCTCCCCGTACCCGTCCCCGTTCACATCGCCTGCAAACGCGACCGGGTCAGAGACGACGTCGTCCTTGTCGTACATGTAGACAAGCTGGGTATCGGGCATGTCTTCGTCGAAGCCGGCGGCCGTGCCAAGGTGCAGATTGACGATGCCGGAGTCCGAATTGTGGCTTGACATCACCACGTCGGGGTGGCCGTCGGAGTTGACGTCACCGCCCCCAGCGACAATGTAGAACGTGCCACCGCCGACCGTGTAATCCGGCGTCGAATACACCGGATCAATCCGCACCGGGTACCGCGCTCCCCCGTCATCCACCGCGATGCGCAGCCCCCCCGCGATCCCCTCGAACCGGCTCGGGAGCATCACCCCGTCCGCATCCCAGGCGTGGAGACCGGAGACCGCCCAACGCTCGCCCCCGGACACCTGGATGTTGGCATCCGCGCCCGTCATGGACACCGCACCTGCAGTCGCAAGGTCCACCACAAGCTCCCCGGTCCCTGCGGGCGCCAACCGGATCGTCCAGCCCTGCTCAAAGCCATCCCCGTGGTCGAGCCACC
>CAIQVJ010000099.1 GCA_903875225.1 uncultured Pseudomonadota bacterium
GATCATGTTCTCGGTCTGCTGCTCGATCGTGCAGTCCAGGAACGAGATGGTCTCGGTCGTGCCCTTGAGCACCACCCCAAATCCCGTGTTGTCGATCGCCAGGCTCACTGCGCTGAAGTTCTTGACACCGGAGCCGAGCTCCAGACCCACGTTCTTCTCATCCTTGTGGTGCCCGTATCCGCCGCCGGAGATCCTTCCGCCCTGGATCGCGATGCCGTCCGCGTTCAAGATGCGGACCAGCGTCGATTGGTGGGTGCTCTCGACATGCAGGTCCTCCAGCAGCAGGCCATCTGCACCCTCGATGAGCAGGCAGGGATCGGGAACGGCGGGGCGTCCCTTGTTCGGCGGCCACACCGATGTTCCCGTGCTGATCCGCAGCCCGCTGAACGTCTGTGACTTGCCGCTGATGATGACGCATGCAAGATTCGTGTCCAACTCGAGGGACGCGCCCGAGAGGAACGTGCACTTCTGCCCCTCGTTGTTGAACTTGAGCGGCATGTAGAGCACGTAGGGGTTCAGTTCCGTGTGGTTGAGCGTGCCATCCGGGTTGTTGACCGGGCTCACCGTCCCCTGGGGGAACAGCACGTGCTTGCCTGTGTTGATGGCATCCTGGATCGCGGCCGTGTCGTCGTCGTACCCATTCCCCTTCGCACCGAATTCCATCACATTCGCGTATGCCTGGTCGAGTTGCTGCTTCATCGGATCTCCGTCCAGCGTTGAGAGCGTGGCCGACGCCTTGCAGCTGCGAGGCCGAGCGCGACCAGGATGACCGCTGCACCCGAGGAAGAGTCTGGCACGGTTTCGCAGCCCTGCTTCTGTCCGTTGCACCCGCCGGAGCCGGAGCCCGCACCTGAGTCAGGGGCGGAGTCAGCGGCGGAGTCCGAATGTGAGTCCGTGTCGGTGTCAGTGTCGGCGTCGGCGTCGGTGTCGGCGTCGGTGTCCGCATCGGTGTCAGTGTCGGCGTTGCTCATGAAGGTCGATGCGAGGTAGACGTTTCCGCCGCCGACGACCACATCATCGAGCCCGTCCCCATCGACATCGCCTGCGCCGGAAACCGAGCATCCCCCGCCATCCAGCGTCGCCACCGGATCCGCCTCCAGCCCCGCCGCGGAGCCCAGGAAGATGTCCGGGACCTGCTCGCTCCCGGTGATGATGTCGCCGTACCCGTCGCCGTTCACGTCCCCGGCGCTCGCGACAGCGTACCCGTACCAATTGTAATCCATCACGTTCGTGCCTTCATGGAGCCAACCCGGCGTCGACGAGACCCCACCCGGGCCGCCGTAGAACACCAGCGCCTTGCCGGCACCCCGGGGCACCCCCACGACGACGTCGTCGTAGCCATCCCCATTCACGTCGCCAGCGCCCGCCACGGCCCACCCATCCCCGTCGGTCTGGAGCGTGGTCATCGCGGTTCCCGACACACTCGCGGCAGCGCCGTAGTACACCGCCACATCCCCGTCGAGCCCACCAACAACCACATCGTCGTACCCGTCTCCGTTCACATCCCCCGCCCCGCCGACCGCATAGCCGAAGTAATCGAACGTCCAGGTACCGAAATGCTGCACCACCGCCGCCCCAGCGGCGACAACGCCCTCGGACGAGCCCAGATACACCGTCGCGTGCCCCGGGGCACCTTGTGTCGGAACGCCCACGATCACGTCGTCATAGCCGTCGGCATTGACATCACCGGCCCCAGCGACACTCACCACGGAGTCGTTGGAGTCCGGATTCGTGTCATGGCCCGCAAATTCCGGCAGTGTCCACGTCGGTTCTGGAACGCTTCCAAGGCCACCAGCCGCGCCTGCGTAGACGTTGACCTGGTGGTAGAACGGCGCGCTCACGATCACTTCCTCATACCCATCCCCGTTGACATCTCCTGCGAACGCGACGGGGACGTAGTCCAGGTGGGCGTCGTCATACAACCAGCTGAACCTCGTATCGGGGTTTGCCTCGTTGAAACCATAGGATGTGCCAAGGTACAACCACGCCGCCCCGAGCGAGTCATTGTGGCTGGAGCTCACCACATCCACGTATCCGTCCCCGTTGACATCGCCGCCCCCGGCAACATTGTAAGAGTAGAGGACCGTGTAATCCGGCGTCGAATACACCGGATCAATCCGCACCGGGTACCGCGCTCCCCCGTCCTCCACCGCGATGCGCAGCCCCCCCGCGATCCCCTCGAACCGGCTCGGGAGCGCCACCCCATCCGCATCCCAGGCGTGGAGACCGGAGACCGCCCAACGCTCGCCCTCGGACACCTGGATGTTGGCATCCGCGCCCGTCATGGACACCGCACCTGCAGTCGCAAGGTCCACCACAAGCTCCCCGGTCCCTGCGGGCGCCAACCGGATCGTCCAGCCCTGCTCAAAGCCATCCCCGTGGTCGAGCCACC
>CAIQVJ010000100.1 GCA_903875225.1 uncultured Pseudomonadota bacterium
CCGCGCCGCGTAGTAGAACTCCTACCCACAGGTTCCTCCTTTGTAGCTGGTCGTTTTCACAGCACACTACTAAGGTAGAACCTGCTTTATTTCAAGTGTTCAGGCGTCGATATGTCGGCCGCGGGGCACCTTTTGGGCTAGCCGCAGCAGGCACTCCCAGGCTCCAGCTGTCGTCCGAAGCCCGAGACGGGCTTGAGCCTGCTGGAGCCGACTGTACATGGAGGGGAGAATCCGGACACAGACCGCCGTCCGGGCCGAGTCCGGCGCGTCGTATGTGAGCGGGTCTCCAGGTGCTGCTTGAAGCCAGGCCGGAACGCCGTCGACCGTGGGACGTCGCTCGACCGCCGCGGTCAGCGTCTCGACCGCGCGACTCAACGGCTCCAGCCGCAGGCCGATCTCCCCGTCGGACTCGGATCGCGGCTGCGGCTGGAGTCCCGTGTCGGCGTCGGTGACGGCCGCCATCCAGCTCTCGGTCTCCTTGCCATCGTCGCGCGCCCACAGCTCACTCTTCATCCGCTCGTCTTTGGCGGCGACCTGGGCGCGCAGCTCGGCCTCATTCAGCATCGGTCCAGCCCGGCACGTAGACGTCCACGGAGGCGGGTGCGGGCATGGGCGGCCAGGGCCGCTTCGACGGGAGCCGGGTCCAGGCCGCGTGCGCGATCGTTTCGATGCCGTTCAGGAACTCCAGCGTGCAGTCGCGGCGCGGCAGCGTCCAGACGGACCGGCCGGTGTTGTGCGCGGTCTCGACGGGAGCGGAGCGGGGGAGGGGCTCCGCGACGTAGCGCATCTCCCGGTCCGCCAGGCGTCCGAGGATGAGCGCGTCCTTCTTCCAGTCCTCCTCGTCCACCCGCTTCGTCTTGACGATCCGCACGAGCAAAACCTCCGTGTTCGCGGGCGTGGCGCGCAACATCGTCACGAGGGTTGCGCGCTGCGTCGGTGCCATCGACCGGGGAGACGAGGAGCACCCCGGGGAGACTCCCGCCCTGCTTCACCGGCGGCGTGTCCACGACGGCGATGTCGAAGGTCCCGTACTGCTTCGGGCCGGTACGGTAGAGCAGCTCGACCGCCTTCTGCTCTCGAAGCCCGAGGACGGTCACGCTGCCCTCGCCGCATGTCACCTGGGGCACGAGCGGGTCGCTCGCCTTGACCCCCATGCGCGAGCGCGCGTCCTCCTGCTCGTCCACGGTCACGAGGAGGACGCGCAGGCCCGCGAGCGCCAAGCGCTCGGCCGTGGCCACCGCGAGCGATGTCTTCCAGACTCCACCCTTCCAGCAGCCCATCACGACCGTCGGGAGCAGGGGAGTGGAGGTGCCGGGCTTGTCACCGGCTAGGCGCTGGGAGGAAACGGACGGCGGTCGCGCTACCGGCGCGGCTTGAGGAGCGGCGCGTACTGCGCATCCTCCCGCTGGATGTGGGTGATCCACCAGTACCGGAGCAGGTTTCGCATCGACTGGGCCTGTGCGGGGTCGACCCTGTCGCCCAGCTCTGCATGCATGACCTGGAGTCGCTCGCGGAACGCCTGGTGCGCTGCCCGGTGCGCGTCGAGCCCGGCGAAGCCGATCTCCTCGAGCAGCGCCTCCTCGGCGTCGAAGTGCATGTCGACGTAGGCCCGCAGGAACGCGAGCCGTTCCCCGACCAGCGAGGGGGCATCGGAGTTCGAGCCCTCCTCCATCTGCGCCACGGTCTGGAAGAACCTGTGGTGGTGGGTGTCCATGAGGGCATCTCCCACGCTGTTCTCCTCGATCCACTCGGCGTCGGACACATCCATCCCGGGCGCGGGCCCCCCGACGGTGACTGCCAGGTAGGGGTACGGCGCGCAATGGTCACTGAAGCTGGGGAGACTCTTCGAACGCTTGGCCATGAACGGTCCTTCAGAGGCGGGGGCGAGATTCGGGTCGGGCGCAGTCTATCCCCGGACTGCGCGCTCCATGGTAGTTTCTGTCCATGGCTCCCCCCGCTCACCGGCGCTCGACGCCTGGCCTGCTGGCCCTACGACCTGGTGGCAGACCCCCTCCAGGCGGTGCGGCTCCCCCGTCAGGCAGACCCCGAGCGGTTCGACACGCTCTACGCGGAGCTCGTCCGGCGTCGCACCGGGCCGGGCGCCGTGCCGCCCCAACTCCTGGACTGGGACCACGTTCAGGCGCTACGGCGCAGCGGGGCCCTGCACTACTTCTGATCCGTACCCCGCGGTCTCCACACGACACGGGCGAAGGCCACTGCTGCGCCCGCGGCGCCCACGAACGGGAAGGCAGCTGACACCTCGAACGCTCCTCCACCAAGCGTGAGCCATGCCAGCCCCAGCGCCGCGGCGACCAGCGTGCGCGAAACGACCGGCGCGGCGCTCCGGCTGTCCCGTCGCGAGACCACCACGGCCAGGCTGGCAACGGGGATCAGGAAGACGGCCAACGCGGCGACAGCGGCGAGGGTATCCAGCAGCTCCTCGCCGCCCTGCGAGACCATCTCGACCGCCAGCAATGCCGGCAGACCGGCGACGAGCGCGACGAGCACGGGGTCCGCGCGACCGGGCTCCTTGCGGGTTGCAGGGAGCGCCGTGGAGAGGCAGGCGATCCACACGCCCACCCAGCCGGCGATCGTGAGCCAGAAACCGCTCCGCGGGTCGGCCGAACCCTCGAACAGCGAGAGCAGCACGAGGCAGAGGAGCGTGGCTCCCGCAGCGCACCCGGCTCCCACGGCCCGCACGGCGTCGCCGACTGCTGCATCGCGCCCGACCGGCCACCCGAGGAACAGCAGCGCCATCGCCGATGTCAGCGCGGGGATCCACCAGTTCTCGGTGGTGTACAGGTCGATGACCGAGAGGGTCGTCTCCCGGGGCGGGTCGGTGCACGACGAGACCGTGACGAACGGCAGCAGCATCGCCAGCTGGGTGATCGCGGCCAGGATACGACGAAGGGGTGCCATCGGCGCAGTGTAGCGCCCTGCGGGCCCAGGCCACGGTGGCACACTCTGCAGGGCTGATGGCTCTCCTGGTCGAGGAACACCCATGAGCAGACTTCCAGTCACCGTCCACGGTCTCGCGACCGATGGGCTCACCGCATGAGCGCCGCGCCCGACAAGTCCGGCGTCGAGCCGAACGCCCTGTCGCGGGTGGGCACGCCCCTGCTCGCCTCGCTGTCGCTCGGGCTCGCCCCGTTCGTGCCGGAGCCGCACATCGTGGGCAAGCTCCGGTGGGTGGCCGGCGGCGCGCACGGGATGACGTCACTGGACTGGATGGACCTGTGCTTTCACGGGGCGCCGTGGGTGTGGCTCGCCGTGGAGTTGGCCCTGGTCGCCTGGCGGCGCCTTCGCCGGTGAGCCCGGGGGGCGTGGGCTGCGACCACGCCCCGGGAGAGGGGGCGCCCCTCGGGAGCCGGCGCTCGTCACTCCAGGGGTACGTCGAGACGACCGGCGCGTTCGTCGAGCGGCAGGGTGTTGAACGCCGCAGACTCGACGAGCAGGGCCGAGGGGTCGGCCACCTCGAGCACGCCGTCCGGCAACGTGCGTGAACCCCGCCAGACGAAGGTGGCGAGCGGGTAGAGCTGGTCGAGCCGGGGGAGGAGGCCGCCGGCCTCGGGCCACAGGGTGAGCAACTGCGGGCCGAGCGACGTGCGGGCCAGCGCTCGCGCGTTCTCCACGGTCAGGCGAACGTTCATCACCTCCACGACGAGCCGCTCGGCGGGGGCTTCCGGCAGCTTCGGGGCCCAGGTGCGGGTGCCACCTGGCGCGAGCCGCTCGTCCGCGAGGCGGTGTGCCGGGCGGTGCGCGGCGGCGTCGCCCCAGTCCCAGGTCTGTCCGAGCCGGAGCACGTCGCGGCCGACCGTCGCGCCGGCGGATTCGAGGCGGGCCTCCACGCGGAGGAAGCGCTCGGGGTCACCGGTGGGCAGCGAGTGCCCGGCCCGCGCGTTGGTCAGCGTGACCGTGAGGGGATCCGTCGTCACGACGACGTCCACGCCCGCACGCCACCCCCGCTCCGTCAGCGTCGTGTAGTCGGTCACGGTCTTGGGGACGCCCCCGCCCGTCCACGTGTGACGAAGGAGATCGAGCTCTCCACCGCCGGTCGCCGCCGGGCGCGTGGTGGTGGGCATGTGACAGCCTACGCAGGTCTGATCACGGGAGGGGCCTGCGGCGAGCTCGTCCGCGGTCTTGAACCAGCAGGGGAAGGTCTCGGTCAGGATGATCTCCCCCGGGCTGTGACAGGAGACGCAGATGCCGTCCAGCGCCGCCTTGTCCGCCCTCACCCGGTGCGGCGCCCTCCCCGAGCCGCGCGGGCCGATGACCACGCCCTCTCCATCGGCGTCGCGCTGCACGTGGCACGTGGCGCAGGTCACGCCCTCGGCCACCCGCACGGGGTCGAAGCCCGGATTCGGGGTCGTGACGAGCGCCGTGATCGATCCCGGGGTCGCCAGGCGGGTGTCGAGCGTGATGATCTCCGCGCGTTGGGGGGCGGTCGGCGCGTGGCAGTTCAGGCACAGCCAGACCGGCTGGTCGGGCTTGGCGAGCTCGGCGAAGAACTGCAGGTCGCGCATGGCCGCGGCGTGCGTCGTCTGTGCCCACTCGTGCTGATGGTCGACGTGGCAGGCGCCGCACGTCGAGGCGCGGGTGTCGATTGTGCCCCCGCTCACGAGCGCAACGGTGGCGGGTGCGTCGCGTGGCGTGAGGAAGGCGTGCTCGCCGAAGCGCTCGCGAAGTGTCGGCCCGGCTGGGGGACCGGGGGGCTGCGGGGTGCAGCCGAGCAGCAGGAGGGTGAACATGGAGGCTCCAGGGGCGGGTGCCGCGACCGGATCGAACTACCCCGGACGCCCCTCTTCCGCGCGTTTCACGTTCGCGCCTACAGCCCTGAGCTTCTCGGCGAGGTGCTCGTAGCCGCGATCGAGATGGTAGATGCGCAGGATCTCGGTGCGACCCTTCGCCGCAAGCCCCGCGAGCACGAGCGATGCAGAAGCCCGCAGGTCCGTCGCCATCACGGTCGCGCCACGCATCTCGGGCACGCCGTGCACGGTCGCCAGGTTCCCGTTCACGTCGATGTGGGCTCCGAGGCGCAGCAGCTCGGCAACGTGCATGAAGCGGTTCTCGAAGATCGTCTCCCGGATCTGGGAGTCGCCCCCCGTGAGGCTCAAAAGCGCCATGAGCTGCGCCTGCATGTCCGTCGGGAATCCGGGGTGGGGCGCAGTCGTGATGTTGACGGGGTGCACCGGTCCCGTTCGGGAAACGCGGATGTAGTCCTCACCCCGCTCCACGGTGCAGCCCGCTCGTTCCAGCACCGCGAGGACCGCCACGAGGTCCTTCGCCCGCGCATTCTCGCAGGTGATGTCCCCACCCGTGATGGCGGCGGCCACGAGGTACGTGCCCGCCTCGATCCGGTCGGGCAGGATGTGCCACGGGCGTGGGGGGGGCGCCAGCGAGGTCACGCCTTCGATGCGGATCGTCGCGGTGCCTGCACCCTCGATCTTCGCGCCCAGCGAGTTCAGGAAGGCACCCAGTTCCTCCACCTCGGGCTCCGCGGCGGCGTTGCTGATCAGCGTGTGGCCCTCGGCGAGCACCGCTGCCATCAGGATGTTCTCGGTTCCGGTGACGGTCGGCATGTCGAGGTAGATCTCGGCACCCTTGAGCTTCGACACCTTGCCGTGGACGTAGCCGCCCTCCATGCGGAAGGTGCAGCCGAGGGCTTCCAGGCCCCGGAGATGCTGGTCGATCGGCCGCACGCCGATGGCGCAGCCACCGGGCAGCGACACGTGGGCCTCGCCGCAGCGTGCGAGCAGCGGGCCGAGGGCGAGGACCGATGCGCGCATCTTCCGCACCAGATCGTAGGGCGCCTCGCACCAGGCCACCCGCGACGTGTCGACCCGCACGATGGGTCCGAGCAGCGAGGGGCAGCCGATGCGGCCGAGCAGCGAGAGCATGGACTCGACGTCTGCAAGCTCCGGGAGGTTGGCCAGCCGGTGCTCCCCGGGGGCCACGATCGTCGCCATCAGCAGGGGCAGTGCAGCGTTCTTCGCACCGGAGACCGGCACTCTGCCGACCAGGGGAATGCCACCTTCGATGAGAAGCTTGTCCATTTCAAGTCCGGGAAGTCGGTTCAGCTCGGCGAGGATGGCCAGCGCCTCGATCCCGGGCGGGAACGAGACCGGGACGGGGCCGGAGACTATCTCCAGCCCTCCTCGCAGACCACTGTGGGGAGCTGGTCCAAATCGACGTATTGCAAGGCGGGTGCCAGCCCGTCTATCCCTCATCCGCGATATCATCGTAGGGTGAAGTCCTCTGCCCCTGGCGTGCTGAAGCGCGGTCGCGACCTGCGCGGGGCGGACTTTTCTCAGGGGGGGCTGGCCGGAAAAGACCTGCGGGGCTGTGATTTCCGCGGGGTTTGCCTGGCGGGGATGGACCTCTCGGGCACCCAGCTTGGCGGCTCGGATCTCTCGAGGACCGACCTCTCGGACGCGAACCTCCGTGGAGCCTCGCTCGCGGGCGCGGTGCTCGTGGGGGCGATCCTGGACCGGGCGATCCTGGTGGACGCCGACCTGTCCGACACCGACCTCGACAATGCATCGTGGGTAGAAACCGACGCGCGAAATGTAGATCTGCGTCGGTCCCAGGCGTTCGGCATCGTCGCGAGGGGCGCGTGCCTCGACGGAGCACGGGTCCAGGGCGCCGAGTGGCGCAGGGCCGTGCTCACCGGCGCGCAGCTCCGAGGCATCCGGGGCCGATCCTGGCGGCTCGACGGCGCCAACCTCGACGGCGCGGACCTCACGGAGGCCGTGCTCGAGCGGGCGTGCTTCGACTACGCCACCGTCGAAGCGCTCACCCTGCGCGGCGCGGTGCTCACCGGCACCGGCTGGTACCGGGCCGCAGGCCGCGTGGTCGGCCACGGGGCCACCCTGCTGCTCGCCGACCTGCGCGGGGCGGACGTCGCCGGGTTCGCGGAGGAGGGCGCGCGACTCCGGGGTGCGCTGGTCACCGCGAAGGATCGACGGCTGCACGAGGTCGCGCTCAAGGCCTGCGGCTGGACACCGCCGGTCGCCCGGGTCGTGTTCGATGCGACCGCAACGCGCGTTTTCCGGCGTGGCGCCGGCCCGCGCAAGGCCACCCCGGCGGCGCTGCCACCGCTACCCGACCCGGGCGAGGTGCTGCGCGCCCAGGCCCGTGCTGCAGTCCGCATCCGGGCCGTGCGGCGCGCGCGGGAAGCAAGGTTTGCACAGGCGAACCGGCGCGAACGGCTGCGGCTGTACGCTCAGGCCCTCTCCGAGGCGGGTCGGGCGTGGGCGCGGGCGGTTCTGGGCACCGATGTGGAGCCCACGCGCCGGGACGTGGTGGAGCGCGAGCGGGATTTTCCGATCGACGCCCAGCGCCGGGATCGCGAGGTGCTCGACGCAGGGTCCCTGAAGGATCGGGCGGATCGAACAGCCGCCCGGCGTCGCAGGGCCCTGGACCTTCGGGAAAGGGCAGCCGCGGCCCTTCAGGCGGCCGAGGAGCGCGCCGCGGCCGAGCGACGGCTGGACCAGGCGCAGGTGGACGTCGAAGCCGAGGCGCTCGCCGAGGATGCGCGACGCGAGCAGGAGGCCGAAGCCGCCCGCCAGGAAGACGCTCGCCTGCTGGAGGAACAGCGCGCCAGGGAGGAGGCCGAGGCGCTCCTCCGGGAGGCCGAGGTCCGGGATCAGGTCGAGGCGAGTGAGCGGCTCGCCGGGCTCGCTCGTGAGGCCGCGGAGGCCCGCCGCCGGGCGGATGAGGAGGCTGGCGCCCGGGAGGAGCGCCTGAAGGACGTGCAGGCCGAGGCCGAACGTCTCGCGGTGGAAGAGCAGGAGGGGGCCATCCGGCTGCGGGAGGCCGAGGAGGAGGCTGCACGGGCTGCTGCGCTCCTCGAGCAAGCCGTACTGCAGGCCGAGGTGGAGGCGGCTTCAGCGCGAGACGCCGAGCGGGCCCGTGAACGGGCCGATGCCGCGCGCGATGCCGCGGTGCTCGCGGCGGCCCTGGAGCGGGTGGAGGTCGAGCGCCTGGCGGGGGAGCGGGCCTCCGCCGAGCTCGCAGCCGCCGAAGCTGCCATGGTGGAGGAGGCGAACCGGAGCGCTGCCGAGGCGGACGCTGCGGCGATCGGGCGCCTCGCGGAGGCGCGCCTGGCGGTCACCCGGGCGCGGGCCGAGGGCGAGGGAGCGGGTGAGGCTGCGCGACGGGCTGCCGCCGCCGAGGCGGACGCGCGGTTCACGGCCGCCCGCCTGACCAATGTGCGAGCGCGCCTGGACGTGGCGCGGCGGGCGTCCGAGGCGGCGGCGCGGCGTGAGGCGCAGGCGCTCGCCGGCCAACGCGCGGCTGCTGCAGCCCAACGCGAGGCCGAGGAGCAGCGGACCGCCGCGGAGGCGGCCGCAGCAGCGCGTGAGGCCGAAGCACAGGCCCGCGCCGAACGCGCCCGGGCGGTGCGCCAGGCGGCCCTGGACGACGAGCGGAAGGCGCTGGTCAGCCTGTCGCTGCGAAAGGATCGAGACAATGCGGACGCGGGCGCGCAGTTGCTGGCCACCGCACGGCTCGCCGCAGCCCGCACGCGGGTCGAGGCAGCTCGCCGGGCGGCGGAACAAGCGAGTCGCGAAGAGGCCGAGACCAGGCGGAGTCGCGCGGTCGCCGAGCGGGAGGCCGCCGATGTTCTCGCCGCGGCCACCTCCGCGGCGGCCGAGGCCGCGGAGGCCGAGCGCGTTGCGGAGCGCGCTCGTCGGGCAGCCCACGGCGAGGCCGAGCTCGCGGATGCGGATCGCCGGCTGGAGCTCGCCCACGAAGCGGCCCGGCTGGCGAACGAAGCCCAGGAGCGGGTCCGCCTCGAGGCCAGCCGCGTCCGGGCCGAAGCGGAGGCGCGCGAGGTCGCCGCGACCAACGCTGCCCGGCTTGCGGATGCCGAGCGTGTTCGGGCCGAGGTCACCCAGGCCGAGTCCCGAGCCGAAGCCGAGATCAGGTCGCGGGAGGCGCTTGCGGAAGAGTCGGAGCGCGCCGGGGAGCGTCTCCTCCAGGCGCGCCTGGGGGTGGCGCGCGAACGGACGGAGGCGGCCCAGTCGATCGCCGCCGAGTCTGCGAAGGAAGCGTCGAGGGCAACGCTCGCCGCCCGTGCGGCCCAGGAGAGCGAGCGCGCGGCCGAGCGGGCAAGGCAGGCTGCTGCGGACGAGGCCGAGCGCCGGCAGGCGGATCTGGTCCTCGCTGCGGCTCGCCGCGAGGCCAGGGCGGCTGCGGAGGGGGAGCTCCGGGCGAAGGAGGCCGCGGCGCGTGCGCAGGCCGAGGCGCGGGCAAGGGAAGGGGAGGAGTCCCGCGCGGCGCGTCAGGCCGAGACGGACCGGCTCCGGTTGGAGCGCGCTCGGGTCGAGGCCGAGGCTCGCTCCCGCGAGAACGCCGTCGAAGAGGCTTCGCGGGCAGGGGAGCGCCTGCTCCGCGCCCGCCTCGAGGTGGCGAGGCAGCGGGCCGAGGCGGCGCGTGTGCAGGCGGCCGAGGCGGCGGAGGTTGCGGCGCGCGCAGCGGCGCAGGCCGAGTTCGCTCGGGTGGCGGAACAGCACGCCGAGCAGACCCGCCGGGTCGCGGCAGATGATGCCGACCGGGAAAAGGCGCAGGAAGCCCTGTCGGTCGCGCGTGCCGCTGCCCGGGAGGCGGCCGAGGCCGAGCGTCAGGCTCGGGCGGAGGCAGCGCGGGCAGAAGCCGAGGCCCGAGCGCGAGACGGAGAGGCCACAGCCAGCTCACGTCAGGCCGAGAAGGAGCGCCTGCGCCTTGAACAGGCGCGCGCCGACGCCGAGGCGGCCGCCCGGGATGCCGGTGTTGCGGAGAGCATCCGGGCGGACGACAGGCTCGCGCGCGCCCGGCTGCTCGCCGCGACCCAGCGTGCAGAGGCAGCGCGTCGGCAGGCAACCGCGACCGCGACGGCCGTGGCGATGGCCGCAGCGGAAGCAGCACGGGCGGCGCGTGCCGAGAGCCTCGCGGAGCAGGCGCGAGAGGCCGCGGCAGGCGAGGCCGATCGACTGGAGGCGGAGCAGGCGCTGGTCCAGGCGCGTGAGGCGAAGCGCCGTGCCGCGGAGGCTGAGGCCCTCGCCGGGGCCGAGGCGGAACGGGCGCTGGTGGAGGCCCGCTCCGGCGAAGCCGCGGCAGCACGGGAGGCCGAGCGCGCGGAGAAGGCCCGGGCGCGGCTGGCGATGCTACAGGAGCAGGCCCGGGAGGACGCTGAGGGGCGCGCCCGACAGGTGGCCGCGGAGGAGACCGAGCGCGGGGGCGAGCGGCTTCTGCGCGCCCGGCTGGACGCTGCGCGTCAGCGCGCGGAGGCGGCGCGGGCCGATGCGCTCGAATCGGCAAAGGGCGCAGCGCGCGCCGAGGCCGAGGCCGAGGCGTTGCGGGAGGCGCAACGTCAGGCGGAGCGTGCACGGCAGGCCGCCGCTGAGGAGGCGGAGCGGAGGCTGGCGGCGGAGACGCTCGCGGCGGCCCGGGCCGTGGCCCGGGCGGCATCCGAGGCTGAGCAGCGGGCGCGAGCCGAGGCGGCGCAGGCGCATGCCGAGGCTCGGGCGCGAGAGGCCGAGGCCGCCCGTGCCGCCCGGCAGGCGGAGCTGGAGCGGCAGCAATTCGAGGATGCGCGTGTGGAGGCCGAGGCGGCCGCGAAGGACGCGGCGGCGGCGGCGAGCGCGGAGGGGGACGACCGGCTGGTCCGTGCCCGCCTGGTCACGGCACGGCAGCGTGCGGAGGCGGCGCGGCAGCAGGCCGCGGAGTCTGCGCGGGTGGCGGCGGCCGCAGCCGCGGCAGCCGCGGAGGCGGCGGCGGCGGACGCC
>CAIQVJ010000101.1 GCA_903875225.1 uncultured Pseudomonadota bacterium
AGGTCGAGATTCGCCGATCGAGACTCGACGCTCGAGAGTCGATCTCGGACAACGACGGCCTCGAACCGCTCCGTGGAGCAGCGTTCCTGTGTAGTTCGCGCCGTCCGTCGAAGGACAATGGACTCCACGGCTCGTCGGTGCCCCCGCGCGGTTCCCGCCGGTTACCCCCGCACCACCATGACCCCTGCGTTCTTCGACCTCGTCCGCGCCGTCACCACCTGGGACGGCTCCTCCGCCGCTGCGCTCGCCCTCCGTAGCCAGGCTGCCGCGCTCGCGGCCGCTCCGCCGATGGCCGCCGGGACCCGGCCGCCAGCCGGCTCGGAGCAGGTTCTCCTCGACCTGCTGAAGCTCTACCGCAAGAAGGAGGCGGTCTCCCTCTCCGAAGCGAGGCGCAGCAACGCGATCCTCGCGCCATTCCTCGGTGACCCCGCGCTCGGGCCCTGGCCCTTCGGCGATCCGTTCGGCATCGATGACGACGTCGCGGTCGGCTGGCTGGGCGTGCTCGCTCCCGGGGCCGTGGTGGACGGGCAGGTCCGGGAGTTTGCAACGGTGATGTTCGGTACCCGCAAGAGGGACACCTGGGTGCCTGCCGCAGCGGCGATAGCCAGATTCGCCACGCGGGACGATGTGTGTCGGGAGACCCTGCTCGGCTGGTGGCGGACGAGCTTTCCGAAGGGCCTGTTGAAGGGGTGGCCGACCGGGACGCTCTGGGCGCCCGAGAGGCTGGCGGAGGGGGTGGCCCGCACCGAGGCCCAGAAGGCGATCGGCAAGACCATGGTTCATCGCGCACGGCACACGCTGTCGGCGATCGCGCGGTTCGTGGCGCTCGGCGGGGACGCGCCGGGGTTCTCGGTGGAGACGCTCCTGTCCGGCGGGGCTCCCAGCGATGCGGCTGATCGCTCAGCGTTTCTGGTTGCCATCCGGGCGCTCCTCGAGGCCGGATCCCCGCCCGGGGCCATCGGCGACTGGCTGCAGAAGCGACTCGGTCCCAGGCCGCTCGATGACCAGGGAGAAGCGGAGCTTCGGGGCATCGTTGATGCGCTTGGGCCTGGCGACGTCGCCAACTCGCTGATCCAGCGGCTGGTGCGGCCGTCCTGGCAGGACAGCAACGCGGTGGAGGGCCCGGACCTCCTGTGGAGCTGGGCCGAGACCGCGCTGTGGCTGAAGGCGCGAGGAGACGAAGAGAGCCTCGCCTGCATGTACGGACTGGCCGGTCCAGCGGCGCGGTGTCTCGCGCTCCGCCTCGGGCAGGAGGTCGCGGAGGTTTCTGCAGACGCTGGCGAAGCACTTGCGGACATCCTCCGCGCGATCCTCGACCCGGTGGTGTGGTGGTCGAGTACGCCGCGGCGCCGGTCCGTGGCACTGGTCGAGGCGCGCTGCCTCATGGCGCGCAAGGACCTCTCGAAGGTGCCGTTCCGGACCGTTCTCGCGCGCGCGGGCGGCCCGACTCCGGTGGACCCCAAGAAGGGCCCCGGTATCGGGGCAGTCGGCATGGTGGAGCTTCCCCTCCTGCTCGCCGGACGGGACATCGAGCCCCCCGCCATGCTGCTGCGGTCGCTCGTCCTGGACGAGGCCGCAGTGCTCGACCTCGCGCAGGACGAGAGCGGGTTCGTCGCGAACCAGGTCGCAGTCCAGCTGGAGCGCTTGCTCCGGTTGCGTTCCCCCAGGGAGCAGGTGCAGCTCCTCTGGGCGGTGCTCCTCCGGGATCCCCAGGAGAAGGTCTTCCTGGAGCTCCACGACGCCCTGCGGAGCGACTCCACGCCCCTGCACCGCCTGGTCCGGGCCCTCCAGGGCCTCGACGCAACGCGGGGCGGCGACCGCGAGCGAGTCCTTGCTTCCTACCGGGAGGTGGTCGAGTGCCATCAGGCGCTCATCCCGGCGGACATGTGGCTGATCCGCGAGGTGGAAGACCGGCTTGCGAGCTCGCCGCCGACGCATGAGACGCTCGGCGAACGCCTCGAGTTCCTGCGGGTCTCGGTGTTCGGACCGGACGGAGAGTCCGGGCTCGCTGGCTGGCGCGAGTACCTCGGCCTCCCGGTCGGGCCCGAGCTCAGGGGTGCGCTCGCCGGGTACGTCGGGGCGACCGCCCGCTGCGAGCGAGCGCTCTCGCTGGAGCCCACTGCGGCAGACGCCGAGGTGCTTCGGGCCGCATGGGGCCGCCTCGATGCGTGCTTCGGCGTGTTCATCTGGCCCCACAAGCTGCTCATCGTACGAGAGAGCTACCTTCCAGACCACCTCGCTTCGCAGCTCGAGGAGAGGCGGGCGATGCAGGAGCGCGAGGCGGCTGAGCGGAAGGCGGAGGAGGAGCGGGTCGCGGCGGAGCTTTCGGTCCTGCGAGGCGACGTCTCCAGCCGGCTTGCCGCAGGCCTCGCCCACCAGAAGGAGGCCGAGGTGCTGGAGCTCATGGACACGCGCCTTGACCTCATCGTGCAGGAGGACGAGGTGGTCATCGACCGCCTTCACCGGTTCCTGCTCGGCCAGTTGCTGTTCAGGCGGGCGATGGCGCTGCAGAAGGCGGCGGACCGAACAGGCGGGCGTAGCCTGCAGACGCTGACGACTTTCCTCACGCCACTCTTCCCGGCTCTGGCAAGCGGTGTGTTCCTGTTCCTCGGCAGCAACGGCATCTCCTTCGACGAGGTCTACTCCGCGAAGGCAGTCGCGGAGCATGGCTATTCGGCGTACCTTGGCTTGCTTCTCGTGAGCGCGACCGGCTCCTGCTACGCTCTGGTACACGCGCTCGGGATGCCGAGGCTGACGCTCGCCTGGCGGCGCTTGCTCCTGGCGTTCGTCGCGACGTGGGTGGTGACCGGGTTCGTGGTCGCGGCGGTGTTGGGCATCCTCTGGGACACAGCGGTGCACCAGGCCCAACCGGCGCTCCAGTGGGTGCTCTGGACCAGCGCCTCCCAGTTCATGGGGCTCTTCCTCTCGCTCGTCGTCCAGCGGATGAGGTTGGGAGAGGAGTGAGCGCACGGTCGCGGGGATCCTTTCTACGCTCGGCTGTCTACCGTGTGCTTGCGCGCCGGCGGTAGAGCGGGCCCCCTCGCCGCGATGTCCGGTTTCGCCATGAGGCTGCGTCCATCCAGCGCCGCCTCGTCCTTCGACGGGCGGCCCTGGAGCGTCCATGCACAATCTGGTCTTTGTCGTCCTGCTCTCTGCCTGCATCGAAAACGCCATCGTGCCCTCGCGCACCGAGCCAGCCGGCGCGCTGGATACCTCGGACACGGCTGGGGGGTGGGACACGCCGGCGCCCGATGAGCCCCGCGAACCCGCGTCTGGGTGCGAGTCCTTCAAGATGTCGTGGCTGGCGCCCCTTGCCGGCGATCTCGACATCCAGGGCGACTTCCAGGCGGCGAACGGCGACACTGCGGTGCCGTGGGCCAGTTGGGCATCCGCCGCTGAGACCAACCGGATCGAGGCGACCTGGTCGGTCTGCCCGGGCGTCGTCAGCTTCCGCGGGGAGGGGGTCGCGGATCTGGATGGGGACGGCGATGGAGACGCCTGGTCGTGCTCGCTGCAGAGTTCGACCGAGGGTGACTTTGCGCTGAACGGCGATGTCGAGTTCACGTTCGACGGCGAGCCGCTCGAGGTGCTCATCGCCCCGGCGCCGACGAGCGAGGGGTGTGAGGTGGTCGCGGAGTTTGGGCAGGGGTGAGTGGCATGGCGGCCCGGTCGGGATCGTGCGCGGGTGGTGAGCAGGCGGCGAAGCACCGGGGCGGGCCGTCCGTTACCCTGCCCGCGGAGCTGACCACATGCCGTCGCCATCGGATTCCCTGCCCGTGTCGCCGATACCACGGCCTCGTCACACGCACCCGATGCCCACCCCAACCCCCCTCCGCCTCCTCGTCGACCACGCGCTCGCCGAGTCCTGGGCGGGCCGTGCTTCCGCTGCGCAAGCGTCCCTGCTGCTGGCCGACCACCACCTGATCGCTGCGGGGTCCGTGGAGTCCCCTGACGGGGCCATGCTGGAGTACGTCTACGGCGTGGTCGCAGTGAGGGAAGGGGACCTCCAGGAGGCGGAGGAGCACTTCGCCGAAGCGGCACACCGAGCCCGTGCTGCCGGCGCGAAGCCGGAGCTGATGCGCACGCTGCAGGGCTGGGGGGAGGCGCTGCTGGAGACCGGACAAGTCGAGTCCGCCAGCCACTGCCTGTCCCGGAGCCTGGAGCTGTGTGAGGAGGCCGGAGACGAGCTGTGGGCCGGCCGATGCCTCGGCTTGCAGGCCCGCCTGGCCATTGTCGGTGGAGACCTGGAGCAGGCCTGGGCGCTTGCGGGCGAGTCACTGGGCATCCTTGAGGTGCAGGGTCAGGCGCAGGAGACCGACAGGGCGGAGAACCTGCTCGGGCTCATCGAGATGCATCGAGGCGCACTGGACGCGGCAGAGACGCGATTTCTGGCCTGTCTGCGCCGCGACCCCGCGCCATCGAACAAGGTGCACGCGCAGATGGGGCTGGTGCAGGTGCTGATCGCGACGTTCGACGCGGGCGGGAAGCCCGAACTGCTCGTCTCGGGGCTGACGGCAGCGGACGGTGCGCTGGATACCCTGGCGTCTCTCCCGGAAACGCGACGCAGGCAGGTGATGCGCTCACGACTCGACAGCCTGCGCGAGGGGCTGGCATGGCGGCAGACGATGGCGGAGGGCGGGAGCGCGAGCCGACACGTCTCTGCGCTGGAGCAAGCCGCCGACCGCCTGCTCGCCATGCACCGGCCACACGCGGCTGCCGCCGTCCTCGGCGATCTGCTCGCGCTCAAGAGCCTCCTTCCAGGGTTCGACGCATGGCCGCTCGCTGGCGCGCACCCGGCGGATCGGCTTCTGAAGCTGTACGAGGAGATGGGGGCCGCCCGACAGGTGACGCGGCTCGACACATGGCTGCGAACAAACCACCCGGAGGCGTGGTTTCGATTGATGCATGACCGGTTTGTGCCAAGGCTCGTCGAGGGACCATCCGGAACAGGGCAGGCACAAGCCATCGAGATGCGCCGCATCGGGATGCTGGTCCTCGACGTCGCCGGGTTCAGTGCGGTCACCCTCACGATGGAGCCGGCGGCGATCTTCGGGCTGTTGACCGAGATGTTCCGAATTCTCAACACCGCGGTGGAGCAGAACCGGGGTGAGTCACTTCGATACATCGGAGACATGCTGCTCGCGGCCTTCGGGGCCGAGGCAGGAACGGATCCTGCCGGCGACGCACTTCGCTGCGCACTCCGGATCGTCGAGGATCTCGACGCGTGGAACCTGCGGCGGCTGGAGCGGGGAGCGCCGCGGGTGGATGTCGGAATCGGCGTCCATGTCGGAGAGGTGGCATGCGGTCGCATCATGGCGCGCGGACGCTGGGAGTACACCGTCCACGGGGCCGTGGTGAACGACACAGCTCACATGCAGGGCAAGGCGCGTCGCGGGGAGGCACGGATCCTGGCCTCACGGGAGTTGATCGAGGGCGCAGGAGGCGTTCCCTGCCGGATCCGCTCCATCGGTCGGCTGAAGCTCAAGCACGAGGGGCGGTGGGTGGACGCTTGTGAGGTGCGACCTCTCATGGGCTTTCGCGCAACGTTCGTACCCCACGGCGATCAGGTGGCTCCGCGCCCGGGCCGATTGGCGCTGGGGGCTGGCGGGCGGGTCGGTCCGGGAGGGTTCGATGGCCGGCAGGT
Organism: uncultured Pseudomonadota bacterium; assembly: GCA_903875225.1. Lineage (GTDB taxonomy): Bacteria > Myxococcota_A > UBA796 > UBA796 > SXON01 > CAIUMM01. Next base: position 5,645 of record CAIQVJ010000101.1, read on the forward strand.
GCCATCCGTCGGGTCGTCGGCCATGCTGCTCGTCCGGAATCGGGCCTGGGTGCAGGAGCCGGGGCTTCGCCCGCGCGCCGGGAGGCGCTGGGAGTTCGTGTTCCATCACGGGCCGGCGTTCGATGCGTGTGTGGCCGCGGTTCTCGCGTCGGCGATGATCGAGGGGCGACTACCGCGGGGTGCTACGAAGCTGGCCGCGTACGCACGCCGCGTCAATCGGGGCGAGAGCCTCCCGGTCGGGGATGAAGAAGCGTCGCCCATTCTGTTGTTCATGGCGGCGAGACAGTTGGTCGACGAGCGGGGGGAGCACGAGGGCTGGAGCGGGCGTCGCCGGGACCTCGCGGTACTCGAACGGGGCATGCACATCGCGCAGGTGATGTTGGACCGGATGGGCCAGACACCGAGCTTGAGTGCCCCGTTGTCGTTGGGTGGAGGACACCCCTTCGCTGCCGAGGCGCGGTCCATCCGCGCCGATGCGGACCGATTCGAAGCGGATCTGGGTAGGGGCTGCGTGCTCGAGCTTCGTCGCCGCGCCGACCGAGGCAAGGTACCCATCCGGCTGTTCTCCATCGAGGACTCAACCTGTGGGCTCACAGCGGAGTGGGCCGAACGTCGGGGGATGCCGGCCCAGCATATCGCGACCTCGCTCAAGTCCCCGCCGCTGCTGCTGGAGTGGGGACGCAGCTTGCATGGCCATCTGGTCCGGGTGGTGCCGGGTGCCGGGTTCACCTTCGAGGGGCTGGCAAGCGCGCTCGATGAGGCGGAATCGGCGGCGAGGGACGCCCTGCCGGAGCCGTTTCATCGGGTGGACGACCCGTGGTACGACGGGCGGCGGCACGGCTACACGCTTGTCGACGTGCCACACTGTTCCTCGGTGCTGAGCGCCGACGAGGTACGGGCGGTCATCCTGCGGTGCTTCGGGTAGCGGCGCGGATCAGGGCCCGGCGTCCTCGATCGCGTCCCGGTTCTCGCGTAGCTGCGCGTCGACAAGGGTTGCATCACGGCCGTGCTTCAGCCTGCACAGTTGGTGGCGAGGGCGGGGGGCACCCTACCAGGCACCATATCGCTTGATGAACAGCTCCTCACCGGCGAACCAGTCCTTCCAGCTTCCATCGATCGTTGCTTCGTAGCGGGCCCTCATCTCGGAGGTATCGACCAGCTTGCGACTCACCGCTACCAGGATGCCGCACAGGAGCATCTCTGCAAAGTGGGGGCTGGCTGCGGCCAGTTCGACGAATCGGGCCGACGGCAACTCGAGCAGGCAGCAGTGGGTGCGGGCCGTGATCGTCCCTGCCCTGGGCCGACCGAGGAGGAAGCCGGCCTCGCCGAGGAGCACGTACTCCGGGTGCGGCTCGCCGCCGCGGAACCCGCGGGCGGTCGCGGCGTCCACCTGCACCATCGCCGTCCCGCTCACCAGCAGCATGAGCCCGTTGGAGACCTCGCCGTCCTGCATCACGACCTCACCCTCGACGACCTCACGCACGGTGAACAGGTTGGCGACGGCGTCGGTCACGTCGTCGTCAGCCCAGTGGAAGGCCCGGATCGACCGTAGCTTCTCGATGATGTCGGTCCCCTCTACCACCAGCGGCAGCGCATTTCCGGCGTGCTCGAGTGCTCCGGCCGCGGCCTCTGCGGGATGCCGCGTTCGCACGATCTTCTCTGCAAGGTTCTCCGCGAACCGGTGCAGGAGGCCGAGCCCCGTCGCCGGGGAGGCGGCGGAGAGCTTCCCGAGCTCTGCGGCGCTGAAGCCGAGGGCGCGCACCGAGGTCTTCGCGGTGAGTGTGGCGATGGCGGGCAGTCCGGTGAACGTGGACACCTCGGCCACCACGTCCATGGGCCCAAGCTCGCTCACGGTCTCCGGCTCGGACATCCGCCCATCGGTCTCGACCGTGGCGCTCGCGGTGGCGTGGCCATCGATCAGGACCATCAGTTCCGCCGGTTTCGAGCCCTGCGCGATCATGACCTCGCCGGGCTTGAAGTTCCGTTCGGCGACGAAGGGGGCGATCAAGACGCCGGTGGCGCGTCCCCGAGCGAGGAGGTCGCGTACCACAGGGCTGTGCACGGAGATGGCATCGAGGTAGCGCTGGGCGGCGGGGGCGTCTTGCATATGAGGTGGCTCCGAAGTGTGCGTTGCAGGCTAACACCCACGGTGCCCGGGCACGAATTGCGGTGATGGCAGGCGCCGGACCCGCCGTGCAGGGATTTGAGGGCCACCTGCCGCGAGGGCTGTCACGACTCCAGATGGCGCTGGAGCAGCGCGACGATGGGTGCCACCCCGGCCCCGTGTCTGCAGTCGCCCCTGCTCCCCGGGGCGGCGAGTCCGGCCACCCCGGCCTCGACGAATGCGCGGAAGTCGCCATCGAACGCCATGCCGCGAATCAAGGCCGCAGCGTCATTCCGGGCCATCGTCCGGAAGCGCTCCATGTCCTCGATCATGCGGTCGGCGAACCGGTAGTCGCCCCCGGCCTGATCCTCGTAGTGCCGGGCCTCCTGGCGGGAGAGGTACACCGTCGTCTTGACCTCGCGGTCGAGGTCCGCGAGCAGGGCAGCGTGGCGTTCGATGTCTGTCATCGGTCTGAACCCTCCAGAGACTGTGTGGCAGGGCGCCTGGACCGGGACGTCCTGTCGGTCCCCTCTACCCTCCCACCCGGGCCGCATCCTCGGTGAACAGTTGGCCCACCCCCACGGCATCGGTAGCGGCCAGCCATCCCAGGCTGAAGACCACAGTTGCGACCTGCCAGGCGGCGGAGCCGGGTGCCAGTTCGCTGTCGAGCTTCACCAGGCGGTCCGACAGGCGGTGCCGGTCCCCTGACAGCATGCCGCGGAGCTCCGGCGCCGGGAGGAGGAGCTCGTTCAGGGCCCGGATGCTCTGGAGGCCGGGGCCACAGAGCACGCGGACTCGTTGTTCGGGGGCGTCGACCAGGAATCGCCGGCTGCGGATGGTGTCGTCGAGACACTGGATGGTGGTGCCGAACAACTCTTGGCCGACGCCGTCGATGTCGGCGTAGGCGTCGAATGCGCGACCGACGATCCATTGGAGGAAATGCACAAGGTTGGGTTGCGCTGGAAAGCCGCCGAAGCGGCAGGTGGTGGGTCGGGGCTGCTTGCCGCCGGCGATCACAAGAAGGAATGGCATGAAGACCTCGTTTGGTTGGAGATGTGGAAGGGACGCTGCAGAGAGGAAGAACCGGACAGGCGCTCGGAGCCTGTTCGGGTTGGAGTTCGGATGAGAGGCGGGGGGATGAGGGGCCCGTGCCCAGGCCGATGACCATCTGATTGGCGATTTCAAATAGAGAAATATCGACGTGGACGTTCGCGACGCGCCCATGTCCTCGGAGCCGGGTGGGGGGGATCTGCACAACGTGGCTCAAGGAGGCTCCGCCCAGGGCGACATCTCCGCACGTTCTGCCGGTCGCTGCTGTCGCCAGGCGCGAGTGTGATCAAAGCGCCAGCCCCCACCGGGCGCTCGAACTGCCGCCGCGGCAGCCGGCTGCGGCCGACCTCAGTGCAGGTCCACCGTTCGCTTCCGCGCGCCGGCTCGGCAGAGCTCCTCGACCTCGGTCGCGGCCCGCAGCTCGGCCGTGATGTCCGGCCCCACCCTCCGAAGGTCCGGCCTCTCCGTCATGTGATCGACCTCGGCAGCGGCGGCCTGCCGCTGGACACTGTCCTGAAGCTCGGCGAGGCCGTCGAGGGCCTCGGTCGCCGCCGACAGCACTGCGGCCAGCTTCGGGTGACCGAGCCCCTTGGAGGAGGCCAGGGTCTGGGTCCGGGTCTGTGCGATCGTGAGGTCCAGCTCGTCGGCGAAGTCCTCGAACCGGGCTGCTTCGCGGCCCAGCGTGGCGACCAGATCGGCAGCGGTGGCATCGACGTCGGCCATCACGGTCGGGTCGACCTCCAGGCACGGGGGCAGGCTCGGGCGCGCAGCCGGAAGCTCTGCCGCCAGCCGCCTGAGCCGACCCGCGAAGCCCCGGAGCGACGTCGCGCTCACCAGCAGCGCCTCCTCGGAGTGCTGGGAGCTCAGGACTTCGGGACGCGCCCGGAGCACGGTGACGAAGCTGCCGGTGATGGCGGCGACCGCGTGAGCCGCCCAGCCGCGCTGCGCCGCATCGACAGCCGCACTGTAGACCGCACGAACCTTCTCGACCTCCGAGAGGTAGCCTGCCCTACGCGCAGGGTTCGTCGAGGTCTCGGCTGCCATGACCAGCTCCTGGAGATGATCCGCGGTCTCTCGCCACCTCTCCTCCCGGGCGGCCTGGGCGGATGCGTGTCGATCGACCTCGACCCGCAGGTCCTCCCCGGCCAACCAGGCCCGGCGGGCGGTCGCCCTTCGCTCTGCATCCTCGAGGGCACGCTCCTGGGAGGCTCGCGCGTGCTGGCGCATGAGCCAGTACCCACCAGCGACCAGGGCGATGGGCAGAGCGACGGCGAGCGCGCATCCGCCGGTGGCAAGAACCCCCACGATCCCGGCGAGGGCTGCCGCTGCTTTGGAGTTGTCTTCATCGGTGGCCATCGGATCTCCTGGGATCCAGGACGCGAGCCAGGCGACAATCGGACAGTCCGATGCTGCTCGGGGGGGGCGGACCATGCCAGCGCGATGCGAACTGATGAAGGCTCGCTACGTGCAGGGTCAGTCGGTGCTACGTGCCACACTTCGCGAGAGCCAGTGGACCCCATGCCCCTCCTTCCCGCCGCCCGCCTCCTCGCGCTGCTCTCGCTGGTGGGCGGTTGCACCGCGTCCCCCCCACCTGCGCCGCGGGCGATGACCGTCCCCGCCGAACGGCCTCCGCCTCCACCTCCGCCTCCCGCAACCCCCGGTTCAGGCACCCCCGCGCCCTTCGTCCTCCTCGGCCAACTGGACCTCGACGACCCCGCGGTCCTGGCCGCACCGATCCGCCTTGGCCTCAACAAGGAGCTCGCGGAGTTCACGCACTGCGCGAGTGAAGCCCTCGCGGTCAACCCGGAGTTGGACGGGACAGTCAAGCTTGGCTGGAACATCCTGTACGGGCCGGTCAGGGATGTGCACGTGTTGGACAACACCACCGGCAGCCCCGCACTCGCGCTCTGCTTCGTCATGACCATGCGCATGCTCCGGTTCGACCCGACGATCTGGGTCGGCGTGGAGTCCGCAAGCTGGACCGTGTCCGGTGCCCCAACAGAGGGGGCCACGCAACGGGATCGGTAGGGCCCCCCGCGATCCTGCGGGGGCTGGGGACAGCCAGCCCGCCTGGGCCGGTGCCGTGATAGTCGCGCCCCATGGTGGCTCTCTCCCTCCCTCTCCTGCTCGCTGCCTGTGGGCCCGATGCGGGTGAGCGTATGATCCAGGAGGCCGCAGCAGCGAATGCCAGAAAGGCGGCGGTGGTCGCAGAAAAACGCTTGGCCGTGCGCGCGGTGCTGTCCGCGGTCAACCTCCCGAACCCAGTGCTGGACGGTATGGTCGCCACGCTCGGCTACGACCGGTGTGTGCTCGTCATCGACCACGGTTCGGCTCCCGCCTGCACGGACGACTGCCCCGCCTTCCTGGTCGTGAAGAACGCATCCGGTTGGGCACTGGAGACCGCCGGAACGCTGAAGATCGTTCGCGAGCCTGCGATCGCCTGCGCCTACGGTCTCGGCATTGAGCCGGAGGTGCTCCCGCTCAAGATCCCGTAGGTTCGCCGCGCATCGCATGGGCAGCGCACGCCCCCGGTGGAGCGGTGTTCAAGGCTGTGCAAGAGGAATGCGGCAGCTTGCCTCGGGGAGAGGCCGCCGCCAGAATGCGGATGTCGCCGAAGTCACCCCACCCGATCGTGGCGATCCCCTCCTGCTGCCACCTGGCCATTCCGGCGGCCTCGCCTGGAGCCAGCAAGCAGCAGCGAGCACCCGAGTTCTGGGTTGGGGCCAGGCCCGGCTCGAGCGGTGTCTCCGCGACGGGCACCGGGTCCAGCCCGGGCGCCGGGAGGGTCGCTCGCACTGCCCCGGACCACTTGGATCTCCGCCAGCGGGGAGAACAGCTCCAGCACGCTCTGCAGCACGGCGAGCGGCGCCTGGATCTGCTCCTGGCAGTGCTCCTCGCTCCACGACGCGCTGTGGCCGTCCTGGTGGTTGCGAAAGTCGAGCAGAGTCGGGTGCGCCCTCCCGCCCGGCGCCGGAAGCTGGCCGAGCCTGCGAACGGCGTCGAGCAGTGCGGGGCCGAACGCGCCGCCCTCGGAGAACGGCCGATGGGCCGCGGGCTGGGCGTGCTTTGCGAGCGTGCAGAGCACCGTGAACCAGCCGTTGAGGTGGGGCGTCTGCGGGCCGCGCACGGCCTTCGCGACGGCGGGGCTCTGCTGGGGTCGGTGCCCTCCCTGTCCGGAAGCGCTCCCCGCTTGCGTCTCCCGTTTCGAGGCGACACCCGCATGGCCCACTTCGTCGATCTGGACCCCGAGGACCCCGCGGTGGCATCTGCAACTGCGGTCCGGCTCGACCCCGAGCCCCTCCTCTCCCCTGGTTTCCAACCGCTAATGTCCAGCCTGCCGGTGCGCCGCACCCCTCGATCGTTCCTGGCGGGGAGCTTCGCCGGTCCTTCGCGCCCGGCAGGGCCAGTCGCCGCGGCGGCCGGGGAGGCCACCGCGCGAGCCCAGGCGCGGCTTCGTGTACACCCTGACCCGGGCGCGGTCCCGCTGCGGGCCCTGCTCCTGGCCAGCGGCACCCTGGCCGCTGCGGTCTACGCGGGGGCGGGGATCGCGGGGCTGCTCGACAGGGCGCTGGGCCTCCCCATGCTGGCCGTCGGGCTCGCCTGGTCCGGCGCAAGCTCGGCCGTCATCCTCTCCCTGTGCTGGCGGCCGTCCGTTTGGGCCGTCGGAGTCGGCTGTGGGGCCATCGGCCTCGCTGTTTCGCTGATCCCCCCGTGGGTCGGCGCCGCTCCCGAGCCCGCATTGGCGGTTTGGGGGGTCCATGCGCTCCTCCTCCTGGTCGGCTCCGCGTTCGCTTGGACCGCGTCCTTTGGCTTCGACGCGAGCCTCGCCCGCTGGCGGGCCGACCGCGCCGCGCATGAGGCAGCGAAGGCTGGACTGCCCGGGAAGTGAACCCCCGAACCAGGGGCGAATTGGTCGCCCCGATAGCACTGCGGTCCGTTGAGTTGCCCTGTCCGGTCCCGGGTTGCACCTGCGTCTCTGAATGCAGATGCTGGTCGCTGACCGTCACCCCGGACCCGATCGAGGCGCACCCGTCTGGATGCCAGCGATCGCTGGATCGTAGTTCCAACCTCGCCAACGGAGACCTGCGTGACCAACGCCCCCGATCTGAACAACGTCGTCGAACTCGAGGACGTCCCGCGCCCACCGGAGCCGATGTGGAGGCGCGTGCCAGCCCGAACGGTCGTCCACCTCTGCCTGGTCAGCGAGCGATCAGGCCGGAGGGACCTGGATCGTGAGGGTCTCGCGCACCCGGACGTCGACCGCCTGCGGGCCTGGGTGCTGCGGATCACGTTGGCGGGACGTCGGCTGACCCCGCGAGAGCTGCGTTGGGTCCATCGTGTGTTGATCCCGGTGATGGAGGCCGGGCGAGCGACGAGCCAGGACGCGCACGTGAGGTCCGTCCAGGTCGCGGGCCAGGACTTGCCGAGGCGGCGCGCGTGTTTCGGCGACCGCAGCCGCACGCTGCAGGTGTGGGTGGAGCGCCGCGTGGCCGCCGCCTGGGAGTTCGAGGGGCAGCCCGGTCATCCGCCCCGCTGGCTTGTGATCGTGGGGGAGTGCGTCGCCCAGGAGGCGCTGCGCCCGGAGGACGTCGCTGGGTTGACGCCCCCCGACTACTTCCGCAACTGGGAGCTCAGGTCACGGGTCAGGAGTGCACGGTGACCCAGCGTAGCCGGGCGAGTGTTCCCGTCGTGCCCTGGATGTCCGGTTCTGACCTCACACACGTCCCTACCGCACCCACCCCGATCCCGGAACCCCGATGCCCACCACCGCCAACGTCCTCGACTTCCCCGGCCCGATCCCGACGCTTGAAAGCGCCTCGACCGGCATCCTCACGGTCTGTCGCTCGGGGATCCAACTGCCCGACCCGCGCCCCGTCACCCGCTGGACATCGACCTTCGTGTCCAACGTCTGCGCCTGGCAGTTGGCGGACCCCTCCGACTCGGCACGGGCGCTCGGCGCGCTGGCGATGGCGCTTGCAGACTGGGTCGTCTCGGCCAGTGATGGCCTCTCGCTCCAGCTACGCGTGGCCAGCACTGCCGGGGAGATCAGCATCGCCTTTGTCTGTACGGTGACCGGCTCCGAGCGCGCTGCGACCGTGGCCAGTGCGGTCGCCCGGCAACAGGATCTCACCCTCCTCCTGGCCGCCTGCACCTCGATTCGCGGACAGGTCCTCTCCGACGAGGGCGCACAGGCCGTCCTCGTCTGCAAGCGCATGCGCCACGCGTCCGTCGCCTGCCCCCAGGGCCCGGGCGCGGCCCCGCTCGCTGCGGAGGCGTTGCAGCCCGGCCTCCTGCGAGTCGTGGAACTCATGCTGGCCGACGACTCGGACACGCTCGTCGCCATCAGCCTCCGCGCAGTCCGTGACGAGCGTCCTCTGCGCCTGATGAGCGATCACGTGTCCGCTTCGCTCGCGGACGCCCGAGGCCGCGCCCTGGGTGCCAGCTTCACAGCCCACGACGGCACCCGTGTGCACCGCCTGCCCGAGGACATCGTCGGGGTCGTCGGCTCGGCCGCGATGCTCGAACGAGAGGCGGCCTGGCTAAGCAGGCTCACGAACAACGCGCTGGAGCTTCAGGTCGCCGTCGTCGGCGAGAACCCCCTGCCGACGCCCCTCTTGCACGCGGTCGGTCGCTCCGCCGTCGCCTCCCAATCCCTCTACTGGATGGACGGGGGGCCCGGCGCCGCCTCCGCGATCCTGGGCGGGGCCTCGACGGCGCTCGACGGTGTGCCCGTGCTGCCCTCGGCGTCCGACACCGAGACGACCCTCTCGCCGATCACGCAGGTGGCCGCTCGCTGGGTGCCCGCCGGCCTGGCCGCGACGCTCCTGACCCTCCCCGTGCCCGGACCCGATGGCCTGCCGGGCATCCCCGTGGATGCGCTGGTGCTCCGCGGGGTCCCCAACGCGATCCGGGCGAATGCGTGTCTCCCGGGTGCTCTCCTCGGCGAAGCCCCGCAGCGTGACGACGCACGCCGCGGCCGATCGGTGCAGGTGCGCCTCCAGCCCGCGGATCTCGCCCGCCATCTCTACGTGTGCGGCAAGACCGGTGTCGGCAAGAGCACGCTGCTCCGCACCCTGCTCGTGGACCTCGCCACCTCGGGCGAGGGCGTCGGCCTGATCGACCCGCACGGCGACCTCGCGGACGAGGTGATCGCGGCGGTGGGGGCCCGCCGCAAGGTCGTTGTCTTCGACCCGTCGCAAGAGGACTGTCTCGGGCTCGACCCCGTCCGCCACGACGGCACCCCCGAGGGCATCGAGCGCGCCATGGAGATGCTCACGCAGATCGTCTTCTCCCTCTACCCGGGCGAGATGATGGGGCCGATGTTCGACCGCCACTCCCGCGCGCTGCTCGTGCCGCTGCTCGCGGCCGGGGAGAACCTGTCCAACCTCGCACGCCTCGCGAGCGATGAGAAGTACCGCGCTCCGCTCGTCAAGCGCTTGTCGCGCCAGGACCCCATCCAATCCGACATCCGGACGTTCTGGGAGGAGGAGTTCGCGCAGTGGAGCACATCCACCCGCGGCGAGATGGTCACCTACACCGTCTCCAAGTACGACGCGCTGCTCCGCTCCAGCGCGCTGCGCCGCGTCTGCGACCGGACGCGTCCCCAGCTCGATCTGCGCGCCATCCTGGACGAAGGTGGCGTCCTCGTCGCCCGCCTGCCCGAGTCCAGCCTCGGCCCCGTGACCGCCTGGTTCCTCGGCATGCTCCTGACCTCCCGGCTCCGCGACGCCGCCTTCTCCCGCGGTTCCATCCCTCCCGCCCAGCGCCGCCCGTTCACGCTCGCCATGGACGAGTTCCAGAAGTTCGTGGGTGCCGGCGGCTATGGCTACAAGCAGGACACCCGCACGCTCGGGCCCATGCTCGATGAATGCCGGAAGTTCGGTGTCCGCCTCGTTCTGGCCAACCAGTACGTCGCCCAGTTGGATGACCGCACCCGTGACTCGATCTTTGGGAACGTGTCGAACATGGTCTGCTTCCGGACTGGCGCCCGGGACGCCGAGGTCGTGGCGACGCAACTTGGGACAACGCCGGACGAGCTGCGCGCGCTGCCACTCTTCCACGGTCTAGCGAAGGTGCTCGTCAACGGCGCGGACGTGCCGGTGTTCACGGTGAGGACGATCCGGTGAGGGGGGCGGGGTTGGGGCGGGCCACGTCGTGGGCTCGCCTGTCCGGTCGACCCCGACCCCGACGTCTCCATGGCGAAGAACCAGAGGATGTCTCGAGGACGTCGCTCTGGCCCCGATCACCCCCCAACCCGGAGACCACCATGTTCGAGCTGGACCCAGAAGTCATCGAGGCCGCCAGGCGAAAGGCCCTCGAACTCTACGAAACGAACGGTACGGGGGCGGGCTTCACGGTGGGGAACCAGCCCGGCGATCGGTCCAGTTTGTATGTCTCCACCTCGCCCGACAAGATGGGGGTGCTGGCCGCGTTCAAGCTGAACGGAACGCCGTTCTACGTCGGCTTCCTGCTCCTGATCTGAGCGCTCAGGGTCCGGCTCGAGATCGAGCTGCCCGACGTGTCCCGGCCGACGAGATTCTACCGAATGGGGCTGCTCCCGGAGCGGGGCTGAGGGGTAGTCATCCGCCTCCGGCTGCCTCGGCATCAGCGGCCGCTTTGTACGAGGCCAGCGCCTCGTCGGAGAACTCGACCCGGGTGAAGAAGCGGCCGTTCTCCCCAAACTGCCTGAGGACGCCGCCGCCCACGGCGTTGGCGTGCTGTGCCTTCCCCTTCGGGTTGGACTGCCACCTCTTCACGGTCTGCCCGATGAACCACGCAAACGCCACCGCTGTCGCGGCGCTGTCGCACCCGGTCAACAACACCGGGGGGCGCGGGATGCCGGACACCCACAGATCGATCCGGACGCCTTCCGGCGTGGAGACCACCTTGTAGCTCACGGCCGGATTCACCTGGTCCTGGCGCTCCTTCTCCTCTGCCGAGCGGAGCACGAAGCCCCACCCTGGCCTCGGGCTGACCGGGGCCTGCTCGGCGGCGACAGCGAAATCGGGCGCCGCCAAAGCCTGTTCGGCCTCCTGGACGGGAGCGGCGTCCACGCGAAGCCCGCCCGCCGCGACCGCCTGCAGCCACGCCCCGATCCCGTCGCCCTGCGGATCCGCTTGGACCAGATCATCGATGATGTTCGGAAACCGTGCGTCCAGCTGAACCCTGGGGTGGTCCTTCGGCAGGCCGAGCACGACGGCCACCGACTGCAACATCCGGATCCGTGACCCCAGGGCGATCCGATGCCACGCCCCCACGTTCAGGGTGACGCGCCCGTCGGAGTAGGCCGCCAACAGGGACGTCTCCCCTAGCTTCATCGAGAAGCTGCCAGCCGCCTTCCCATGGCCCCACGCCACTTCGATCGCTCTGCGCTCCGCAAGGTCCCGAGCGTGCTGGAACAGCTCCCGATGTACCCCGACCACGGAGGCTGGGAGCCCGCGGCCGGTGAGGTCATCGAAGTAGCTGGATTCGTCCCATCCAGGAGACAGACCGGGCCCGGTCGGGCTCTCCGGCACAGCGGTCCCGCCACGCGCAGGCGCAGGCACCTCGGGCCCGTTCGCCAACTCCACCCCGTGCTCCGCCAGGACTGCGTCTGCCTCCTCGCGGCTCAGTCCGAGCGCGACGCGCGTGATCTCGAGGTGGGTCCGCTCCGCCGACGAGAGATCCCCGTCAGCGAGAAACCCCTTTAGCAAAGCTGTGAATGCCGCGATTGCCGGGCGAGGCGTCGCAGAAGCGCTCGCTTGCGCAGTCGCGGCGGCGACCGCAGCAGGCGCACGAGCGAACAGAAACCCCGCTGTCTGTCGCAGGTCCTCCCCCGGATCGGGGTCCGTCCACTGCGCCCGGTAGGCCGAGAATGTAGGCTGCCCCTTCTCGATGGTGTCGAGGAGCAGCACCTCCTGTTCCGTCTCGGACCACTGGAAGAACGGCGACAGCCGCAACGGGTGCGGCTGCGGCTCCTGCCACAGGTGGAGCGCGCGCCCGCCGATCCCCCATGCGGCGTCGACCTCCACCACCTTGCGGGAGGGCAGTGCCGTGCCGACCGCCGCCCAGTAGGAGATCTCGGCGCGGCCCGATTTTCCGCGACCCCCAAGGAGCTGGGCGCCATCGACCCAGACGGGCGCAGATGTCCGAAGCGCCACGCAATGGCCCAGCATCTCGGCGACCCCGGCCTTCAGGATGTCCTGCTCCGGCCCGTGTCGGCGGACCGCACCCGTGTGTGCCCCGTCGTTGCGCCACTTGACCACAGCCCCGAGGAACGCGTCGAGCGTGAACTTCCCCTGGTTTGTCGAGGTCACTCTGCGTGTGAACTCGACGATGCGTTCGTCTGACAGCGTCGAACTGAGCTGGGGAAGGCTCGACTTCTCGCCCACACGTTCAAGCCCACGCTGCACCTCCCGGAGGTAGTCCAGCCTCGTCCCAAAACCCGGCTTCGCCCATCCCGCGAGCCGCGCCTCCAGCTTCGGGTCGCTTGCGCCGCCGGGGGCGTCGCGCACCGTCACATAGAGCGCGAGGTCGACCAGCGTGCCGTATCGGACGAACAGTTCGACGAACTTCTCCAAAGCCTGGCCCAGTTCGGCAGCGCTCGCGTTTTCCACCGCGTGCAGGGAGACCGCCAGCGGACGGGGGAGTGATTCTCGGAGGGTGGTCATCATCCGGCTTGGAAGGGGGCTGGGCTAACCCGGGGGGACGGCAGCGCGCCCGGGACCCGGGCGGTCGATCCCGGTACACGGTAGGAGCGCGCTCCGGCCTCCGCGGTGTCCGATCTCTCACCGGTTCCCGTCTACGTCGTGAAAGGAACTCCCGATGCCCCACGCCACCGACACCGAGCTCGCAGCGCTCCTGCCCGACATCCTCGACGTGCTGCGCGGGGCCGACGACGCCCAGTTCAGACTCGGCGAAGGCAACGACGGCACGGTCTACCAGCTCTTCGACCCCCGGGTGCTCCGGGCCGATTCAGCTGCCGCACCTGACCCCCTTCACGGGCGTTTCAAGGACCTTTGCATCAAGGTCTGGAAGGAGACCTTCCACAAGCGGACGCACGAGATCGAGGTGCACGAGGTCGCCCAGAAGCTCCCGCTGAAGTACTCGAAAGTGCCGCGGCTGATCCACGTGGACCTCGCCGCAGGAGCGTTCATCATGGAGCGGGTGGACGGGAAGACCGCCACGGAGGCCCTCTTCGGCCGGCGTCGCTTCCCGGGGGAGCGGCTGATCGACTTTGTCCGTGTGGCGTTCCTGGAGTTGAACCAGGGCGGCGTCATCCACGATGATGCGCACATCAGCAACTGGATGCTGACAGACATCGAAGAGGAGCGTGTGCCGAACCCTCGCGGGGGCGGTGGGGAGGACACCATCGTGACGGACGGCCAGGTCTGGATCATCGATTTTGGCCGCTCCCGACTTTCGACGAGCGGAGACGACCGACCGGAGGTGCTGCGGTGGATTGGCGACAGGGTGAGGAAAGGGCTGTGACGTGAGACCAAAGGTTCCCGGCCTTCTGTCCATCACGACTCCCGACGTTGCCCCGGGTCTGTGCCCTTCCTGCCGGGACCGCGGGTGTCCGGGCGGCCCGTTACAACCGCCCGCGCCCCCTCCACATCCAGCAACCTCTCCATCAGCGGGAGCGGCAGGGCCCCGTCCCCTTCGCCGGGTGCCGTGAAGGCTCTCCTCGAACAGGCGCGGGCTGTGGGCTGAGATATAGTCCCGCAGTGGCCCGGCCGAACACCTTCAGCGATTCGAAACTCGCAGAAGCCTTCATCATCGACTCCATGCCGGCGCCGCTCGCAGCCGTCTGGTGGGCGGTGCAGCGCGACTCGACCAAGGACGACCCGGTGGTCCTGGAGGCGCTGGAGCGCAGCGTGGATGTCTTGCTCCGCTATCTTCTGGCGTTTGCGCTACCAGACTATCTTTGCGGCCCGCCCGATCCCGCGGCGGAGGCGCCGCTGGACGAGTTCATCAGCCCCGAGAGGGGGAAGGCCACGCTCGGGAAGGTGTGGGCGCTCGTTCGCGAGCTCGTGCGCGCGATCGGGAAGCGCGGGGAGCCGTTGCCGTTCGCACCCGAGCTGGCGGTCTGGCTCTTCGACCGGAGGGGCAAGGAGACTCCTGCGAAGAAGGCTGTGGACCTGCTGGTCGAGCTTAGAAACCGGCGGGCTCATGGCACGCCGCCCTCGGCCGTTGAGTTTCGCAAGGCCGTTGCTAGCGTCTTCTTCGGTCTGCAGTGGCTGGCCAGCTATCGACTCGCTCGGGTGAATTCCTTCGTGCGTCATCACCGCACGGGGGGCGCCAGGGGGACGCTGCAGTTCTTCGTGGGAACGGCCGCCAGCATCTCCGAGGAGACCAATTGGTCGCTGCCGCTCACGGGTCACTCTGTCTACACCATCAACGCGGATGGCACGAGCCTCCTTGATCTGTCGCCGCTCATCGTGTACGCGTCCGACAGTGGGGGCAGGTCGGGACTGCACCTCGTCCGGGGCATCAAGGATCGTCGCCAGGTCGTCGTCGCCTGGGACGATGCCAGATCCGAGCATGCCGTCGAGGTTGAGACGGATGATGGGCCTTTGCCTGTGGATGCCTGGCTGGCGGACAGGGAGGCCCACCGGCGTACGGTCACCATCCGCGGCATCCGGTTCAATCCACCGGTCATCGAGAGGCCCCCGATCTCCGCGGGCGAGACTCTCCATGATGGGCGATTCACCGTGATTCGCCTGCTGGGCACGGGCGGAATGGCGAACGTCTACCAGGTCTCGGACGCCCTGTCTCGCTCCGAGTGGGCGTTGAAGCTGATGCGGGACGAGATCGCGGGCGATCCCCAGCAGCGTCAACGCTTCCAACGGGAGGCCGACATCATGCGCGGCCTGGTGCACACGGGGGTCCTGCATGACATCCGCTGCGGGCAGCTCCCCGATGGCCGCCTGTACGCGCTGATGCCGATCGCCTGGGGCGGCAGCGTGAAGGATCGGCTGGTCCCTCCGGCGCCGGGCCAGCCACCACGACCCCAGGATCCCCGAAAAGCCGCTCGCTGGGTGCTTCAGCTGCTGGACGCCCTTGCGTTCGTCCATGCCAACCACGTTGTCCATCGGGACGTGAAGCCGTCCAACCTCCTCCTCTTCGGCGACGACGACGACATCGCGCTCTGCGACTTCGGAATTGCCCGCAAGGAAGGAGACGTCGCGCTCACCCGCTTGCTCCAACGGGTTGGGACTGATGCGTACTGCGCGCCAGAGCAGGAGCGCGGAGGCCCCGTCACGGACAAGGTCGACGTATACGCGGCAGGATTGGTGCTGCACGAGATGCTCACCGGAGTGCCGGGAAAGGGGCAGGCCGGCGAGGGGGTCGACGGAGAGCTTGGTGGGTACATCCGGAGGATGGCTGCGGAGCGCCCGGAGCACCGGCCAACCGCAGCGGAGGCTCGGGCCCGGCTCGGCGAGCTGATGTCTGATCTCCTCGTCGATCGCGTGGGCGCCCGCGCTCTGGCTGCCGAGGCTGTGCAGGTGGCGGCGGAGCTGGCGCGCCGCAACACGGACTCCGAGCTCGCCGAGCGGATGGCCGCCTTCGAGGCGGTTGCATCAGCGCGGGTAGCAGCCGCGGAGGCGCGCGCAGCGGCTGTGGCGGCAGAGCTGGCGGCGGAGCGGGACCGGGCGGCGTCCGAGAGGGCGGCCGAGGCGAAGCGGGTTGGGCGGCTGGCGGCGCAGAGGGCTGAGCGGGCCGCGGCGACGCGGGCAGCGAAGAAGGTGGCGGCAACGGAGGAGAGGGCTGCAGGGGAGAAGAAGATCGCGGACGCGGAGAGGGTGGCCGAGGCGGCGAGGGTGGCGGCGGAAATGGCCGCGAAGGTGGAGGCGGAGGGGGCTGCCGCAGAGAAAGTCGCGAGGGAGAAGGCAGAGAAGATCGAGGCGGAGCGGGCTGCCGAGGCGGAGCGTGTCGCGGCGGAGAAGGCGGCGAAGATCGAAGCGGAGCGGGTTTCGGCGGAGAAGGCGGCGAAGATCGAGGCGGAGCGGGCTGCCGAAGCGGAGCGTGTCGCGGCGGGGAGGGCTGCGCGGAGGGCGGACCGGGAGAGGAGGGCAGCGGAAGGGAGGGCGGCGTCGGCCGCGGAGGCGACGGCGAAGCGCGCCGCCAGGGAGAAGGCGGCTCTCAAGGCCGCAGCGCAGGCACAGGCTGCGAGGGACCGAATCGCGAGCGGTCCGATGTGCGAAGCAGACAAGGCGTTCGGGCTCCGAGCCTGGAGGTCAGCGGCGACCCAATACAAGCTTGCCATCGCCGAGCTTGAGCCTGCAGTCCAGCACTGGAAGGGCGACGAGGGGCTGTGGGAGCGGCTTCGTCTAGCCCGACAGGGGCTCAAGGACGCCCTTGCGGCAGACCGGGAGTCGGTGGGGCGGTCGGGGGAGGCCTCGCAGTCGGGGGGAGCGGCCCCGGACCCAGGCGCGACAAGGATCAAGTGTGACAGTTGCGGTGCGGTCTACAAGATCCCGACGGTGCAGCTGACGAGGGAGGTGAACAAGGCGACCTGCAAGAAGTGTGGCAAGGCGATCTACGTCGCCGGCCCGGCGGCCCCAACGGCCCCGGCCGAGCCCGAGAAGATACGCGTCGCCACTGCCCCGGCGCCTTTGCCGAAACCCGTCGAGCAGCCCGCTGCCGCGTTGTCCATCCTCAAGGATAGCGCCAAGGTCGGTGCCTTGCTGGGTTGGTCCCGCGTCGGGGAGCCGGTCTCGGTGAGCTGTGTCGTCACCACGCCGGAAGACGACCTCACGGATGTCGGGATCGCCGTGTTCGAAGCGGTGTCCGGCGGGCGGGTGAAGGATCTGGAGCTGAGCTACTCCCACGCGGACAGTGGGGCGGGCCAGCTGACCTATACGTTCGTCCTGAAGCGCCTCGGCGTCGGCAAGTTCAGGGTCCGCATGGCGTTTGGGCTGCGGGGCTCGAGCAGAGCCCCAGAAACAGCCGAGGTCGAGGTCGAGGTCAGGGACCCCTCGGCCACCCGCAAGGTTCCGGCCCGCTGCGAGAGCTGTGACCACGGGGTGGTCATCGATCTGGCCAAGCTCCCGGCTGGGGGCAAGGCGATCTGGAGGTGCCCGAAATGTGGGCATTCCTCGGATGCGCGGAGGTTGGAGAGCTCTGCGCCGGCATCACCGGCCAGGCCGGCAACCCCCAGCTCTGCGGTCACGGGGGTGCCCGGAGCGGTGGCGGCGGGATCGGGAGTCGAGGCTTCCGGCGTCCATCGGGACGGCTGGTTGCCCCCCGCGCCCGTGGCCTCACCGCTGCAGGTCGCGAACGCACAACTGCGCTGGCTACTCACCGAGGGGCGTCGCTTCCCAACCCTTTCCAAACCTGGAGACCCCGCTTGGTATGATCATCTCGAGGCCGTGTTCGACGCCCGGAGCCGGGGGGAGGCGGCTACGTCGGAGCTGGAAGCGATCGCGGAGACGCGCGACGATCGGGCAGATGCCGTCGCGCTCAGCGCGCAGGTTGTCCTGGCCTGCGCGGATGCCGTGAGCGGGGCGGAGTTGCCCAGCTGGTTGGTGCCTGAGCAGGCGCTCGAAATGCGACAGACGCTGAACAGGAACCTCCGGCAGCCGGTCGATGTGGCCCTCTCGCGGATCAGCCCGCTGGCCGGGGCAGGGCGGAGGGCGGCGGCCGAGGTCGGTGGCCAGCCTGACCTGCTCGCGGAACTGGACAGCAGGCTGCGCGAGTTGGGCAATCGGCTGGCTGCGAGCCGCCTGCCCCAACCCGCACCTGCGGTGCCCGCCCGGCCGAAACTCGCAAGGCGCTTCCTTCGTGTTGAGCACTCGGTGGGCAGCGGGCAGGTCGCCGGTCGGTCTGTTCAGATATCCGGCGATTCCGCGAGCATCGGGAGTGCCCCGGGCAGTGACATCCTCGTGCCAGGACTGGGGCGGACGGTTGGGGAGCTGAAGGTCGGAGACAGCGGGTCGTTTGAGGTCGAGATCGGCGGAAAATCCCCTCGGACCCTGGTGGTGCCGTTCCGCAGAGCATTCTGGATCGAAGGCGTATGCCTACGGATATTCTTCGATCCGAGCGACTCGCCAGCTTCGCGCAGGCAAGTGTCTCATGGGGAGGCCTGCGAGGCGGTGGACGAGTCACTTGTTCGAAGGGCCCATTCGGTGGTAGTTGGCGCGGCCATCCCGGCTGAGCATGCCTCGCAGGTGAGGGCTGCGCATTCGCTCTTCGGGAACGAGCCGCTCCTGTTCCTCTGCTACAACACTGCGAACAAGCGCGCGAACCTGTACATCGCCGCTACTGCCGACGCACTGCTATGGGCAGAGAGCGGGTTTCTTTCGACGCGCTGCGAGAGCCTGCCTTGGGAAAGGGTGCGGGACGTCGTAGTTGCAGATCACACCCATCTCGCAGTCGCAAACAAGCGCCTGTTCTGCCTGCAGCCGGACAACGTCTCCGCCCTCGTGGACGTCCTGACCCGGCTCGCAGCTCTGCTCGGCTGACCGAACCCGCGATCCTCAGACACCGAAGGGGCGCTGGAGCGGGAGAAGGTAGACCCCCGGCGGGCCCCCTCCCCCGGGCCACCATCACCAATGTCACCCTGGGATCAGGCTGCCGTGTTGAGGGTGCGCTGACTGTTCACCTGCGGGCGGCATCAGGCGCTGGTCGCCGAAGTCAGTCGGATCGACGATTGACGGGCATCTTCGTTGTGGTCATCGTGCCTCTCGTCTTGTGGGCTGAGACGCTCACCAAAACCAGCCCCTGGTCTGCTCACCTGAAGTAGTCCCCCCGCCGGTGCCGGGCGAAGCCCTCGCCGGAGGCGTCCATGACGCGTCGACGGCGTTGCTGTAGCGTCCAACAACTCTGGCGGGTTTCGTCCAGAAACTATGGCGGGTGGGAAATGTGCCACGAGGGGTGGCGGCGGTCAAGGACGGGCCCTCCGACGGGCGCTCGGCGGAGATGCGACCGCCTGGA
>CAIQVJ010000102.1 GCA_903875225.1 uncultured Pseudomonadota bacterium
AAGCGGCAGCACGGGCACCTCTCTGGCGCCGCTACGCTGCGGGGGGACCTCTTGGCTGGTGGGGGTGTTCACCTCGAAGCTCCTTCAGGGGAGCGGCCAGAGTTTCCGGAACGGGAGCGGCCAGAGTTTCCGGAACCGGCATCGGTGAAGGTGGCTCGATCGGCTTCCCGCCAGGCCTCCTGCTCAGCCGTTCCAGGTGCCAGAGAATCGACGCATGAAGGCCCCGTGCGCGTTCCACGGGCTGACTTGATCGGGCCTGACCAACAGTCCTGCAGCGCGAAGTTGACGTGGGGGCAAGGCGGAGGTTTGCCCGGGGCCAGCCCGTGGGGGTCCGAATCGCGGGGGAAATCATGCCAGCTCAAGCGCCGGCCGTGTGTCAGCCCCCGCCCGGGCGCCGCTCGGGCACCTTCGGGGCGTTTGGTGTAGGATGCCTCGATGCGCAGCCTTCTCCTTGGCCTCCTCCTCGCTTCCTGCACCTCCGGCCGCTCGGACGAGAGCGGGGGGACGACCCTTGAGCACACCGACTGTCAGGCGATGTGCTCGGACATGAAGGAGGTGATGCTTCAGGTGGCCACGAACGGCGGGTTTTCGCTGACCGCCGAGCAGTGGCAGGCCACGTGCGACGGCGCCCCCGCGGACACCGACTGCGAGAGCTGCTACGGCTACCTCGGTGCCGCGGTGGAGCAGTACTCGGCGGGAGGCGTGACGATGGACTGCGGGTGCGGGCTGGACCTGGCCGGGCTTCAGGAGTGCTCACAGGATCCCACGCTCACCGAGACGGAGGCCGAGCCGCGAATCGCGAACTGCGAGGAGGCCTGCGCGGGCTTCCCGGCGAGGTGATCCAACGATCCGGTCAGAGGAAGGCCGGATGTCGTTTGACCGATGCCGTTTCTCGTCCATCTACCCTCGGTCGCCGCACACCGCGCTCGGCGAATGCGTGCACCTCGCCCACTGGAAGACGTGTCCCGGACATGCGGGCCCGGAGCCCACAAGGCGATCACCCGAGCGTGAACGCCGCCGCCCGCGCCGCAACCCCCGGATCCCCAAGTATCGCACGCAATTCTTCAGTCGGCGGTTCCTGAACCCTGCTCAGTGCGTCTGCGAGACCCCGAGCGTCGAAGTCCTGCACGAATTCGGTCACTGCGGAGCGCTTCAAGAGCACATTGGGCAACGCAAGGTGCTGGACCCCCTTGACGAACGTTCGCCCGATCCAATAGGTCACCGGATGAACCCGGTGGGCTACCACCATCGGGATGCCCGCCATGGCAAGCTCCAAAGTGACAGTGCCCGACTTGCAGAGCGCGCGATCCGCCCGTCGCATGGCCTCCGCTCCGGTCACGACCGTCACCTCAGGAGCCGGGCGAAGCGTCACCCCGGGCGCCGCAGCGAGCAGGATCTCCCGCGCGCCGGAGAACCGGGCGGCCTCCAGGAAGACATCGAGGTGCCGTCGAAGCTCCGCCGGCCTGGACCCGGGGAAGATGGCGAGCACGCCGGACTCCCGCGTGGACGCCTGCACACGGTCCACCGCCGGGTGCCCGACCCACCTCGCGTCCAACCCGGTGCCCGAGTAGAGCCCCGGCTCGAAGGCGAACAGGCACAGGAGCTGATCGTAGGCCTCCGCGATCGACGCCGCGCGCCCCGGACGCCACGCCCAGAGCTGCGGGCTGACGTACCCCACCGTCCGGAAGCCCCGGCGCTTCGCCTCGGCGGCGAGCCCGGTGTGCAGGTCGGGGGAGTCCACAGTCAGGAGGGTGTCGCCCGGCCGGAGCGCGTCGAGCAACCGAGCCCGGTTGCGCCGGTGGGCGGGGATGGCGCGCAGTACCTCGATCAGGCCCATGGCAGGCGGAACGTGCTCGATCCCCTCGAGTCGGGCGGCCCCGGCCCGCTCGGACTCCGGGCCGGTGTTGCCGAGGATCGGGAGCTGTGCGCCCGCGGCACGGATGGCCACGATCAGCTCGGCCAGCAGCCGATCCCCGCTGGCCTCCGCAGCGGAGACGACCAGACGGTTCACTGGGCCCCGCTGCGGGGTTCAGCGGCGTTCCACAGCCCCACGTGGCCCCGGGACCCCGGGAGCGAGCCGCCCCACTCCCGGTGCATCACGAGACGCTCGCAGTGCCGATCGCCTCGCGGATGCGCCAGGCAAGCTCCAGCGCAGCCAGCCCCTGCGTGGCCGTGGCGAGCCGGTCCGAGCTCCCGCCCCGGATCACGTCGACGAACGCCAGCACCTGCTGCTCGAGCGCGTTGTGCACGGGCAGGTCGATGGCCGCCTCCCGGGGCCCGGGCGCATCCCCTCCCCGCTCCCACGTGACCCGCAGCGCCTGCCGCGCGCCGAAGTCGACGCTGGTGTAGGTCCCGTCTGCGTCGAACGCACGCCAGGTGCGGCTCTGGCGGCGACTCACCCGCGAGGCGGTGAAGGTCCCCACCGCGCCCGAGGCAAGCTCCACGCGGGCCTGGGCGAGGTCGATGTCGGCGGTGGCCACGCGCACGCCGTTCGCGCGCACGTCGACGACGGGATCGCCGGGGCACCGATGCAGGAAGAGGTCGAGGTCGTGCACCATGAGATCGAGCACGACGTCGACGTCGATGCCGCGGTCCACCCACACCGCGATGCGCTCGGCCTGGACGAAGCGCGGGCGAGCCGGGATCGCGACGGTCGCCGGGTTGAAGCGCTCGACGTGCCCGACGAAGCAGGCGGGGTGGCACGCGAGCGAGGCCCCCTCATCGAGCGTAGCCGCGAGCGGCTTTTCGATGAGCACAGGGAGCCCCGCATCGAGCAGCGGCGCGGCGAGCGCATGGTGCAGGCGCGTGGGGGCCGCGATGATGGCGCCATCCCAGTTCGACCGGTGCAGGGCCTCGAGGCCGAGCGGCGGGTCGACCGGATCGAGCCGGATGTCCGGGTGGTCTGCGAAGATCCGCGCGTAGTTCCGACCCATGCGGCCGACACCGATGAGGCCGATGCGGGTCACGGGCGACCTCAGTCCGTCGGGCCGTCGGCACCCGCCGACCGGCAGATCCCGCGGGTGGACGACTCGCAGAAGTCGACCAGTTCGACCACCTCCGGGATGTCCTGGCCGTACTCCTCGCGGACGTGCTCCGCAGCGATGCGGAGCGGCATGCCCTTCTGGAACAGGTCGCGGTAGGCGTCCTTGAGCGCGGTCATCACCGGGAGCGGGAACCCGGCGCGACGCAACCCCACGACGTTGAGCCCGAGCAGGCGGGCGCGATCGCCCTGGGCGATGCAGAACGGCGGAACATCCTGCGTGGACATCGCCCCGCCGGCCACCATCGCGCAGCGACCGACGCGGGAGTGCTGGTGGACGCCCGCGAACCCGCCGAGCGCGACGCGATCCGCGACCGACACGTGGCCCGCGATGGCGGCGTAGTTCGCGAACACGCAGTGGCTGCCCACCACGCAATCGTGAGCGACGTGGCTGCCGGCCATGAACAGGTTGTCGTCGCCGATCCGGGTGCAGCCACCGCCGAGGGCAGTGCCCCGGTTGACGGTGGACGACTCGCGGAACGTGTTGCGCGCGCCGATGAAGAGCGACGTGGGCTCCCCGCGGTACTTGAGATCCTGCGGGTCGTCTCCGATGCTCGCGAACGGGAAGATGCGGGAGTCCTCACCGATCTCGGTGTGGCCGGTGACCACGGCGTGGGGTCCGACCCGCACCCGGTCGTGAAGCACCACGCGCCCGCGTACGATCGAAAAGGCGCCGATCTCCACGTCGTTGCCTAGCTGGACGGATGGCTCGACGATGGCGGTGGGGTGGATGGCCATGGGCTCCTCGAAGGGCGCTGAAGGACGGGGACGATCGGGACTGCGGGCGGTTAACGGTGTGCGAGGATACCCGGCAATGTTGGATTTCACTCTCTCCCCGTCTTTTTTACACGGCGACTCGGGATGATCGACTCGTCCGACCGGCCGCTCGACGACCTGAGCGCCGACACAAAGCCTGGAAAGACGAAGACCCTGGCCGTTCGGGGCGCGCCCCTCTCGCGCGCGCAAGGTCAGCTGGACCTCCTGGCCTCGCTGGAACTGCCCCCCTTCGACGCCAGCTTGCGCGATGCCGGCCTGCCCGACCTCGTGGCCTCCCGCCTCGAGATCTTCCAGATCAACGTCGGCAAGCTCTGCAACATGACCTGCCGCCACTGCCACGTGGATGCCGGGCCCGACCGCATCACCGAGAACATGGACCTCCCCACGATCGAGGCGTGCCTGCACGCTCTCGACCAGACCACCGCGCACACGGTGGACATCACCGGCGGCGCGCCGGAGCTCAACCCGCACTTCAAGTACCTGGTCGAGGCATGCGTCGCGCGCGGCAAGCACGTGATCGATCGCTGCAACCTCACGATCCTGCTCCTGCCGAGGTACCGGGACCTCCCCGAGTGGCTGGCCGAACGCGGGGTCGAGGTCGTCTGCTCGCTGCCCCACCACCGCAGGCCCAACACCGACGCGCAGCGCGGAGACGGCGTGTTCGAGCGATCGATCGAGGCCCTGCAGCGGCTGAACACTGCGGGCTACGGGAAGGGCGACCCCTCGCGCAGGCTCACGTTGATGCACAACCCCGCCGGAGCCTACCTCCCGGGCGCGCAGGCGAGCATGGAGCGGGAGTGGCGCACGAGCCTGCTCCGGGGCTACGGCGTCTCCTTCGACCGGCTGATCGCGCTGAACAACATGCCGATCTCCCGCTACCTCGAGTGGTTGCTGGACTCCGGAAACCTCGAGGCGTACATGCAGAAACTCACCGCCGCGTTCAACCCGGGCGCGGTGGCAGGGCTCATGTGTCGCAACACGCTCTCGGTGGGCTGGGACGGCGCGCTGTACGACTGCGACTTCAACCAGATGCTGGAGCTCCCCACAGCCTCCTCCGCACACAACGTCCGCACCTTCGACTTTTCAGCCTTGCAGCGGCGGAAGATCGTGACTGGCCAGCACTGCTACGGCTGCACCGCGGGCGCGGGGTCGAGCTGCGGGGGACAAGGCTAGCCCCAGGCCGCTCGCACCTGCACCCAGGGGTCCGCGGCGACCTGCAGTCCACGACTCCGTAGAAATCCCCTCTGCTTTCGCGCCAGGTGGCGCGTGTCCCGCTGGGTGAGGCGGATGGCCTCCAGAAGGTCCGCCTCCCCCGCGACGTGCGCGGCGAGGTGCTCGTAGCCGAGCGACTGCATCGGGCGCGCCGCTCGAGGTACGCCCCGGGCGAGGAGCCCGCGCACCTCGTCGAGGTATCCAGTGTCCATCATCGCGAGCACGCGGCCGTCGAGCCGATCGTAGAGGTCCTCGCGGTCGATCCACAGGAGCGTGGAGGGGCGCCTCACGTGCGGATCGGCGGCGTGGGCGTCGGAGAGGCGGGTCCCCGTCTGGGCGTGGTACTCCAGCCCGCGGATCAGCCGGACGCGGTCGTTCGGGTGCAGGCGTGCGGCGAGCACCGGGTCCACCACCGCGAGCGCGGCGTGCACGTCGGGCAGGGACTCCAGGCGCGCACGCAGGTCGGCGTCCACAGCCGGCGCATCGACGAGTCCCTGCTCCCAGGCTCGCAGGTAGAACGTGGACCCCCCGCACATCACGACCCGCCGCGTGCGGAGCACGTCATCCACCTCCCGGGCGAACTCCGCAGCGGAGAAAGCACCGTTCCAGTCGACCACATCGATGCAGCGGTGCTCGACGCCGCCGGCGGCGGGGTCGCGATCGGCCAGCGGGAGCTTCGCCGTGCCGATGTCGAACCCGCGGTACACCTGCATCGCGTCCATCGAGACGATGACGGCGTCGTACATGCGCGCGATGGCGAGCGCCAGGTCGGACTTTCCCGCACCGGTCGGGCCCGTGACCACGATGGGTGCAGGCAGCGGGGTGCTCATTCGCGCCGGAGCCAGGCGCCGTACACCGGTAGCCCCTTCTCGTTGAACTTCCGCTGGTAGTTGGTGCACACGTCGTCGGGCCAGGGGGCTCCGAGGTGGAGGATGTCGTCGGAGGTGCCGAGCAGGCGCCAGGGCCGGCCCTGCAGGGTGGCCACGCATTCGAGCAGGGCCTCGACGTGGGGACGGAAGTCGGTCTTGAGCCGCAGCTCCCCGCCGGGCCGCACGAACCCGGCCAACTGCGCGAGCACGGGCTCGCTGATGATCCGGCGGTGGGCCTGGCGGTCCTTGGCCCAGGGATCGGGATGGTTGATGTGGACGCCAGCGAGATCGCCCTCCGCGAACAGGCGCGCGAGGTTGAACGCGTCGAAGCGCACGAGGCGCGCGTTCTGCAGCTTCGCGGCCTGCAGCTTCCTCGCCGCGATCACCACGCGCTTGAACCGGAGCTCCAGGCCGAGCCAGCGCAGCTCCGGGTTCTTCGCCGCCATGCCCGAGAGATAGAACCCGTTCCCGCTGCCGATCTCGAGGTGCACCGGTCCGGGGGAGCCGAAAGCGTCCTCCCAGTGACCGCGCCACTGCTCGGCCTCCTCGGCGGGGATCACCTCGGGCAGCTCGCGGTGCAGTGCAACGTGGGGGTTCACGCCCTCGGCCTCGGCCACCGTGCGGTCGCGAAAAGGCCTGTTGAGCGGCATGGTTCGCCGCCTCGGGCCGGCCGCGGGAACCTCATCTGCCGGGGCCCGGGTGGGATCGAGAGGGTCTGTCATGGCTCCCCCGGGGGGTTCGCGATCCAGGCACTTCCGTCGGCATAGATCTCACGCTTCCAGATCGTCACCCGGGTTTTTAGCTGCTCGATGCAGTACCGCGACGCCTGGTAGGCACCGTCCCGGTGGCCCGCCCCGACGGCGATCACGACGCTGGGCTCCTCGATCTCCACGCGCCCCGTGCGGTGCACGATGATCGCCCGAACACCGAAGGTGGCCTCCGCCTCCGCACAGATCGCAGCGAGCTCCCTGGTCGCGTGCTCGGCCCACGCTTCGTACTCCAACGCGATCACGGCGCGCCCCTCGAACGTGTTGCGCGCCACGCCCTCGAACGTGAGCACGGCGCCGTGTTCCGGCCCGCGCACGGCATCCGTCACCGCCCGAACGTCGATCCTGCCCTCGATCACGCCTGTCTGCATCAGCCGCCCCCGATCGGCGGGAGGAGCGCAAGCTCGTCGCCGTCCACCAGCACCGTCTCGCCCGCGCACAGTTCGCCGTTGCGCGCGTACCCGATGCGAAGCGGTAGATCCGGGAAGCGGGAGGTGTACACCTCGGCCGCGGTCGCTCCCAGCGGAACCTCCAGGGACTCCCGGTCCCGCCCCGCACGCTCGCGCAAGACGGCAAAAAACCTCATCCGAATCAGCATACCGGGGTCTAACCCACAGGACCGCCAGTTCCCAAAGCGCGCCGAAACCGATAGACTTCGGAAAATGACGTGCCTGCTGCTCCTCCTCGCCGCCTGCTCCGGGGAGCCTGCAGCGCCCGCCCTGGTGGAGCCGCCGCGCCCGACCGCCGAGCAGATCGAGAAAAAACGCAAGCTCTCGGAGATCAAGAGCCGGCCCAACACAGCGGCTGCGCTCATCTACCAGAAGCCCGAGGGCGTGTATGTCGACGCGCGGTATCTCGGCCTTCAGAACTACAGCATCGCCCGCGGCGAGATCGAGTCGCAGCTTGGTGCGCTCGTCGAAGAGACCGACCTGCCGGACGGACAGGGGCAGTCCATCCGGTTCGAGCGCGGCGCGCTGCGGGTCTACAACGACCGCATCTACCAGGTGGACGTGCCGCTCCCCGAACCGCTGCGGCGGGATCAGGCGCTCGCCACGCTGGGCTTTCCCCCGCTTAGCACCGCCAGCTGGACCGCGTTCAGCGGCGAGTACCGGCTGTTGAACGTCTGGGGTTTTCGCCGGGTGATCTTCGAGCGCAAGGAGCCGAAGAGCGAGGACATCGTGCGTGTGCAGGCCTGGCGTCCGGTGGAGGCCGGATGAGACCGACTCGCCTCCTGATGATGTTGCTCCCGCTGGCCGCTGCCTGCTCGGACTACTTCATCGATGGCAACAACACGAACGTGGACTCCGCCACGGTCTCCGAGTCGTTCACCCAGGCGCCGCTGCCCTCGATCGACGTACTGTTCGTGATCGACAGCACGGGGAGCATGGCGAGCGAGCAGGCGGGGTTCGGGCAGGCCGTCGGTGGTTTCGTGGGAGCCCTGGACGCGCTCCACCTGGACTACCAGATCGGGGTGACGACGATGGATCTCGAGGATCAGGGCGCGCTGCTCGGCCGCCCCTGGATCCTGACCCCCAACCAGGACGACGTCGCCGGAAACCTGGCCAGCAACCTCGAGGTGGGCACGGAGTCTCCGCCGCCTTCGCAGGGGCTCGACGCCGCAGCGCTCGCCCTCGCCGACCCGCTGGGCGTGAACACCGCGTTTCGAAGGTCGGACGCCGCGCTCCAGGTGGTGTTCATCTCGGATGGCGAGGACGAGAGCGGCGATGTGCTCGGAACGGACCCGGTGGAAGCCTTCCTCGGCCTGCTCGCCGCCGAGCACAGCCGGACAGGGCGTGCGGCACGGGCGAGCGCCATCGTCGGGGACGTGCCGGATGGTTGCACCGGCGACGGTGGCACGGCGCTGCCCGCCCAGCGCTATGTCGATGTCGCGATCGGGTCCGGCGGGAAGGTGGCGAGCATCTGCTCGGCCGACTTCAGCGGAATTGCGCAGGACATCGGGGCCGTAGCTGTGGAATGGCCGGTGACCTTCCCGCTGCAGGCCGATCCGGTGGACGGCACGGTCACCGTCACCGTGGGCGGGTTGCGGATGAACAGCGGGTGGGTGATCGATCACGCCGTGCCTGCGCTGGTCTTCGAGGTCGCCCCGCCTCCGGACTCCACCATCGACGTCGTCTACAGCCTCGACTCCGGGGGCTGACATGGGCGCGCTCCTGCTTGGCCTCGGGCTGGGAGCCCGCGCGTGGGCCGCGGTGCCGCTGGGTGCGCTCGGCTTCGAAGCCGACGGTGGTGGCTGCGCCTCCGAGGGAGAAACCGCACAATGGTCCTGGGGGGCGATCACCGGGGGTCCGCTCGGAGGGTTCGACGGAGCGAACGGGTGGGGCCTCAACCTGGCAGGCGGCTACCTGAACGACACGACCGACACGCTCACGTGCACGGGCATCGACGTGACGGGTGCGGCTCGACCCGCGTTGACGTTCTCCCAATGGTTCGACCTCGACTCCGGCGATGTAGCCAGCATCGAGATCGACGACGGCACCGGCTGGCAGGCCGTCACTCCGATCTACGCCTCCTCCCCGACCTGGACGGGTACCTCGGACGGCTGGCAGGTGACGGCGCTGGACCTTTCGGGCTTCGGCTCCCCGCTCTCCGTGCGATGGAGCTTCACCGCCGATGCGTCCGGCGTCGGCCAGGGCTGGTTCCTCGACAACGTGGGGTGGTGGGACGGTGACGCCGTGCCACCCGACATCCGCGCAGTGGACGTGCTCGAGGACACCCAGGAGGTGAACATCGCTCGACCCGTGACCGCCGTCGTCCTCGACGATGTCGGGCTCGCATCGGTCACCCTTCGGTACACCATCGACGACGGCGCGAGCGTGGACGTGCCGATGATCGCCTCCGGCGACACCTGGAGCGCGAACGTCCCTGGAGAGCATGCCGACACGAACGTGACCTACACCGTCGTGGCGGCGGACGCCGAGAACCAGTCGACCTCCCACGCGTTCACCTTCCGTTACTTTCTACCAGCCCCCCGAAACCTCCGGCTCGATGCCGCCCGGGCCCTCGGGCACACGGTGCCCCTGCGCTGGGACGTCCCTGGCAGCACCCAGGTCGTGACCGGCTACCGGATCTACCGGGACGGGGAGCTCGCCGCGGAGGCCAACTCCACCGCAGCCGACGTTCCGGTCACCGGCGCGCTGGACACTTTCACCGTCACGGCGGTGTACGGCGATGGGCAGGGCGATGCCTCGGAGCCCCTCGAGATCACGGCGGCCATCCCGGCCGTCACCGGCCTCGAGCCGGCCGAAGGGTGGCCGGGCGATCACCTTCGACTCACGCTGACGGGCGAATACCTGCTGTTGACCGACGGCCAGGTGACGGCGGGGCTCGGAGACGGCGTGAGCGTGACGCCGGACGTGCGGGACGCAGACACCGCCGTCCTCGACGTGCAGATCGAGGCAGAAGCCCTCCCCGGGATGCGCGACCTGACCCTGGAGACCCCAAGCGGCGAAACCGTCGCCATGGGGGCGTTCACCGTGCTCGACGGGGAGGACCGTCCCCGCCTCATCCCGCAGGAGTTTGCGGTCCGACAGGGGGAGAGCACCACGCTGAACATCGCCTACGTCGGCGAAATGGCCACCACGATGCCAGAGGTCGATCTGGGCGACGAGATCGTCGTCGACGGAGTCTCGGCTGCGAATGGTGCCCTGGCCGTCGCCTGCACCGCCGCCGGATCCGCTCCGCTCGGGCAGCGCGCCATCGTCGTCGACGACGGCGTGCGCCTGTTCGACGGCGTGTCCCTCACCGTGCGCAACGGGAGCGTCCAGGGAACGGGGTGCTCTACGACGAGCACCGGTGCGGGCTGGTTCGCGCTGGCAGCGGCCGCCTTGATGGTGCGAAGGCGGCGGTAGACCGACTACCGGCAGGTCGGGGTCGGAGTGAAGTTCGCGTTCGTCTGGGCGGCCGACACGTCGGAGAACTCGAGCGTGATGCACTGCATGGCGCCGTCATCGCAGGCTTCACAGGCCCCACCCACGTTCGCGACGAGCTCGCAGGCGTCGACCCCGCCGAGGGCCGCCGCCAGCTCGCGGGCGTCCACCTGCGTGGACAGTGTGCCGTCCCGCCAGGTGGAGGCGAACTCGTCGAACGTCCCTGTCACCGTGAGGTGCCGCAGCGACGCCGCCTGGCCCCCAAAGCTCACGGCAAGCTCGCCCGGACCGGCGCTGAAGGTCGGGTTGTTCCAGTCCGCATCGGGGAGGGTCCGCACGGTCTGGCAGGGGTCCTGGCTCCCGTCCGCTGCGGCGAGCGTGATCTGCAGCCCCAGCGTTTCGTCCGACTCGTCGCCCACGTAGAAGAGGACGTTCTGCTTGAGCGCATCGTGGAACAGGGTGTCGAGGCCGGCGGGCTGGGTCAGGTGCAGGTCGGCGGGAGCGATGACGTACAACTTGCCGGTGAGATCCACGCTCGTGGGGACCGCGACCGAGGTGTCGCCGAGCAGGCCAGTATCGGTGGAAATGTTGTTTTGAAGTCCGAAGCAGCCCGAGAGGCCGCCAAGGCTGACCACCAGTAGGAGAGAGCTACGCACGCCGACCTCCGAACGGCCGGCGTATAGCATGCGCCCGGCCCGACCGCCGAAAAAACACGCGCCAAAACGGAGAGCCCCCCGCACGCTTGCGCGTGCGGGGGGTTGACACCGGTTTTCACCGAACAGTTTTTGGAGACCCGCTCCACGCGTGCCCTTTCGAGCCCGCGCAGCGCGCGAATGAAGCCAGAGAGGAGATGCAGCCTGTCGCACCCGAAGGCACGAACCGACTCACCTCGCGAGATTTGCTACGTTTGACCTTCCAGGACCAGACCCGACATCAACGGCACCGTATGGCTTGGTGCTCCCCGGCATGAGGTTCCCGAAGGGGTGTGCGCACCGAAGTGCACGTCGCCCATTGTTCCTCTGCCCGGAGTTCAGGGTCCACTGTCCGGCTCGTCCACTCCCGAAGGAGCAGGCATCGCCGCGTGTACCCCGCGCTGACGTCGAGCTGGGGAGAGATGTTTTCACACCTGTTCCCTGCCCTGCGTGGCCTTGAACGTCCAGTTTTCCTCTGCCTTTCGGCAGAAAACACGACACCGATCTTTCAATCGAATCGCCCGGATTCCGCAATCGACCCGGTCTCCCGGTTCTCCTGCGCGCTCATCTCCTGCCCGGTGGAACCGGACAGTGACCTTTCACGCGTTACCGCGCAAAACGCTTTCCTCTGCTTGCATTTTCCAAAGATCGCCCCTTCGTCGCTCCCGAATCGTCGAGTCCACTCCCAAACCGGATTGCTCCGGTTCTTCGTCGGTCGGCCGCTACGCCTCCCGCCCGTTCCGACCTTGTGGTTTCAC
>CAIQVJ010000103.1 GCA_903875225.1 uncultured Pseudomonadota bacterium
GCACGGGCACCTCTCTGGCGCCGCTACGCTGCGGGGGGACCTCTTGGCTGGTGGGGGTGTTCACCTCGAAGCTCCTTCAGGGGAGCGGCCAGAGTTTCCGGAACGGGAGCGGCCAGAGTTTCCGGAACCGGCATCCCCGGCACTTCTTGCCGCCGCGCGGATCAAACTCGCGGGGAGGCGGCCATCCTCGGCACTTCTTGCCGCCACGCGGATCGAACCCGCCAGGATGCGGCCATCCTCGCAGGGGGCGCCTCCAGCCTTCTTGCCGCCACGCGGATCAAACTCGCGGGGATGCGGCCATCCCCGGGAGTTCTTGCCGCCACGCGGATCAAACTCGCGGGGATGCGGCCATCCCCTGCAGTTCTTGCCGCCACGCGGATCAAACTCGCGGGGATGCGGCCATCCCCGGCACTTCTTGCCGCCACGCGGGCCGCGCGCGACCCCACAGGCCCGACATCCGGCGCGGCTCCACCCACCCAGCGCTGCTCGCCTGCTTCGGATACCCTTGGGCAACCCCGGCGCCCCAACCCGTGCTCCCCTTCCTGCTGCTGTCCTGCTCCGAAGGCTACGGCCTCAAACATGGGCTGCTCCCCGACGACAGCGGCCGGGCCGTCCACGACTCGCACTCCGACGACTCGCCAGGCCCCGACACCGCAGACTCCGAACACCACGACACCGGCCCGATCGTGCTCACCTACCCGGCGCACCGGGTCGGCATCTTCTACCTGACGTGGCACGCGTACGCGTACGACGCCGTGAGCAGGCTCCCCGAAGGCTCCCGGCTCACCCTGGAGGACGTCATTCGCGGCGGGGACCTCCAGTTCTCCGACATCATGGAGGACGCCGGACTCTACAACGAGGCGATGGCGTTCCACTGGTCCCAGGAGCCCGCGCTCGGCTTCTACAGCATGTACCGGCCACGTGACGGACAAGCGACCCCCGCCGAGCCGAACGGCGCGGCTGCCTACCCGGACACTGCCGTCATCGCCGCAGCGCACGCGGCCGAGCTGTGGGACGCCGGGATCGACTTCGTCTACGTGGACCTCACGAACCTGAGCAGCAACGGTGACTTTGCCGACGTGCTCGGTGTGCGTCCGCTCGAGGTCCTGATCGAGGAATGGGGTGCCCTCCGTCGAGCCGGGGTCCCCACCCCGCAGATCGCAGCCTGGCTGCCGATGCCCGACGTCGGCGCAGCCGAGCCGATCTTCCGACCGGTGCTGGACGCCTACGACAGCGCAGAGCCGGACCTGATCCTCACGCACGAGGGCCAGCGCGTGCTGTTCGTCGTCGAAACCGCGGCCTCCCCGATGAACCCGGCCTACAAGGCCGAGGTCGAGGGCCGGGGCGTGCTGCCGGTGCCGATGTGGGGGAACCTCGGGGCCGACGAACTTGCAGACGGTCGAGCGGGTTGGATGCAGCCGTGCACCAGCGGGAGTGACTTCACCACGTTCGTCAGCGGATCCACGCCCTGCCACCAGGGCTACACCACCGGCTCTCCGCTCGGCACGGTGCTCTCCGCCAGCCGCAGCTATCAGGTCGGCTATGCGAGCCTGCCCCTGCAGGCCGCGGGGCGGCTGGAGGGCCTCACGTTCCAGCAGCAGATGGCGACGGCGTTCGGTGTCCAACCCGACTACCTCCTGATCAACGCCTGGAACGAGCACATCGCACAACCCCAGGCGAACCCCTACGACCCGAGCCTCGGCCCGCTGCGCCGCAGCATGGGCGTGACCGACAGCACCGACGACAGCGCCGACTGGCTGTGGGTCGACATGTACGGCGCCGAGCTGAACCGCGACTTCGAACCGACCCTCCAGGACGGCGGGGCCGGATACGCGCTCCTGCAATCCTGCCTGCGGGTGTACCGCACCGGCGCCAGCCGGTGCACCGACGCGTCCGAGGCCTGCTGCCAGCTTGCGCCGGACCCGATCCTGGTGCGCAGCGTACGGCTCGCGGGCGGACCCACGGCCGGCGACCATGTGCCCACCGTCGACGCAGCGGAGGCCGACGCGCTCACCGCGAGCGGCGCCTGGGACCAGGTCTGCAACCCCTTCTACGGCCCGCCCGGGCTGTGCGGTGGCGGCACCACGGGCGATGGCCCGTTCCGGCTGTTCGCCACCGGGGGGGCCGGCCGGGCGCCGCTGTACCGCTGCTACTCCGGGGCCGACCACTTCCTGAGCGGCGACAGCGCCTGCGAGGGCCGCACCACCGAGAGCCTGCTCGGCTACGTCGCGACGGCACAGACGAGCGAGGCGCCGCGTCCCCTCACCCGCTGCGTCACCCCGTCGAGCGTGCATCTCCACTGGTTGGACGCGCCGTGCCCAGCCGGGACGAGCGGCGAAGCGGTGCTCGGGTACGTCAAGTAGGCCTCCTCAACCCCCGTCTGCCAGCTCCTGCAGCCGCGCCTCGCTCCCGTTGTACACGTTCACGTCTGCGTCCACCGGGATCCCGGCGACGCTCGCGGCGCCGTACTGCCACACGTCCCAGTCGTCCCAGCCTGCGGGGAGCTCGGGCACGGCGTCGTCCCAGCTCGCAACCCAGAGCGGGGCGTCGCTGAAGTCGCTGTCGTCGACACACTCGCTCCACCACAGCTGACCGCAGTAGATGATCGGCGTCCTGCCGGTGAGCGCGGCGTACTCGTCCACGAATTCCCGGATCCACGCAGTCATCTCGCCGACGCTCATGCCGTAGCAGTCGCCGCCGTCGTACGGGTTCCACTCGATGTCGAGCGCGCCAGGCAGCGTCTGACCGTCGGCGCTCCAGTCCCCGCCGTGCTGCACGAAGTAGTCGGCCTGGGTGACCGCATCCGAGTCACTGGGAACGGCAAAATGGTACGCGCCCACGTAGAGGCCCGCGTCGCGCGCACCCCTCGTGTTGGCCACGAAGTTCGGGTCCTCGAAGCCGGTGCCCTCGGTGGCCTTCGCCCACATGAAGCTCACGCCGTCGGCGTACACGGCGCCCCAGTCCACCTCGTAGTCCCAGTGCGAGACGTCCACGCCCTGCGGGTTGGCGCCGCCTCCCGTGTCCGTGGAGAGCGCGGGCCCGGTGTCGGGCCCGACCGAGTCGTCCGGCGCCGTGTCGTCCCCAGCGGAGGAGTCCCCGCTGTCCAACGCCCCCGAGTCGTCGCGCCGATGGGCCTTGTGGAAGGTGATCCCTCCTGATCGCGCTTCACAGCCGGCGGCGAGCGCCAGACCGGCGAGCGCCAGACTGGCGAGCATCGATCTGCCGAATGAACCCACGACACCTCCGCGCCCGACTCGCATAGCACGGAGCCCGGTCTCGCTCGCCGCGATCGAAACTACCGGACCGGGCGCCCACCCGAACGCATGCTCGCACCCCGCGTTAGCGCCCCCCCATGGCCGAGCTCCTCCTCGCGCACAGCCTGCACCTCGGGCTGGACCCCCGCGGCGCGGCGGACCGCAGCCCGCATCCGCCGCTCGGGCTCCTGGTCACCGCCGCGGAGCTGCTCCGGCAGGGCCTCGACGTGGCTGTGTACGACGGCACGTTCGGGCGGGTGGAGGACTTCGCGGCCGCGCTCGCCGGACACCGGCCCAGGCGCGTTGCCATCCTCGCGGATCCGCACAACATCTCGCAGAAGATGTGCCTCACGGTGTGGCGGGAGGCCGCCCAGCGCATGATCGGGATGGCCCACGACGTCGGCGCCACCGTTCTGGTGGCTGGTCCGGACGTGACGGACCATCCGGCGCAGTACGCGCGCGAAGGGGTCACCGTGGTGATCGGGGAGCACGACACAGCGGTGGAGGCGTGGGCCCGGGGGGAGGCCCCCCCTCCGGGTCGCACGACCCGACCCGCGTTGACCGGGCTCCCCTTTCCAGCCTGGGATCGCGTGGACATGGAGGCGTACGCCGCCATGTGGCGCGCCGCACACGGGCACTGGGAGCTCAACGTCTCGACGGCGCGTGGATGCCCGTTTCGCTGCAACTGGTGCGCCAAGCCAACCTGGGGCCGACGGTACACCGTGCGCCCTGCCGAGGAGGTCTGGGCGGAGATCGACGAGGCGAGGCGCCGGTATCGACCGGATCGCATCTGGTTCACCGACGACATCTTCGGCGTCCACAAGGATTGGCTGGCCCGCTTCGCCGACCTTGCGTCACCGAACCCCCTGCCCTTCCGGTGTCAGTCCCGTGCGGACCTGCTCGGAGACGCGCATGTGGTGCGGGATCTCGCGCGCGCCGGGGCTGCCGAGGTCTGGCTTGGTGCAGAGAGTGGGAGTGACAGTGTGCTCCTCGCGATGGACAAGGACGGAACGGTCGCCGAGATCCGCGAGGCTGCCCGATTGCTCCGGGAGCATGGGATCCGGACCGGCCTGTTCCTTCAGTTGGGTTACCCCGGCGAGAGCGTCGAGGACGTGCTGAGCACCGTGAGGCTGGTGCGGGAGCTCAGGCCCGACGGGATTGGCGTCTCCGTGAGCTACCCACTGCCGGGCACCGCGTTCTTCGACCGCGTGGTCGGCCCGAATGCGGCGGACGCAGCGGACGCGCGTTGGTCCGGGTCGATGGAGAACCGTCTGTTGTTCTCCTCGCCCTACCCCCAGGGCTTCTACGACGCAGCGCGGGAGGTGCTGCGCGCCGAGCACGCGGTCGCCCGGTTCATGACCCGACCCACGCTCCGTGGGGCGGCGCGGCTCCCCTGGCACCTGGGGCGCTGGCCCGTGGAGCGCGCGAGGCTATGGGCGCTGGGAAGGGAACCTACCCACTCACGAACACCCCACCCCGATAGAACCCGAGATCCGTGATGTACTTGTCGCTCGCCGAGTTGTCCATCAGGATGACGATGAGCGAGTTCACCGTGCCGGGCACGATGGCCGACCCGATGTTCACGCTGCCCGCGGTCCCCAGATACCAGTTGGTCATGATCTGCCCGTTCACCATCACCTGGGCGCCGTCGTCGTCCGTTCCAGCCCGCACCTCGTAGAGGTTCGGATCGTCGGAGGAGTCGATCCAGAAGTCGCACAGGATGTAGCTGTACGACGCATACGAGAACGTCGGGACCGTGCTGGACGAGTAGAAGCTGAGCGGGGCCGTGACCGGCGTGGGTGCGCCGGCACGCGCGATCACGTAGTCGTGCATCGTCGCAAAGTCCCCCGCAGGATCGGTGCTCCCGATGAGCCCATGGGCGCCCGAGGGCTCGTACCAGTAGCCGTCCGGATCCCCGTAGGAGCTGATCGAGTAGGAAGGATTGGAGGTCGTTTCATAGTTGGTGGAGTCGTCCACGATGTACCACCCCGTGGAGAACCCCTCGAACACCCGGCCGTTTCCGATCTGGTTCCCGTAGGCGGTCCCCTCGTCGGGGTCGTCGGAGAACACCGTGAAATACCCCTCATCCGCGATGTCGTCGGTTGGGGCGTAGTCCACCGTGACGATGGTGGACGCCCCCGGCGCGAGCGTGAGCGCGCCGCCCGCCGGGCGCATGGTGAGCTCACTCGAGGTGGACGTGTAGATGATGTCGGTGATGTGCAGGTCGGCGACGCCATCATTCCGCACGGTGACGTCCACGGACGCAGTCGCCTGGTAGTCGAGGGTCCCGAAATCGTGCAGCTCCGGCTCGATGGTGATGTCGGGCGCGAGGCCCTCCCCCGCGAGGGAGACCCCGACGGCAGGCTCATCGGGATCGTTGCTGTCGACCTGCACCTCACCCGCCGCAGCGCCCGTGCCCACCGGGCAGAAGGTGACGACGAAGGTCGTGGACTCGTAGGGCTGGAGCACGTTGGAGTCGGGTGAGTAGACTGCAAAGGGAGCGGTGGGGTCCACGAGCGCCACGTCATCCAGGTCGAGCACACCGTTGCCGACGTTGGTGACGGTCACGGTCTGGGCGTCAGAGGTGACACCGGTGGCGAGCGCCCCAAAGTCGAGCGCGAGCGGTTCCACCTGGATGTCCGGGGCCGTGGCGTCATCCTGGAACGGATCCGGGTCGCCCGCCTGCTCCTTCAACTGGAAGTCCGAACAGGCGGCAAGCACGAACAGCGGGCACAAAATGGCGATGGAGGAACGCATGAGCCGAAGGATACACCCTGGCGGGGCCGGCGGATAGCCTCCGCCCCTCGGCCGATGGCGCGATGATAGACTTCTGCATGGCGTTCCACCTCCTCCCCTCGGGCTGCTGCGCCTTGCTGACCCCCTTCCTGTGGGTGCTCTTCGGCTGTCACGGAGGCGGTCCGGCACCTGACACGTCCACCACCTGCGACGGCGCCAACCTCGTCGACGCCGGCGGGGCCACGGTCCAGACCTGCGAGGACGACGCGGTCTGCGTCACAGGGACTGGCTGCGTGACGTGCACGCCTGTGATCACCCCGTTGTATGCAACGTCCTCTCCACTCCGCGTGGAGCCGACGAGCGCGGGGATCCTGCGCTCCCGCGCAGTGGCGGTGAGCCTGCCAGACGGGGGCGTGGGCGGCGTGACGCTCACCGTCGAAGGACCCGTCGACGTCGTGGACGCCAACGGCAGCCCGGTCACCAGCCTCACCTCCCTGCCCGCCACGGTCTACCTGCGGGGCACGGGCACCGGTGCAGCCACGCTGACAGCGAGCTTCGATGGCGGCGCCCTGCCCTGCGCACAGGACGGCACGCTGCAGATCCAGGCGATCAACACAGCGCCCCTGGTCGGCCGTCCACGCACGCTGGCCCCCGGTTGGGAGCACGTGGAGAGCTACCGCGACGTAGACCCCGTGTACCTCGGGCTCGATCCCGTCCGCTACTCCGATCGGGTGGGGCTTCCGTACGTCGCCTACGTCGTGAAGCACAGGTCCGCCGAGGAGTGGGCCGCCGATCCCCAGCTTGTCGATGTCACCGGCGGTGCTGAATCAGGCACGCTCGCAGCGGGTGCCCTGAACGTGACCGGGCTCTGGGCCAGCCCCGACCTGCTCGAGGACGACGTGAGCGCGCGCTACGACGTGGTGGTGGACTTCGGCGGCGATGGCCGCCTGGACCCGGGCGACCTCGTGGACGGCCCGGGGGAGGACTTTGGGTTCGCACAGGTTGGCG
The DNA here is from genome assembly GCA_903875225.1 of uncultured Pseudomonadota bacterium. GTDB lineage: Bacteria > Myxococcota_A > UBA796 > UBA796 > SXON01 > CAIUMM01. Next base: position 6,999 of record CAIQVJ010000103.1, read on the forward strand.
ACCTCTCGATGGCTGGCCCCCACGCCGTCCACCAGGTGGACATCGATGGGGGCGCCTGGCTCGGCGAGCGGATCTACTGGCCTGACGACATCGAGACCCTTGGGCCGCGCCCCCTGATCGTGATCTCCCACGGGAACGGGCACCGCTACACCTGGTACGACTACATCGGCCAGCACCTCGCCAGTTGGGGCTACGTGGTGATGGCGCACGAGAACAACACCGGACCGGGCATCTCGACCGCGTCGAAGACCACGCTGACGAACACGGACTACATCCTCGCGAACCAGGACACCATCGCTGGCGGCGCCCTTGCGGGGCTGATCGACGGCACGCGCATCGCGTGGATCGGCCACTCCCGGGGCGGCGAAGGCGTGGTGAGGGCCTACGATCGCATCGTGGACGGCGACTACACCCCCGAAGAATTCACCGCGGAGGACATCCGCGTGATCACAAGTATCGCCCCGACGGTCTTCAACGAGGTGACCGACTCGGACCCCCACGACGTCCCCTACTTCCTGATCGCCGGCACAGCGGATGGCGATGTGAACGGCGGCGTGGCGTGCGACGAGTGCGACTTCTACCGGCTGTGGGAGGCCGACCGCGGCCCCAAGGCCTCGGCCTACATCCACGGGGCCGGCCACAACGACTTCAACTGTTGCGGGTTCGATGATGCGACCGGTCCGGACCTCATCGGGCGCGACGAAGCCCAGGTGCTGGCCAAAGGCTACTTCCTCGCGATGGCGCGGGTGTGGCTCGACGGCGACACCTCCCTGCTCGACGTGTTTCGCCGGGAGTACAGCGGATTCACCCCCACCGGCGCAACCGTCGGGGACATCGTGGCCAACACCTTTCGCGACGCCGAGGCGCTCGCCTGGCCGGTGCTGGACGACTTCCAGGCGGAGGAGGACCCCCTCGTCGCCAGCTCGGGAGCCATCGTGACCGCGGGCGTCGACGAACTCGCCGAAGGGAAGTTGGAGGACGACGACTCGGTGCTCACCTGGGATCCGTCCGACCCCATGAACGGCATGACCCACGCCGCGACCTACATCGACCGCGGGGCAGGCGCCTCGTTCTCGTGGGTGGACTCCGGGACGTGGTCCCTCGCAGTGGTGCCCCAGCAGGCAGACACAACGGGGTACACCTTCCTGGCGTTCTCGTTCGCCCAGCTGAGTCGGCACCCCCACACCGTCGCGCTCGAGGGCGACCTCGCGTTTGGCGTCACGCTGACGGACGCCGACGGTGTGAATGCCCACGTGGACTTCGGGGACCAGGGCGCCGCACCCGAGCCCTACCAGCGCACCGACGATGGTCTCGGCGCCGGCTGGGCGGATGAGTTCGTCACCGTCCGGATCCCGCTGTCCGACTTCACCATCGGCTCGATGATCGATCTTTCGCACCTCGCGACCGTGCAACTCGACCTGGGCGGCGACCACGGGGCCTCACCCGGCGCGATCGGTCTCGACAACGTGGAGCTCTCCCGATGATCCTCTCACTCCTGCTCCTGCTCCCCCACGCCCACGCCGCCCCGCCCGTCGACGATGGGCACGCTGTGCGCGCGATCCTCTCGGCCACCCCGTTCGAGCTCACGACATCGTACCCGTATGACTGGTCCGCTGAGCACCCCGACGTGAAGTCAGGCACACTGCTCGTGCTGGATGTGGACCCTGCGTGGCTCGTACCGAGTGACATCCACCAGGCCGTGCTGTTCGTGGGCGCAGTGCCCGCGGAGCGGGTGAACACCGGGTTTCCCGACGGCCGGCTCGTGGTGATCGTCCCGGCAGGCGTGGACGTCGCCCGCTCTCCCGTCTACTTCTCGGGGTACGACCTTCCCGAGCGCATCGACGCAGCGGCGGGTCAGAAGGCGCTGGAAGGAGCCGTGAACCGGGGCGCGCTCCCGCTGCCGATGACCCTGGCGACAGGCGTCGTGTTGCGGGATCACGAGGCCGTGATGAAGGCCGGGCTTTAGCGCAGCCTGGCGGCGGGCCGGCCCCTCACCCCGCCGAAGCGCCCCCCGCCAAAGCCTCTACCGCCGCCCGCACCGACGAGTAGGTCCACGGCGCCATCGTCACGCATTCGCGCGCCGCCGAGAACGGCACGCCGAGCCGCGAGCACTCCCGTTGTACGAACAGCCGGCGGCCCCGCCCGACCGGAAAGCGCAGCAGCACCGAGGCCCGTAGCTCCGGCGCGACGGTCGGGTAGAGCAGCACCAGCGAATCGTCGGCGGGACCCTGGACGACCACGGTGCGTCGACCTGCAGCAGAGCGATCCTTCAACAGCACGCCGAGCAGCCGGACAGCGCCCTCTCGCCCGAACAGGCAGTCCACGTCATCCAGCAGGAGCCGGGGGGCCTGCTCCACGCCAGCCGAGAACCGGCCGTTGCGGGCACGGGCGACGAGGAGCGCCCGAAGCCCGGGTCCGTCGAGCACCATGGGTTCGGGGCCGGCGAGGCGCACCGCGACAGAGGACTTGCCCGAGCCCTCCGGGCCGAGCAGGAAGACGACCGACCGCGACGCGATGATGCGCGGGAGCGGGCGACGCCCGAGGAACTCGCCCGCGGTACGCGTGAGGTGCGCCGGCACACACGGCGTATGGCCGGGGAGATCAGACATCAGCCGCGACTCCTTCCATCAATGACACTCTCAACGGGGCCCGCACAATAGGACAGTTTGCGAAACGGATCAACGGCTACCAGCGAGGTTTGACCCGCGCGCGGATCGCCGCGACGATCTCCGGAATCGGCGTTCCTGGCTGGAAGACCATCGCGACCCCGGCCTCGAGGAGACCGGGCACGTCGGCATCCGGGATGATGCCTCCTGCGAGCACGAGGACATCGGCTCGATCGGCAGCACGCAGCTCCCGAACGATCTCCGGCAGCAGATGATTGTGTGCACCCGAGAGGACGGAGAGCCCTACGACCTGGACGTCCTCATCCACGGCGGCGCGCACGATCTGCTGCGGGGTCTGGTGCAGACCCGTGTAGATGACCTCGAATCCCGCATCCCGCAACCCGCGCGCAACGACCTTGGCTCCACGGTCATGACCGTCGAGCCCGGGCTTGCCGATGAGTACGCGGATCGGTGATTCCATATGTTCAACCCAGATAGTTGCGGGAGATTACGATACGCTGGATCTCGCTGGTGCCTTCATAGAGCGTAGTAATCCGGGCGTCGCGGAACAAGCGCTCCACCTCGTATTCCTTGGAGAATCCATAGCCGCCGTGGATCTGCAGCGCCTTGTCAGCGCAGAAATTCGCCGTCTCCGACGCAGCGAGCTTCGCCATGGAGCAGAAGTGCGAGGCGCGCGCCTTGTCCGTTCCGTCCTTGGTGATGGCGGCGCGCCAGGTGAGCAGGCGAGCGGACTCGATCCGGGTGGCCATGTCGGCGATCATCCACTGGATCGCCTGATTGGAACCGATGGGCTTGCCGAACGCCATGCGCTGCTTGGCGTGGGCGCAGGCCAGGTCGAACGCACGCTGGGCGATACCCAGCGCCTGGGCGGCGATGCCGATGCGCCCGCCATCCAGCGTCGCCATCGCGATCCCGAAGCCCCGACGTTCACCGCCGAGCAGGTTCTCGGCCGGCACGCGCAGCCCCTCGAAGGAGAGCTCGGAGGTCGCGCTGGAGGTGATGCCGAGCTTCTCCTCGAGCTTGCCGATGCGGTAGCCGGGGCTGGACGCGTCGATGATGAAGGCGCACACGCCCTTGTGGCGCTCCTCGGGCGCGAGGTTCGCGTAGGCGACGCACACCTGTGCGTAGGGCGCGTTGGTGATCCAGATCTTGTTGCCGTCGAGGACGTAGTCATCGCCGTCGCGGACGGCGCGCGTGCGCTGGGCACCGGCGTCGGAGCCGGCGTCGGGCTCGGTGAGCGCGTAGCAGCCAAGCTGCTCGCCGGAGGCGAGCCGGGGAAGCCACTTCAGCTTCTGCGCCTCGGTGCCGCTCGCGACGATGGGCGCGCAGGCGAGGGAATTGTTCACCGACATCGTCACGCCGACGGATGCATCTGCGTAGCAGATCTCCTCCAGCGCCACGACGTAGGCCAGGGTCGAGAGCCCTGCGCCGCCGTACGCCTCGGGCACCACCATGCCCATGAAGCCCATCTCGGAGAGCTGCCGGACCAGGTCGGCCGGAAACTCGTGGACATGATCGCGGTGCTGCGCGCCGGGAAGGATCTCCTTCCGGGCGAAGTCGCGAGCGAGTTGTTGAATCTGGAGCACGTCGTCGGGCAGGTCAAACATCGCGGGGCCTCGGGGGGACGGGGATCTATCCGGCCCACCCCGCTCCGCGCCGGGTCCGACCGTTAGAATCTCAGCGCGGAGGCCCGTCGACCGGCGGATGCCACCGGCCAGCGGGGTGGGCCGCGCACGCGTGGGAGAGCGCCCGCGAGAGCAGCGCATGGCCGTCGTCGTCCTGGTCCCAGGCGAACACCGGAGGCTCGAAGCACGCCTTCCGCTCGACGCCGAGCGAGCGGGAGACCACCGCCTCCACCTCGGTCTCCGCGGCGGCCCGGCAGTCCTTGTCCGGGCATCCCACGCGCGTCGTCCCCTGTCCCATGGCGATGCGGTTCCGGAAGTACGAACGCCAGAACAGGAAGTCCAACGACCGGTCGGGCAGCACCGGTCGCAAGGCGAGGTAGCGCTCCGCCACCTCCGGGACCGGGACTGCGACCCACGTCATGGCGAGCATCCCGAGCACGTGGTCCTGACACTCATGGGCATACCCGCTCCGCTGGCAGGCCCCGAGCGCGCCGGACATGTCCCCTGAACGCGACTGGGCCTCCGCTGCCTCGAACCAGCACTCGTCCCGCCAGACCTGCGCCTCGATGGCGCCGCAGTCCTCGAATCGGAGATCGCGCCCCGCGATGTCTGCCTGGCAGTCGCCACGCAGCGTCACGTCGGTGATGCGGCTACACAGGTCCCAGGCGTGCTCGCGGTCGGCGTGAAGCGCCTGGGTGTACACCTCGTGATCGGCCGGCGTCCGGCACGCGAGCAGCAACGCCAGGAGAACCAGGCCGTACACCCGCCCCGTCAATCGGCGACTACCGCTTGAGCTTGAAGGTGCAGCCGCCGTCGCAGGAGCCGGTGATCTTGTCGGCGGTCTCCGCCGTGCCTACGCACCCGGTGACTCCATCGTCGTCCGCGAACGTCACGGTCGTGCCCGAGACCGTGCCGGAGTACGGCATGTCCATGGTCATCCCGTCGTAGGTGAGCGTGAGGTCGCATCCGTTGACGGTGATCGCGACAGGAGTGGTCATCTGGGGGCATGCCCCGGTCCACGCCCAGTCGGTGCCGGGCGTGATCGCCGTACAGCCGCCGGTGTCCACGTCCGTGTCGGTGTCCGTGTCACTGTCAGTATCGGCGTCCGTGTCGGTGTCAGCGTCGGTGTCGGTGTCGGCACTGTCAGAGCCGTTCGCGGTGTCCTTGCCCGTGCCGGTGCAACCGAGGAGGACGAGGGCGAGAGAGAGGATCATGTGTGGACTCCGCTGCCACAATGTAGCCAGCCCGTGAGAATTCGCACGCCGCCCCATGCACACGGATCGGGAGGATGACCTACCTTGACTCACAGGCGCTCACGATCCCACGCTACACTCACGCGGTTGCCCTGGACCTCGATGCGCGTCACCCTCCCGCTCCTGCTGCTCCTCACTGCCTGCACGGGTCGACACAGCCCCGACTCGGGCGACAGCGCGGTGGACAGCCAGGGTGACAGCGTGGCGGACGACAGCACCCCGGACAGTGACACCCAGGAATCGGGCGACTCGCACGGCGACAGCCAGGACTCCGGTCCGGACTGCACGCTGGCAGACCCCCTGGGCCAGATCGGGATCACGCTCCAGAGCGGCGACGACGCCGCGGTGTACTACACCGATGGAGACACGCCCCTGATGGCGGATGGCTACCAGGTCGTCCTCTCGATCAAGGGAACGACCGGCTCGGGCGGCGTGCCGGTGGAGACGCCCTACGCCACGGCGGGGTTCGGCTACCTCCAGGTCTATGTCAACGTGCCGAAGGATCGCCGCGGTGCCGGGTCCCGGGCGGCAGTGGCCGCGACCGCGCGGTTCGCTGCCGGTCTTGAGCCCGACGCCCAGGGTTGCTACCTCGCTGACCTCGTCTCCGTGCCCGTGTCCGCCACGCCCCCGCTCGTGCTGGGGCACTCCAACGGCGGCGTGCTGGCCATCGCCACCCTCGCGGACGCGACCCTCGACATGCCCGCCATCTCCGGGATCGTCACCTTCGAGACCCCGATCTCCGCCCAGTTCGTGGATGTCGAGCTTGGCGCGGTCAACCACCAGAACCCGCTCTACCTCCCGGGTAGCTGCGCGTGGGACCCCCTGAGCGGCCTGGAGTGTGCGTATTCCAGCACCCCGGTGCTCGGGTGGGACCCGACGTACCAGGACGGGGGCCGGGGCCCGATCGGCGCGGTCTTCTTCGACGCGGACGGGAACGGCACGAAGAGCGTGGACGAGTACCCCGTGTTCGGCGTCGGGACGGTGGTGGACGAGCCGACCGTGGCGTTCTCTCCGCAGATGACCCGGCTCATCGAGGCGCAAGGGCTCGAGGGCCCGACGCGGCTGGATCTCGCCGATGCCGACGCCTGGTGGGCCGACCGCGACGGGTCGCGGCTCGCGGTGGCGGCGCTCGAGAATCACCCGGGGGTTCCGCTGATCGCCATCGGAACGCTGGAGGATCATGTCGCGGGGGTGTCCGACCACGCGCACATCACGGCAGAGGCGCAGATCTGGCGGGACTCGGGTTCACCCTGGGTTCGCGTGAACCCCGCCCCGGTCTACATGCAGGAGACGGCCGGAGTGGGGCCCTCCTGGACCGACAATCCGCCAAACCTGGCGACGTTCCTCGGCAACCCGGAGGTGCACATGGAGCCCGACGAGTTCGACACCGGCTTCGCCCCCGATCAGTACTGTGCAGCCGCCCTCATCGAGCTTGCGACGCGGACGGCGAACGGGGACTGGTCCGAATAGCCAGGTGGAGTGGGGAGAGGCGCACAGCCTGCGGGCGGAGCCACACAGGCGCTGAGAGCTGCCGGACCGCCGGGTGGGCGCGACAGCACGCTCGCGACCCATGGCATGCCGGTTGCGTTCGTCCCGGAAGCACTCGTCATGCTCCCTCGCCGTGACGAAACCCGGTCACCCCCGAGACAGCCCATGGATCCCACGGACGATACCTTCGGTCACCTCGTGGCCTGCTTGACGGACGCCCTCGGCGAGCAGGCGGAGCTGCACGTGGAGCTCGCCAAGGCGGAGCTCTCGAGAGACGTCCATTCGTTCCTGCACGCTGCCGCTCCGCTGCTGATCGGGTTGCCCATCCTGGCCACGGGGTACCTCCTCACGAGCGTCGGGATGGCGCTCGCGCTCACACCCGCGCTCGGGGAGTGGGGAGCCTTCGCGCTCCTGGGTCTCGGGAACCTGCTGGCGGGTGCCCTCGTGGTGCGCCACGCGGTCGCGAGGCTGCGCACTCGACCCGTTCTGAACCCAACCGTGGTGCACGAACTGGAACGGAGCGCCAGGAGCATCGTCGCGGCGCTGCGCGCCGATGACGCAAGGGATGTGCTCCCTGCCTCCTGAAACCCGCATCGCGCTCCGGGTCCCACCGGCCGACCGGCGGGTGGAGGAGCTCCGCACCCGGCTCATGCTGGCGCGCGTGCGCACCCGGGCGCGGCTCGGGGCGCTGCGAACCGAGGTCGCCGAGCAGACCGACTGGCACACCTGGTACCGGGCCCACCCGGTCCCTTTCCTCGCCGCCGCCTTCATGGTCGGCTTCTGGCTCGGAAAACGTCGTTGAACCCACAAGGAAGGCCTTCATGGACACCACCCAAGAGACTCCCAGACAGCTCACCGGCGAGTGCGCACCCGATGCCGCCGCCTACCTGCTCCACGCCCAGCAGCGCGCTGCCGCGCTCGGCGACAGGGCCCTGATCTTCGTTCGCGAGCGCCCGATCACCTGCGTGATCGGGGCGATGGCGATTGGGTTCGCCGTCGGCAAGATCGCGGCTCGGCACTAGCCATGGAGACCCCCGCAGAGCCGGAGTTCGCCCTGGCCACGACCAACCCGGGCCTGGACATCGTCGGACACATCCAGCGCCACCCCTGCCAGAGCCTGCTGATCGCCGCCGGGGTCGGGTACGTGCTCGGCGGCGGACTGTTCACGCGGCTCACGTTCAACGTGTTGCGCGTGGCGGTGCGCGTCGGCGCGCTCCCCGTCGTGCAGCGGGAGCTGCTCTCCATGGCCGAATCGGCGCTCAGCAACCCCCCCTCCCCGTCGTAATCCCGCGACCGGGCCTCCCAGTCACTCACGGAACACAACATGAACCTCGACAAAATGAAAAGCATGGAAAAAGACGACTTCCTGAACCTGCTGGGACTCGAGACCCGGCGAAACGCCGTGGACTACATGGTGCCGGCGCTCGCGCTGTTTGGCGTCGGCGTGGTCGTGGGCACCGGCATCGGCCTGCTCGTGGCACCCCGACCCGGCCGCGAACTCCGGCAGGACCTGGCGCAGCGGCTCCAGAACGCTCCGGAGGCGCTCAGCCGCCTCCCGCAGCGCGCCAACGAGGCGATGCACCGCGTTTCGGACCAGTACGTCGACAAGCACGAAGGCAAGATCCCAGCACAGAGCTGATGGCTCGGCCGGAGGTCGGAGCCGGGCGGCCACGCCCGGGCCCGGTCTCCGGCCCGGCAGCCACACACCCGCAGCGCCTGCACGGCGAACGCCTGGTACTGCGTCACACGGGAGATGATCGGTTGGGCGGAAGCCCGATCGGCCCGCGCGGTCTCGGCCCCGCGGTCTTCGGCGGGACGGGACCGTGGGTGAATCTGGCGGGCGTACTCGCTAGTGCACCACGACGTCGAGCGTGGCAGGGCCGACGCGGCGCGCAACGTACGAGAGCTCGGGGCAGTCTGCGGCCATCGCGCCGCACGGGACCACACGGCCCTCGAGGTCGAGGCACTGCACGAGCTCGAAGCCGTGACCGCCAAGCTGGCGCTCCTGCGAATCGCGGGAGATGTAGTAGTGAACGACGGCAAAGTCGTGTGCTGCATCGTTGAGGATCGCGTAGTCGGTCTCGGAACGTTCGAGCCAGCGCATCCGGCGGCGGTTGCCGAGGCGCATGGGGAGCCTGGCCAGGCTCCGCAGGGGCTGGCGGGGATCCCCCACGAGGAGCCGGAACGGCGTGCCGAGGCGCGCAGCGTAGCCCCGGTTGTGTGAGGAGAAGATCAGGAGCCCATCCGGGCGGAGGATCCGCCGGATCTGGTCGAGCACCCGGCCACGCTCGCCGTCTCCGAGCATGTCGAGCACGTTGAAGGTGCCGAACACCGCATCCAGCGAGCCGGACCCGAACCGGGAGAGGTCGCGCAGGTCGCCCTCGAACACGCGCGCCTCGGGGCAGACCCGCTGGCACTCGACGACCATCTGCCGGGCGATGTCGAGCGCGAACACTGCGTCCGAGCCCTTGCAGAGGTGGGACGTGACGCGCCCCGCTCCACAGCCCAACTCCAGGACGCGCCCCCCGAGGGCTGCCCGGTACCTCTCCAGCAGCGTCGTCTCCACCGGGCGCAAGCCACGGTTGGAATAGTAGCCGACCGTGCCGCCAAGCGCCCAGAAGGCCATGTTGTACTGGTCAGATGTGGCCGGCGACGACGCGGCGCGTGCGGGGTGTCCACCAAACCGGGTTCTCTCCAAACGGCACCTCCGCCTTCATGAGCTTCCCTGCAGAAAGCAAGAGCCGTGCCGCCTGCAGGGCGGCACGGCCTCGGTTCAATCCGGCCGGACTACTTCGCGGTCGGCTGCTCGCGGTGCATGGTCGGCTTGGTGTCGAAGCGCGGGATGGTGCCGATCTGCTGCAGCATGCCGGTGAAGTCGGCCTGCATCCAGGTCTCGACGATCTTGCCGTCGCGCATGCGATCCATCTGCATCATGTTCATGTCGAACTTCTTGTTGGTCGCCGGGCGGGCGAGGAAGCCGCCGGTGTCCTTGGCCGAGAACGTCAGCCGCGTGGACACCATGTCGCCCTCGGCGATCTGCTCGTTGACCACGACCTTGATGTTGGTGAACGCGGCGAGGTAGCCGTCGATGACCCTGTGCAGATCCACCAGGCCGTTCGCCTTGGCAAAGTTGTCGTGGTACACGCACTTGTCGGCGTAGTAGGTGGACAGCTTGGATGCGTCGTGCTTGTTGTAGACGTTGTCGTAGAGGTTGCGGATCAGGGTCTTGTTGTCCATTGCGTGTGCTCTTTGTGTTCGATCCACGCTGTATGCGTGCGATCGCGGCGAGCATTCGCAATCCACATGCCACCCCCGACCGGGGCCCGCCCGCGGTCACCGAAACGGGCCCCCGACGCGCATCGGCGCCGGAGGCCGGGCTCTTCGCGCCTGTGAAACGGGAGCATGTACCCGGGGGGTTTCACCCACCGCCGGGCACTGGCGCACACGCCACGGCCCGGGGCGGGCCGCGGATGCCCCGCGGATGGCTGCTCACCACCCGCGGGGGCAGACGTTCACGGCTTGAGCAGGGTGACCGGGGCGTGGCTGCCCACAACCACCGCCAGGTCGGCGAGCGCCGCCTGCTTGTCGGGTTGGTTGAAGTAGGTGTCGCCGATCGTGCCGTCTGACCACGCCTCGACACCGTCGTACTCCCAATTCAGGAACATCCCCATCTCGGGCACCGCTGCCAGGACATCACCATAGTAGGTGATCTCCGCCGCAGACATCGCGTAGAAGCCCGAGCGCCAGCCGGCCTGATGGCTCGACCCGTCTCCACCGTCTGCGATGTTCAGCCCTTCGATGGTGCCAAGATTCAGCGCCAGGGCCTGGGCCTCCTGCGCGGCTGCGTAGGTGTGGATCTCCCCGTGGTTGGCCTGGTATTGGTTCACGCAGGCATCCACGTACGTGTACTGACCGCTGCTGGGCACGGGCATCTCCGTGGCCCGCTCCCGGACGAAGGTCATGAGCCCCGGGAAGAGGGACTTGCTGTACCTCGCCATCTCATCCAACTCGTCCCCCGTCGGGTCGCGTCCGGCGTAGTTGTGGATGTCGTCCAGCAACATGTGCCCGACCAGGGTGCCGTCGTCGATGTAGCTCTGGACCCCGTAGCTGCTCCAGGCCGGGAGCTGGGCCTTCCACTTCGCGATGTCGAAGTTGCCGGAGGTGGTGTCGTAGTCGGGACCGCCGGTCATCCGGAACGTGACGTGTAGCCCTGCGGCCCGCACCATCGGGAGCATGGTGTTCACGCACCAGTTCGGGGTCGAACAGGCGACCTGGAACACCGTCATGCCCAACCGTGACTTGACGTCCGCGAGGCCCGAGGCATCGGTGTACCCGTTGAGCCCCCAGAAGCCATAGAGCGGGCCGGGGCCGGAAGCGACCCCGGTGTCCACAGGCGCGCCCGTGTCCACGGGCGGAGTCGTAGAGACCGCGAGGTCCACGCCATCGCAGTTCTGGTCGATCCCGTCGCCGGCGATCTCGGTTGCCCCCGGGTTGATCGTCGAGCTGAAGTCGTTGCAGTCCGTCGAATCCAGGGTGTCGTAAGCCCCGGACGGCGAGCAGTAGCAGCCGTTGTTGGTGGCGTTGCCGTAGGTGTCCCCGTCCGCGTCGTGGTAGTACACAGTGCAGCCGGTAGCATCCAACTTGTTCGCCACACCGTCGCAGTTGTCATCGTACGACGTCGCACAGGTCTCGATGGCGCCCGGATGGACCGCAGCGCGGGTGTCATCGCAGTCCGTGCCATAAGGTTTTGCCAGGTATCCGTCCCTGTCCGAATCGTGACGCCGGATGCGGTCCGGCGAGCTCGCCGCGCCGTCGGCCGCGTTGTGGCCAGGAGTCGAGTCGGCCGGGTCGTTGCTGGCGGTCCCGCACCCGACTGCAGTGAGCAGGGTGAGGATCGCGACGGCGCGCAGGGCGGTTGCGTTGAAATGGGTGCTGTCAGTCAATGGATACTCCTGGTTTTCGAGAAGGCGTCGATTGTTGGGGTTGCGGGCTTTGCAGTCGATGGGAACTCCAAGGATCGATTTGGATCCGGGCACAGAGGTTTGACACCGCCCTGAGGGTCCGAGCGGTTTGAGGGGCTCTCGGGAGCCAGTTTTTGGAATCTACTTGACCACGACCATCCGCGCCACAGATTTCTGTCTTTTTCGCCAGATGTTTTGAACATGCCGATGGGAACAAGGTGTGAGCATTCGGATGTTCTGTCTGTAACGACAGCATTTTTGCGGAAACGCGGAGATCCGAGGTGCTTCGACTCTGGCGGGCATTCTTCTGAGTCTACCAGCCTTCGCAGCACGCGGGTGGAGATTTCTGTCTCTTTGGACAGCTTTCACGTCAGGCGATGCACGATCGAGCGGTACGGCGCCGCTGCGCAACGAGCGGGCGGGCTGCGCGCAGTGCCACATCAGGTGGGCGCCTGCACGCAGAGCACCCGCACAAGAGGCTTCGATACGCCGCCCGAGCGCCATGGCACGCCCCGTGCAGAGGACTGCCCCATGGATCCCACCCTCCATACCCTCCCCGCCGCCCTGCACCGCGGCATGTCGATCCGCAGCCTGCCCGACTCCGACGCGGAGGGCCGCACTCCATGGTCCCGAAGCCGCCTCACTCCCCCCGACCTCGAGCGGCTGGGGCGAACGTTCGCCGCCACCCAGCTCTGGCTCCGGGGACGGACGCCCGAACAGCCCGCAGACCACCCCGCCTCGCTGGATGAGGCGGACCCGGGGCCCGCGGCAGCGTGGGAACCGCCGTAGGCCGGCTCCGCCCAGTTACTACCACCGGTGTCCTTTCTCCCCCTGCTGCTCCTGCCGGTCGCCTGGGCTGGTCCCGTGCGGGCTGCCGGGGCGGAGTCATGGGTGGTCGAGACGCGCTCGCCAGCCGCCACCGACGCCCTCGTCGCGCTGGGATGCATCGTCGAAGTGAGCACGCCCACGGCGCTCCAGGTGCGCTGCGCGACCGCGACGGACCTCAGGGCGGTACCCGGCGTGACCCACCTGCGCGCGCCGTTCGTTGCCCACGCCAAGGACGAGGGGCTGGTCGTGTCCGAGGGCTACGGCGAGACCGTTGCCGCCGACTGGCGTACGGAGGGGATCACCGGGCACCACGTGAAGGTCGCCGTGCTCGACGTCGGGTTCGCTGGGTGGGAGGATCTGCTCGGCACCGAGCTGCCGGCGCATGTAGAGACCAATTTCTCGCTGGGGAACGTCGACAGCTCGTCACACGGCACGGCCGTGGCGGAGGTGATCCATGACTTTGCCCCCGATGCGGAGCTGGAGCTGGTCACCTTCGCCACCGACGTCGAGTTCACGCTGGCGCTGAACACGCTCGCCGCAGAGGGCGTGGACGTGGTGAACGGGAGCATCGGGTTCGACAACGTGTGGGCAGCCGACGGCACCTCGCTCGCGAGCAGCGCGGTCACCTCGGCGCGGGACGCCGGCGTGATCTACGTCGCGGCCGCGGGGAACGAGAACCAGAAGTACATCTCTGGCAACCTCACCCGGGGCCCGGGCGCGAGTGTTCTGCTCGGCGAGCGGTGGGGACACACGATCCTCACCCGCAGTGGCTTCGCGAGCGTCAGCCTGCGATGGAGCGAGCCGTTCGGGCAGGCTGCGACGGACCTCGATCTCGCGCTCTTCGACGAGACCGGGGCCGAGTGCGGGCGCGCCGAGCACGTCCAGGACGGCGATGGCGACCCGTTCGAGTCGGTCTCCACGGGCGAGTGTGATGGCGAGACGGTGCTGGCCACCCTCCAGCTGAAGGATCCGCACCAGTCCACGCTCGGCCTGCGGGCCTGGCTCTACAGCGACTACGGAGTCGACCCGGCCGAGGCCGCCGACCGCGACACGCTCACCCTGCCGGCCGACGCCGAGGGCGCCTTCAGCGTCGGCGGGTACGAGGAGGATGGCAGCCTGGCCGAGTGGTCGAGCCACGGCCCCACGGACGACGGGCGGCTCAAGCCAGACGCCGTGGGGCCGACAGGTGTCTCCACGGCGACCTTCGGGCCGCTCGCATTCGAAGGCTCGAGCGCATCGGCCCCCCATGCCAGCGGCCTGGCCGCGCTGTGGCTCGACGCCACGCACCGCTGGCGCGACCCGGAGGGGTTCCGGGAGTGGGCCTGGGCCGGGGCGACCGACCTCGGGGCCGACGGCGCCGACACCGGGTCCGGCGCAGGCGCCCTGCGAGCCGGCGGAATCCCTGAGCGGGAGTGCGGCTGCGCATCGGCCGGGGAAACCTATCCGGTCCTCTCGATCGTGCTGATCGCCGCCGGTTACGGGGCCCGGCGACGCCGATGATCCTCTCCCTGCTGCTCGCTGCCTGCTCCGACAAGCCACCCACCGGTTTTGTGCTGGTCGTGGCCGGGCGGGTGGTGGACGAGGCAGACGACGGCATCGGCGCGACGATCACCCTCGGCACGCCCGAAGGCGAGGTGGTGGCGATCGCGCAGTCGAGCGCATCGGGGGACTGGAGCACAGCGGTGTACGGGGACGAGCTCCTCGGCAACGAGCTGGTCGCCCTCTACGACGCCCCCGGCTCCGCGCAGGGGCGCGCGCGGTACCTGCTGAACCTCCGCAGCCCGACGATGCACGAGCTCGACCCGGGCCCCTGGCAGACCTGGCAGGCCAGCGAGCGCCGCCTCCCCACGATGCAGCTCGCGGCAGACGCCGAGGAGGGTGAGGCCGACATCCGCATCACCACGCTGCTCGGCGAGCGGGTGCCGGGGGCGACGATCGAGTTCAGGCGTGGATGGAACGCGGACAGCGCCTCGCCCGCACAAACCCAGGCGATCGCGGACGACGTCGGGGAGCTGAGCCTGTTGGCCGCGCCGGGGTGGTGGACCGCGCGCGTGTTGCCGGGCCCCACGAGCGGCGAGGCCCGTTTCGGCGTGTTCTGCAGCCCGGGCGGCAGCATCGCGACGACGACAGGCGTCGTGCCTCCGCTGGAGCCTGTCTGGCTGACCGCCGCCCTCACCTGGGCGCCGCACCCGTTGGACCTCGATCTGCACCTCACAGCGCCACTCAAGGGCGGCCAGGCGGGGGAGGACGGAAGCGGTACCTACCACCTCTGGGCGGGAGATCCGAGGCACCCGGAGAACACCTCGGCCGACGCAGAAGCCGAGATGCTGCGCACCGATGCAGACGGTGAAGGCCCCGAGAGCCTCGTCGTCGTCGACCCTCCCGATCAGGGCGAGAGCCGGCTCTCGGTGCTGGACAACGACAACGTCTCGGACTCCACCTCCACGCAACTGGGGCACGGACGGGCCCAGGTGCAGGTGTGGCTCCAGGACCAGGACCCTGCCTACTACACGGTCTCGCCGGGCGAGATCGCCACGCTGTGGCGTCCGGTGGAGATCGAGGACGACGTCACCTACGAGGTGGAGACGTTCGAGATCGGTGTACAGCCGGACGACGCAGCGCAGTTCTGAGCGGGCCGGGCCGGGCCGGAGCGCTCGGCGCTCCACGACTCGACGGCGCTCGCCTTGCGGCTTCGCCGGAGCCTGTCCGCAGAAGCGCAAATAGTCAAAATCGCAGCGTAAAGATAGCGAAGGGCCCTGGAATCGGTTAGCCGCCGCCCCCTTCGAGTTGCACATTCATGGAGCTCTTTCCCGAGCGGCTGGTGACCGATCTGGAGCGTCTTTCCGGCGCGAGCCACACCTACCTGAAGCAGGTTTGTGGCCCAGATGCCGCCGACCTGCGTGCGCGTCTGCGCGCCGCGGTTGAACACGGGAGCACCGCGCATCACGACCGCGCCATCGAGCTTCTGAGCTCGTTCGACAACCGCCGCTTTTTTCAGGGCTTCGCCGAGGTCGCCGCGCTGGCCGCCACCCGGGCCACCGGATGGGAGCTCACGCGGCTCTCGGCCCCTGGCCCCCGCCTCGAGGTCCGATCCCCCAGCGGCGCCCCCTGGGTGCTCGGCGTCCTCGCGTTCCTGCACCAGACCCGACCGGGCGGCGAGCAGTCGAGCGCGGCGCTGTTGCGGGCAGGGCTGGTGCGGGTGCAGGGCAAGCACCGGTTCAGCGTGCTGGTGCGGCGATGGCTGCCCCATGACTTCGACGTGGACCCGGTGCGTCGCGCGATCGAGACGTGGCTCTCCCAGGTGGCCGCCAACCGCTGGGAGGGGCGATACGCCGCGTACGAGGACGAGCGCATCTCGCTCGAGTTCTGCCTCACGGGCGAGAAGGTGCGCAAGGGTGAGCCGCTGCTCGCCCAGGTGCTCGGGCCCTACCTGGCCAACCGCACGCTCGAGGCCGTCGAGCCCCGCATCGTCCGGGAGCTCGACAGGCACAACGTCTCCGCGCTGCGCGACACACCCGTGCTCCTGGCCTGCGTGGCCGATCAACCCTGGGCGCTCTCCCAGGGCTATGCTCGCGACTTCCTCTACGGGCGACCGCGGGCGATGCTCGGCGCCGCTTCGGGAGAGACGGTCACGCTGTTCTCGCCGATCGGCTCCATCGCCGTGTTCCGGGATCCGCCCTACCGGAACGTGGGAGGCCTGCTGCTGATCGACAGGCGCCCCGCGCAGCCTGCCAACGTTCGGGTCCGCGCATGGCTCAACCCGTGGGCGGAGCGACCGCTCAAGCCCACGGACATCGGGTTTCAGTGTTTCGCAGAGGACAAATCATTGACGACCTCCATCTCTGCCACCTGGGGTGAACCCTTGCGCGCGATGACATGGCAGGGCCTGCCGGCCGACCTGGAGCTCGGGTGAATCCCCACCTGCAGCCCCACCTGCAGCCACGCGACATCGGCTGGATCGAGGTCATCACCGGATGCATGTTCTCGGGCAAGACCGAGGAGATGATCCGCCGGCTCCGACGTGCGCAGTACGCGCGGCAGAGCGTCGTCGTCTTCAAGCCGGCGCTGGACCAGCGCTATTCCGCGGATCAGGTCGATTCGCACTCGGGCCTGCACATCAAGAGCTTCCTCGTCGAGCGTGCCACCGACGTGCTCACGCTCGTGGGCGACGCCCGTGTGGTCGGGATCGACGAAGGCCAGTTCCTGGGTCCGGATCTGGTGCTTGTGTGCGAGCAGTTGGCGAACGAGGGCCGCCGCGTGATCGTCGCCGGACTGGACCAGGACTACATGGGTCGGCCGTTCGAGCCGATCCCGCAGTTGCTTGCGATCGCCGAGTACATAACCAAGAACCTGGCGATTTGCGTCGTGTGCGGAAACCCTGCGGATCGATCCCAGCGCGTGGTCAACCGCGATGCGCGCGTGCTCGTGGGCGAGACGGATGCGTACGAGGCGCGATGCCGGCTGCACTGGGACCCGCACAACTTCGATCCGGTTCAGGAACCCCTGCTGCTGGGCAAGAACCTGGCAGAGTGAGCGGTCGACGAGGCCCAGAGCCCGCGCCCGTCGCCGCCCAGGCGCACCGGGCCGGGCGCCACGAGCACCGTGTCGCCGGCGAGCAGCGGCTCGCCATCCACCGTGAGCGCGCCCGTCGTGCACGTGAGAGCGCGCCAGTCCGAGCCGCCCGACGGCCCGGCCGCGGCCTCCATGACGTGGAAGATCGGCCCTTCGATCAAGGCGCCGCTGCGTGAGGCGGGCGCCTGGGCCGCCGTTCTGAGGGCCACCTCGAGCGCATCGTCGAGGTGCAGTTCCCGGCCGCGTCCCCAGTCGTAGAGCCGCCACGTGATGTCCGTCGGCTGCTGCACCTCGTAAAGCGTGATCCCGCCCCCGATCGCATGGATGGTGCCGCACGGCACGTCGATCACGTCGCCCGGACGCACGGGGAACCACGCCAGCTCCCGCTCGATCGCGCCGGAGAGCGCCATCTCGTGCAGGTCCTCGCGCGAGACCTCACGCTGGAGTCCCAGCGCGACCTCGGCACCCGCAGCAGCCTCGAGGATCACCCAGGCCTCGGCCTTTCCCGAGGCGGCGCCGTGACGGTGCGCGGTCGCATCGTCCGGGTGCACCTGCACCGAGAGCACGTCACGCGTGGAGATCAGCTTGATCAGGAGCGGGAAGTCCACCACGTCGGAGAGGCGCTGCGCGGGAAGGTCGAGCAGGGCGTTGTCGCGCCACACCTCCCAGCTCTCCCCCACGTAGGGCTCCCCGGGCGGCTTGCGGTAGCGCTCGGAGAGCGCCGAGCCTGCCCACACGGGTCGGGTGAGCCGGGGTATGGACCGCAAAACCATCAAAACTCTCCGCGGATGCCCAGGAACGGGCGCGTCGGCAGGTGGTAGAACATCGAGTCGGTACGTATGCCGTCCTCTACCGTGACAATCGGCAGGAAGTCACTCTTCCACGCTACATAGGCGACGCTCAGTACTTCGAGGTATATCGACATACGTAGCTTTGGGAGAGCGTTTCTCCACTCGGCACGCAGATCCACCTGATGGAAGTCGGAGAGCCTGTCTGTGTTGAGGCTCACCTGCTGCACGGTGGAATCGCTGGCGATGGCCACGTCGGACATCGGCCGCCCCGAGTGGTAGTCGTAGCGCGTGGTGAAGCGCCACCGCGGAGTGGCCTGGAACTCGGCGCTGGCGCCCAGGGTCCACGTCTGGGCCTGCCCCGGCACGTAGTCCTGCGGGAACACCTCGTTGAGCGGGTTGTGGACCCGGGCGTTGAGGTACCCGCCGTTCAGCACCAGGTTCACGCGATCCGACGACGTCGCAACCATCGCGTCGACGCCGAAGTTGCGCCCGGATCCCTCGTTGGCGTAGGTCTGCCCTTCGGCGAGCGCAGCCCCGGTGTCCGGGTTCACGACGAGGTTCGACAGCTCCGCGTAGTAGCCCTCCACCCGGATGAGCCCCCCCTTCCACCCGGGCAGCATCGGGAACGCCTGGTCGACGCCGAGGACGATCTGGGCGCTCCGCTCGGAGCGGATGTCCGGGTTTCCGAACTCGGCGCTGATCACCATCGGATCTTCGATCACGTGGTGGTAGAGCCCCACGGTGAGCTTCGGGATCGTGCCGGTCGGGAGCGGGAGCGAGATCCCCGCGGAGGGTGACACCAGCACCTCCCCGGTCCGGAGGGCGTCGGTGACCCGCACCCCGATGCGGTTCCGGAGCCCAAACCCCGAGTCTCCGCCGAACACCGGCTGTGTCTCGCCCTCGACGTAGCCAGAGAGCTGCGTCTGCGCGCTCCCACCGTCGAGATCGACGAGATCGAGGCCCCTGTCGCAGATCGGGAGCGAGGACCACGTCGGCGTGGCGCGCGTGTCCTGCACGGGGCCGTTGAAGGTGTAGCGGCGCACCTGCGCGCTCGCCCCCACCCGCACCTCGAGCTTCGGCAGGGCGGGGGCGGTGAGGTCGGTGCGGGCGTACATCTGGTCGCGAGTGGTGGTCCGGTGCACGCTGCCGGCGATGTCCTTGTCAACCACGCTCGCGTCGGTGGTGTACGCGACCGTGGACTGCAGGGTGGACTTCCCGAGCTCGACGCGATGGTCGAGCGAGGCCAGGTAGACCACGTCGTCGAGCTTGAACGTGCCGCTGATGGTGATCGTGCTGTCGTCACCCGAATCGAGCAGCGCGAGGTGGTCGCTGGTGCGCATCCCGGTGAGCAGCAGGCGCTGCTTTCCGAACCGCCACGCCAACCGGGCCGAGAGCTCGTCGTACTCCGGCGCGGCGATCGCCGTATCCAGCAGGTTGAGCGCCTTCATCGCTCCGAAGTACGCCTCGAGGTAGCTGCGGCGAGCGGAGAACGCGAACGTGAGGTTGTCGGACTTCCCGATCGGACCCATCACGAACGCCCGGGCCGTGCTCATCGAGATGTCGATGGCGCCGTCGAGATCGTGGCGGTCGTCCTTGGGGGCGCCGTCCCAGCTCTGCACGCTCATCACCGCGCTGGTGCTGTCCGGCACACGGGAGGGCGGAGCACCGGCGTAGAAGTCCACCTTCTCGATCATGTCCGGATTGAAGATCGAGTTGAAGCCCGCGAGGTGGAACGGGTTGTCGAGCGGGACGCGGTCGAGCAGGAACACGACGTCGTCGGACTGCATGCCTCGCACCGAGAACGTGCCCAGCATGTCGCTGTCGCTGGCGACCCCGGGGAGCTTGTGCACCGCGCGGGTGACGTCCTCCAACGCGCCCGGCGTGCTCTCGACGTCGCGGCGGGTGATCTCGTACACGCCCGTCTCGGGCGAGGGGTCGGGCACCCGGGCGGCGCGCTGGACGTCGTGCCAGCGCTGGCGCAGGCCGATCACCACGATGTCCCGCGCCGGGCCCGTGGGGGTGAGGCGGATGGTCGTGGCCCGGGTCTCGCCTGCCTTGACCTCCACGTCACCCGAGGCGCTGCTGAAGTCCTGATGATCACAGACGAAGTCGTACGTGCCCGGGGCGAGGAACGCCGCCGTGACCACCCCGGAATCCGAGCCGGTGAACGACCGGGCGGGGGAGCCGTCGCGGGCGTGGAGCGTGAACCGGACACCGGGGATGTCCAGTCCGTCGGCGTCCATGAAGTGGACCTGCAGTGTGCCGGGCACCGCATTGCCCTGCTCGTCGGAGACGTTGAGCGCGAAGGAGAACGCGTAGTCCACGGTCCCGGCGACCGGCGTGGAGCTGTCGTCGGTGGCAGGCTGGAAGTGCATCGCCCGAGCCGCCGCGATGGCTGCAGCATCGACATCCGTGCGCACGCCCTGCAGGACCTGGGCATCGGTCGGGACGCCGGCGGCATCGACGGCGATGCGCAGGATCACGGTGCCCCCGACGTGATCGTGCAACGCCGCCTCGGGGTAGACCGGCTGGACGTCGGCGAGCGGAACGGGATTCGTCGCCGCAACAGCGGTCGCCAGGATCGCGAGCAGCATCAGAGCCTCGAGGCCACGAGCGTGCAACCCGGGTAGTCGAAGCGGTGTTCCCCCCCCGCGAAGAGGGCGTTGGACACGGCCTGGGCATCGGCCGTGCAGAAGAACGGGGCAGCGCGGCGGGACGAGGCCGCCATGGCGTGCTCTGAACGCGGCAGCAGCTCGAGGGTGGCCTCCGCACGAGGGTCTGCGGCAGCCAGCAGGAACGCCGCGCCGCCCTCTCCCGGCTCCCCCATCATCCCGCCGAGCCGCCAGCCGTCCGCGCTTTCGCCGTTGACGTCATCAGCCAGCACCACGAGGGCGAACCCGGAGTTGGCCTCGAGCCAGCAGAGAGCGCGCTCGAACGTGCGCAGGGTGGTGAGAGCGCCCGCGCAGAGCGTCTCGGAGGGGCCGCGCAGGCCGAGCGCGATGGACAGGTGCCCGGCCGCAGCGTTGTGCACGCTGTTCTGGAAGAGGAGCGGGCTCGCCATCGCCGGGCCCCGGGTGAACAGCGACTTGAGAAACCCATACGAGGAGCTGTACTCGCCGAGCCCGGTCCCGAAGAACATCGGGAGCTCGTCGCGGTCGAGCTCCGCCGGGTCCAGGACCGGCGCTGCCGCAGCGGCCGCGAGCCGGGCCACGCGCGAGAACCGGCGCCAGGCTCCCGCTTCGACCGCCGCAGGGCGCGGGATCTCCTGCGGGGCAGAGAGCGGCCAGGAGAACGCGTAGTGCTCCAGCACCGTCGCTTTCACGCAGCACCTCGAAAGCGCAGCGCCAGGGCAGCGTTGTGGCCGCCGAATGCGAGGTTCACCGAGACCCCGAGCCGCTGGACCCGCGCCCGCGGCACGTTCGCCACCGCGACACCCTCGATCGGGTTCTGACACCCCCGCGAGGCCGGCACGATGCCGCGCCGCATGGACTCGGCGAGCAACACGGCCTCGATCACCCCGGCGGCTCCCAGCGTGTGGCCCGTGGCACCCTTCGTAGCCGAGATCCAGGCCCCGGGTGCCGCGACAGCGAGCGCCCGGGCCTCCACCCCATCGTTGGTGGGCGTACCCGTGGCGTGCGCGTTCACGTGGTCGATCTCCCCGGGTTCGAAGCCCCGGGTGGCAGCCCGGATCGCGCGGATCAGGCCCTCCCCGCCTGGCTCGGGTGCTGTCAGGTGGTGCGCGTCGGTGCGCGTCGCGACGCCCGCAAGCTCGGTCTCCCCCTCGCCCAGCTCCAGGAGCGCGAACCCGGCACCCTCCCCGATCGACATGCCGTCCCGATCGACGTCGAACGGCCGACAAGCCGTCCGCGTGTGCGCACCCAGCGAGCGGAAGCCGTAGACCGTCGTGCGGCACAAGGCGTCGGCGCCGACCACCAGCACGCGGCGACACCGACCGGCGCGCAGGAGATCCGCGCCGATGCCGAACGCCACGGTGCCGGACGTGCAGGCGGTGGACACCACGAGCCGGGGGCCCGTCGCCCCGATCCAGTCCCCGACCGACTCGGCGCCGCGGTGGGCCAGATGGGAGCACAGGAGGTCCTCGCCCACCTCGACCGGCTGGCCCTGCACATGCTGCTCGATCGCATCCTCACCGAGCAGCATCGCGGAGGTGGTGGTCGCAAAAACAACGGCGAGGCCGGTGCCGTCGAGCCCGTACAGGGGGAGCAGCGCCGCCTTCGCGAGCGCGAAGGTCCGGTGCCGGTCGAGCGCACCCACGTCAGCGTGCACCTGGGCGACGGGCAGGTCCCCCGGCGCCCAGCCCGGCCCGGAGCCGAACGGCCAGGCGCCCTCGCTGAGCCCTGCGAACGTGCCTTCGAGGTCGCCAAACGTCGTCAGGCAACCAGTCGCGGCGAGGTGTACAGGCGCGGGCATCAGGGGCGGGTCTATCCCATGTCGGCGGCGCCGGGCTTTCGTCCGGAGATCAGGACATTTGCAAACGGCGTGCCCGCGGAGCAGTCCTCCACGCGCACGTCGACGAGGCCCTCCGCGACAGCGGCCGAGAGGCCGCGAGCGCCCTGCGCCCGCACCCCCTCCCCCACGTGCCGGCCACCCGCGACCAGCGCCTGCTCGGCCCGCACGGTGAGCGCGCCGGCCAGGCCCCGAGCGGCGTCGGGATCGCGCAGGATCAGCAGCCCGCCCGGAAGGAGCGCATCCACGAACCGTGCGAGCACCGCCTTCTGCTCCTCGGGCTCGAGGTAGTGAAGCACGTCGATGCAGGTGATCACGTCCCAGCCCTCGCCGAGGTTCGCGGTGCGGGCGTCGCCCACCGAGAAGCCCGGGCCGAGCAGGGCGGTCGCCTGCCCCACACGATCGCTGTCCGGATCGAGCCCGCATGCCACCAGGGTGTGTCCGGCGGCCGAAAGGTATGCCGCCAGCAGGCCCTCGCCGCAGCCCACGTCGAGCCACCGGCCCGTGGTGGGGATCCGCTCGTGGAGGGCCCAGAACACGGGGTCGAAGGTTGTCTTGCCCCAGGCCCATCCGGCGCGCTGCCGGCCGAGCGGGGCATACCGCTCCTTCACGCGCGCACAGACTTCCCAGGGCCGGGGGCCCTGGAGCGCGGCCTCGATCCGCTCGCGAACCAGCGCAGAGACGCGCCTCCGGGAGAGCCCCTCGATCCGCACTGGAGCAAGGATCTGCAGGTGAAACCGGCAGAATGCCTCCCGGGCAAACAGGTTGCCCTTGGGCAGGGCGGCGTTGGTGCCGGAGATCGCGATGGGCAGCACGTCGGCCCCGGCCTGGATCGCCAGCTCGAACGCGCCCCGGTTGAACGGTAGCAGTGCCCCCCCATCGCCCCGCGTGCCCTCCGGAAAAACGAGCATGCTCGCCCCCTCTTTCGATGCAGCCCTCGCCTGCTGGAGCGCCCGTTCGAGGGCTTCGCGAGAGGAGCCGTCGAGGTTGATGTGTCGCCCGAAGCGCGCCATCGTCCCGAAGACCGGCATGCGGAACACGCCCGGACGCGCGAGGATCCGAACCGGCACCGGCAGGCGCGTGACAAGGGGAATATCGAGCATGCTCTGGTGGTTTGCTGCGAGGATCCACGGACCCTTGCCGAGTCGCTCCAGCCCCGTCGTGGTCACCCTCCAGAACGGCCAGTGCGACCCGATCATCACCCGTCCCCAGATCCAGCGCGTGAGCGAAGCGGATACGCGTCGCTCCGAGTCGAACGGCAGGGCGAGCCCCTGCGCAACCGCCGCCGCCACGAGGAGAAACGCCGTGAAAAATCCAAACCACCACACGTTCCAGAGCCCCACGAGCCTCAGGAGGACAAAAGCCAGCACGGATCGGCGGGTCGCAGTCACGAAAGGGGCGACTATCGCGACCCTTCTCCTCTCCGCCAGCCTGTGGCCGATGACGGCGTCGGCGCTCGACTCGACCGTGTGGACGGAGCTGGCGAAGACAAAGGACCTCTCGGCGTCCTTCACCCAGGTCCAGCACCGCGCGGTGCTCAAGGCCCCGCTCACGAGCACCGGCACCGTGCACTTCTCTCGCCCGCAAGAGCTCGACTGGGTCGTGCAAACACCATCCAGAAGCTCGTTTACATTGAAGAATTCCATCGCGACGATGTCCTACCCGGACCTCGGCATGACCGACACCATCGATCTCGCGAGCGTGCCGGACGCGAACCGGCTCGCGATGAGCCTGCTGGTGTGGATGCAGGCAGACGCCAGCGCGGTGGACCGGGATTTCACCGTCACCTACAGCTCTACGGGCGCCCGACTCGTGCCGAAGGACGCCCAGCTCAAGAAGCTCCTGGCGAGCATCGACCTCACCCTCGTCCCCTCCCCCTGGCGCGTGACAGCCGTGGAGCTGACCGAACCCAGCGGGGATCAAGTGGAGATCGCGTTCACCAACGTGGTCCTGAAGTAGGGCGACGGTCAGGCCTCGCCCTGTAGTCTGAACATCGCGCCTGTGGCGGACTTTCTTGATACCCCCCAGCCCCCCGATGCCCTCCGCCCCGCGATTCTGGACCCTGCGAGCCCGCCTCGCTCTGCTGGTCGGCCTTTGTGTGCTGCTCACCTTGATCGCGACGCAGGTGCGGGTCTCCCTCGATCTCGCGGATGCCCTGCCCAAGGGAGGGGAAGCCGGCGAGGCGTTCGCGGACGTCCGGCGCTTTGCGCTGCTGGACACCATCCTCGTCGACGTGAACGGGGAGGGCCGCAGCCCCGAGGAGCTGGGCGCGGCGATCGACGCCCTGGGCGCCAGGCTGCAGGCCCGCGTGGGCACCGACCTGGCGAGCGTTCGGTATGCGTATGGACTCTCGGACGGCATCAACCTCTCCCGCGCGGCCGAGCCCTCGATCGTCGTCCTCACCAACACCGAGGAGCTGCGCACGCGCCTGACCGACGAGGGGATGCGTACGGCCCTGGACCGGCTCCGCAGCCAGCTCTTCGGGCCCGCGAGCATGCTCGCTGCCCGACAGCTCGAGCACGATCCGCTCGGGCTCGGCACCGGCTTCACGACCTCCCTTTCGCGCAACCAGCAGGCGGGAACCCGGCTCTCGGGCGGGCACCTGCTCTCCGCCGACGGCGCGCACGGCCTGATCCTCGCGCGGGCAAGCGAGCCCGCGCTGGGTACGCAGGCGGACAGCCCGATCATGCAGCACATGGCGGAGGACCTCGCGTCCTGCCCGCTTCCCGCAGACTGGATCGGGTCGCACCGCTATGCGGCCGAGGCCAGCGGGCAGATCCAGACCGAAGTGAACCGCGCGGTCACGACCGGCACCATCGGCGTCCTGCTGGTGTTCCTGCTGGCCTTCCGGTCGATCCGCCCGATCCTCGGCACGTTTCCGCCGCTGCTCGTCGGCAGCATCTTCGCGACGGCGGTGGCGGCGCTCATCTCCCCGATCCACGGGATCGCGCTCGCGTTCGGCGGCGCGCTCGCCGGAATGGGCGTGGACTACTGGATCCACCTGTACCTCGCGGGTGTGCGCGACGGCGTCAAGCCGACGTTCGCCGAGCGACTGCTCCAGGGTGAGGCGGCGCTGAAGGAGCTGATGCCGGCTTACCGGATCTCCGTGGCCGCCACCGTGCTCGCCTTCCTCGCGTTGGCGACCAGCGCGTACCAGGCCGTCTCCGACCTCGGCCTGATCGGCATCGGCTGCTCCTTCGGCGCCTTCTGCACCATCGTGCTCGCGGGCCCCGGGATGTTCGCAGCGCTCGCCCGGCCCGGTGACAAGGTGCCCTGGATCCCGCTCCCGGTGCGCGTCCCGGCGCCGATCGCCGGCGCCCTCATCGCCCTGCTCGTGCTGCTCGGGACCCGCGCGCTGGGCGTGCGGTTCGACGGCGACCCGCGGTCGATGGACGCGCGACTCCCAGCGACGGCCGCGCTCGAGTCCTCCATCCGCACCCGGTACGGGGGCGAGACCACCCAGGGGCTGGTGGTCACCGAGGGCGACACGCTCGACCAGGCCCTCGATCGCCTGGCGCCCGCAGTCGCCGCGCTGGCCGAGGTGAACGGCATCACCGTGCACTCGCCGCTCGACCTGCTGCCGGCGCCGTCCCAGCGCGCCGAGCGGGCCGCGCTCGTGGCCAACCCGGCCGAGCTGGAGGCCCGGTTCGTGGCGGCAGCAGACGCCGCCGGGTTCGACGCCGCGAGCCTGCTCCCCGGGTTCCGGGCGAGCATCGCGGCGGTCGAGGCGCCCGACGCCGCCACCTGGTCGAAGACCGCGGGTTCGGAGATCCTCGCCCGGACCCTCGATGTGGACCCGGAGACCGGCCACACGCGGGTCGCGGCCATCGTCGTCGGGGTGACCGAGCCGGCGCTCGCCCACGCGGGCCGGGAGCTGGATCTCGCGCTCGCGAACCAGCCGGATGAGTCCTCCACCGACCCCGACCGCGCGCGCTTCGTCTACCCAGCCGGTGTCGCCGAGGCAGGCGCCAGGCGCATCCGGGACGAACTGATCACCCGCTCCGGGCTCTCCCTCGCCGCAGTGCTCGCCTTCATGCTCCTGCGCTACCGCGACTCGGTGCAGGTCCTGGCCGCGAGCCTGCCGTCACTCGCTGCTGCCGTCGGCACGCTCGGGGTGCTCGCCTGGCGCGGCATCGCCCTCACCCCGGTGAGCGGCCCCGCCTTCGTCCTGGTGCTCGGCGTGGCGTTCGACCAGGGGATCTTCATGGTCGAGGCCCGGAACGAGGAGACCGCGCACGCGGGCCCCCACGAGACGCACGCTGCCTCGTTCTTCGCCGCCCGCGCGGCGATCTTCATCGCCCTGGCGACCGCTTTCGCCGGCTTCGTCGGCCTGTGTGCCGCGACCTACCCGGCGGTGTTCGGCGTGGGCCTCACCGAGTCGTTGGGCATCGGCTGGACCGCGATCACCGCCTTCTTCATCGTGCCTGCGCTGCTCACCGACGCCGGCGAGTCGGTCACGCGGCGCATGGTGCGGCTGCTGGGATTCGCGGTCGTCCTGCTCCTGCAGGTGGATGCCCTCCTCGCGCTGCAGGGATGGATCTCACCCCCGCCGGTGCCGGACCACGTTCCCCCTGCGCCGGAGCTCACGGGCACGGGGGTGGACCGGCGCGTCGGTCCCAACGAGCTGATCCGCCGGCACGGGATCTGGGTGGAGCACCTCGAGGGCGCGCCCTACGAGATGGGTCGCGCCAATGCGATGATGGCTGGACCGTTGCCCGACCGCAACGAGGCCGGCATCGTGGTCGAGTTCTTCAAGCACGTGAAGAACCCGCTGGTGCAGTACGGGCTGTTCCGCCTCTTTCCGCTCTTCGGCGGCGCAATCGCGAAGGACGTGCCCGAGCGCTACCTCGTCGAACTGCGTGGCTACACCGACGTGGGCGACGATCCGAACTGGGGCTGGATCGCCCCGCACTACACGCGGAAGCTGTGCTACCACGCGATCCACGACGTGGGCCAGGCGATGGTCGACAGCCCGCTGCTCGCGTGCACGGGCTTCGTCGCCACGGGCGACCGCGTGGCCGGCGGCCACACGCTGCTTGCCCGCAATTTCGACTTCGACGGCGGGCCGGCCTTCGACTCCGACAAGGCCGTGGTCGCAGTGAAGGGCGAGGGCGTGCTCGGGTTCGTTCACGTGGCGATCGTCGGCCTCGAAGGCGTGGTGACCGGGATGAACGAGGCGCGCATCGGCATCGGCGTCCTGGCGGCGGCATCGGATGCCCGCATCCACCTGGGGATGCCGATGATCTTCATCGTGCGGGAGATCCTGGAGAACGCCCGCTCGTTGGACGACGTGCAGCGCATCCTCGACGCACGCCGTGGGTTCGTGAGCGAAGGCATCCTCGCGGTGGACGGAAAGACCGGGGAGGCCACCGTGTTCGAGGTCACCCCGGACGACGTCACTCGCCTGCCTTCCGGCGCCACCGGCACTCCGACCGGGACGACGCTCGCGCTCTCCAACCACTTCCGGGGCCCGCACGCGAACGACCTCGCCAACCACCTGCGCATGATCGAGGGCACGACCACCGCACGACTCGCGCGGATGGAGGAGCTGCTGGCGCGCACGCCGCTCATCGACGAGACCAGCGCCGTCGCGATGCTCCGCGATCGCAAGGGTGTCGGCGACCTGGACCTGCCGCACGGCCATGAATCGGCGATAAACGCAGATATTGCCGCACACGGGGCTGTGCTCGACGCGACGAGCGGCACGATCCTGATCTCCACCTCCCCGAACCTCGCCGGCCGGTTCCTGCGCTTCTCCGTGGACAAGATGCTCGCGGGCGACCTCGAGCCGGAGGTCGTCGGGGCCGAGGACGACCCGGCAGGCACCTGGCGTGTGCAGGAGGCGCGGGAGCTCACCCGCACCGCGCGCGACATGCACCCCGGGGACGCCGAAGCTGCCCTGCGGCGTGCGCTCCGCCTGAACGAGGGCGACGTGGACGCCTCCCTGGCGCTCGGTCAACTGCTGGCCGCCACGGGGCGGGCAGAGGAGGCCAGGCCGCTCCTGGAGTCGGTCATCGCCCGGCCCGAGCGCTCGGAGCAGGCGCGGGACGCGAAGGAGGCGCTGCGATGACGGTGCCCCTGCTTCTTGCGCTCGTCACCCCGGCCGCGCACGCGACCTGCCGGGTGCCCGAGATCGTCGACATGCCGATCACCCTCGGCATCGAGACGCATGGCCACGCGATCGGGGGCATGGGGATCGTGACCATGACGAGCGCCGGCGAGGACGTCGCAAGCGTTGCGTGGTCGCTCACCCTGCTCTCGCCTGGGGGGCTCGCGCTGTTCACCGCTCGCGGCACCTTCGCGGAGGACCAGCCCGAGGGGCCCGTGGCCATCGAGACGGGGCTCGATGCCTGGAAGCCCTGGCTCGAGAAGCTCCCGCTCGGCCGCGATCTTCGCGTCGCCTTCTCCACAGACGGGGCGCGCCTGGCGTGCGCCGGCGGCAGGACCCGCACACGCAGCACGTCCACGCAGGCCGACGGCCCCGCGTGGACCCGCCGCTGGCATGGCCCGGGCGGGCCCGTACGGGCCGAGATCACCGCCGATCGCGTGGTGCTGCACGACCCTCTTCGCGGATACACGCTCACCATCGTGACCCCCGATCGTCCGCTGCCCGGCCCCGGGGTCGAGTCATGAGGCTCGACCGCATCCTCGTGACCGCCCTCGGCACGCTCGTGCTCGTGCTCTGGCTCCGGGCGCCGGTGCACGGCCCGGTCTGGCCGATCGCGCTGGCGCTCACGGGTGCGGTGGTGTTCCTCCTGCTGGCACGCCGTGTCCCCTGGCCGGCGCCACCTCCCTCGCCCGCCCGTCCAGCCGTCCTGATCCCGACCTACAACAACCACCGGTCCATCGGCGACGTCGTCACCCGCGCCGTCGCGGCGTGCGCCCCGCTCGGGATCAAGGTCTACGTCGTGGACGACGGCAGCACAGATGGTTCGGGCGCTGTCGCCGACGACGCCGGCGCCACCGTGTTCAGCCACGCACAGAACCGCGGAAAGGGCGCCGCGCTGCTCACGGGGATGAAGGCGCTCGCTCGGGCTGGCTGCACGCACGCGATCTGCCTCGACGCCGACGGGCAGCACCACCCCGAGGACATCCCCGCGTTCGTTGCGGCGGTGCGCGCCGATCCCTGGGCGATTCACGCGGGCGTGCGCGATCTCTCCACGGCTCCGGGCATCAGCCGGTTCGGCAGACGCTTCTCCAACTTCTGGATCTGGGTCGAGACCGGCTGGCGCGTCGCGGACAGCCAGTGCGGGTTCCGCGCGTACCCCCTCGCACCGGTCCTGGCACTCGACCTCGGGTCCAGCCGCTACGATCTCGAGGTCGAGGTGCTCACCCGGGCGTTGTGGTCGGGGATCGCGGTCCGCGACCTGCCCTGCCTCGTGACCTACCCGCCCAAAGCCGAGCGCGTCACCAGCTTTCGCCCGTTCGTCGACAACACCCGCATCACCTGGGTGAACATCAAGCTCATCGCCGAGCGCATCCTGTGGCCGGCCTACTGGTTCCCCAGGCCGGGCGCATCCCGCAGCCGGTGGGACCCGACATCGCGCGGGTTTTCCCTCGGCTGGCGGCTCGTGCTCGGGGTCGTGCGCGGGCTCGGGCGCAAGCCCGCCACGCTGCTCGCACGGGCGGTGTCCCTCTGGTACGTGCCTTTTGCACCCCGGGCGGGCCTGCAGGGCTACCTCGCCCGGGTGCTGCCGCAGGAACCGGCCTGGCGGGCGCGTGCCCGGATCTACGGGAACTTCGCGGAGGCCCTCGTCGACCGCATGGCCTGGGCACAGTCCGGCCCGAGCGCCTTCCGCTACGAGCGCGAGGGCGCGGAGGTGATGGTCGAGGCGTTCAAGAACCGGCAGGGCGCGATCCTGCTCTCCTCGCACGCGGGAAACATCGAATGCGCGGCCGGTCCCGATCGTAACGATGAGCGCGTGAAGATCCTCCACATCCTCCGATTCGCCGCCGCCGTGGACTACGGGCAGGCGGTGCTCGCCAGCATGGACCCGAAGTGGCGACCCCACCTGATCGCGGTGAACCGCGCCGAGGGCTACTCGGCGCTCACGGTGCTCCGCGTCCTGCGCGAGGGGGGAGTCGTGGCGATGCACGGCGACCGGTTGATCGACGAGCGCATAGTCACCGTCGATCTGCTCGGAGCCCCGTGTCGGGTGCCCGCGGGGCCATGGCTCCTGGCCGCCCTGGCCCGCGTTCCGGTGATTGTCGTAGGGTGTTTCAAGGAGGACTCCGACACCTTCCAGGTCGTGTCTTCCGCGCCGATGACCTGTGTGTTCGACCGCAAGCGCCCGCGCGAGGAGCAGATCGCCGCCTGGGCGCAAGCCTACGCCGACCAGATCGGAACCTGGGTGACCCGCTGGCCTCACCAATGGTACAACTTTCACGACCTTTGGAGCCAGGAACCCGGCCCTGCCGGCCCCGTGGCCTCCACCCGTTCACAAACCGAGGTTGCCGATGAGCCGATTGTCACATAATGACACGCCTCGTACTGCTGACCCTCCCCTGGAGCCTAGCGTGAGCCAGCCCCTCGATGCCGAGCGCATCATCAACGACCTCGACCGGATCTTCGTGGATCAGTTTGAGCTTGCGGCCTCCCAGGTCGTGCCGACCGCGAGGCTCCGCGAGGATCTCGACCTCGACAGCCTCGACGCTGCAGACATGCTCGTCGCCATCGAGAAGAAGTTCGGAATCCGCCTCGACGATGAGGTGGCCCGGCAATTCCGCACGGTCGGCGACATCCACGAGTACGTGCGCAAGCTCGTCGCCGAAAAGCACGGCGCCGGCCAGACCGACGGGGCCTCGGCGGGGTCGTAGCGCGCGGCCCCGCTACCGGGGCGGGCGGCTCAGTCCGAACAAGTTCAGGAACCCCTGGGAGGTGTACACCCAGAACGAGGGCGGGCGGCGATACCCCGACTGCTCGGCCATCGTGGCCTCTCTCACAGAAAGCGGCTGCCAATCGGGCAGCGCCTCCGTGGTGACCTCGGGCACGCCCTGCATCATCCGGCTGTAGGCATACCCGTCGTCGATGGGGGCGATCAGGCAGGATGAAACCTGGGGGAAGCTCGATCGCCACGCCTGCACCATCGAGCACATCCCCCGAGCCTGCCCCCGGTCTGTCGCCACGATCACGGGACCGACCCGCAGCCCCTCCTCCGCCCGCCGGTGATCGAGGAGGGCGAGGGAGTAGGCCACGTTCTGGTCGGTGTGCAGGGCCTGGCGCTCGCGCAGGATCACGCGGTCCGGGACGCCGAGCGCGATCAGGCCCGCGGCCAGGGCGTCGGCCTCCACGTAAGGGCTGTGGACTGCGTTCCCGGAGGTGATGAACCCTGCCACCACCCCCGTGGAGTAGAGGTGCTCGGCCCAGATCACCCGGCGCCACTCGCACATGGAGAGGTGCCCACCGGGCTCGCTGGGGCACCCCGGGATCAACGCCACGTCCAGGGGCAGCGCGCGGTCATCCAGGGCCGTGTAGGCGTGCACGCATCCGGTCAAGAGCCCCAACGCCATCGGAATCCACGCCGCCCGCCCAGGGGAACGCGGGAACGAGTACTGCATCCTGGCCTCCGATCCGTTAGCTATCGCGGCCCTGGAGACCGACATGGCCGAACCGTCGCTGCAGCACCGCCTCAAGGAGATGATCGTTCGCGTGCTGATGCTGGAGGGGGTCACCCCCGAGGACATCGCGGACGACTCCGCGCTGTTCGGAGCCGGGCTGGGACTCGACTCCGTGGACGCCCTGGAGCTCGCGATCCACGTCGAGGAGGAGTTCAGCGTGAAGATGCCGGATGATGCCGGAACGCGCAAGGCCTTCGCCTCGGTGAACGCCCTGGCCGACTTCATCACCGCCGCCAGGGCCGCGGCGAGTCCGGGGGGCCAGTGACCGACTTCCTGATCATCGGCGCAGGACCCACCGGGTGCGCGCTCGGCGCCTACCTCCGCAAGGGGGGCGCTCGCGTCACCCTGGTCGAAGCCGTCGAGCACCCCGAGAGCGTGGTCGGTGAGTCGATGCTGCCCTGCTCCCGCGTCGTGTTCGACGAACTGGGGCTGGACACGACCGGGTTCCTGAAAAAGCACGGGGCGGTGTTCTGCCAGGGGGACGACTCCGTGCGCTTCGACTTCTCGGAAGCCGAAGACCCCGTCTACACCCATGCGTGGCAGGTGCAGCGCGAGATCTTCGACATCCGGTGGCGGGACGTCGCAAAAGCCCACGGCTGCGAGATCGTCTACGCGAAGGTGACGGACTGCAACGTGAGCGAGGGCAGCCTGGAGACCACAGCGGGTACCCTGCGCGGCAAGCGGGTGATCGACGCCGGCGGGCGCTCGATGTGGCTCTCGCAGCGGCTCGGGCTGCGCCAGGGCGACCTCCGGCTCAAGAACAGCGCGATCGGCACCCGGATGACCGGAGTGCGCCAGCTTGGGCTGGACCAGCCGGGGGACATCACGATCTGCAGCATCCCGGGCGGCTGGATCTGGATCATCCCCTTCGGCGAAGGCGTGGCCTCCGTCGGCGTGGTCATGTCGCCGAGCTGTCCGCTCACCGGCTCGCCCGACCAGCGCTACGCGGGCGCCCTGGCCCTCTCGGCAGACGCTCGCTCGCGCCTGGCCGACGCCGAGCGGATCTTTCCGTGGCGCGGGCTTCAGGACTTCACCGCCTCGTCCACCACCTTCCACGGCCCGGGCTTCGGGCTCTGCGGGGATGCCGCGACGTTCATCGACCCGGTGTTCAGCTCGGGCGTGCTGCTGGGGCTCTGTGGGGCCCGGATGATGGCGCCCGCGCTGCTCGATGGCTCCGACGCCGCCCTCGACGCGTGGCAGGCCACCTACCGCGAGGGCGGGGGCATCTTCCGCAAGGTCATCGACCACTGGTACTGTGGCGACTTCATGACCGTGGCGCTGGCCCCTCCCCGGCTGCAGAAGCCCTACTTCCGCCGCGGCATCGTCTCGCTGCTCGCCGGCGACGTGTACAACCCTGCCCGCACGAGCCCACGCCGGATGGCTGACCGCATGGGCGAGCTGGCCGCGCACCTGCGCACGATGTCCTCCGCACCGCAACCGACCCCGGATCTGGATGAGGCCAAGTAGCGCTTGATCCGCAAACGCCTGGCCCGGCTTCGCGAGCAGATCCACGAGATCCTGTCGGCGAACCTGTCGCCGGGCGGGATCGGCTGGGCCGTGGGCATCGGCTTGTTCATCGGGGCCCAGCCCCTCTACGGGATCCACTTCGGCGTGTGCCTGGTGGTTGCCCGGCTGTTCAAGTTGAACGAAGCCGTGATGTACGCAGCGGCGAACATCTCCAACCCGTTCTTCGCGCCGTTCCTGATCGCGGCGGAGATCGAGATCGGCGAGTACTTTCGCCACGGAAAATCCACCGGCGTCGACACCTCCGCCTTCCACCAGTCGTTCTGGCAGGCACTCAAGACCGCACCCGACCTCTTCCTCTCGTGCTGCTATGGCAGCCTGGTGCTCGGGGTGGTGCTCGCGGCCACGCTGGGGCCGCTCGCCTGGGCGATCGCCCTTTGGCGACAGCGTCGCGAGACCGACAACCCGGGTTGATTCCTGCCGGCAGCACGGCAGAATTCTGTCGGCGACCCGCCGGGGCGACGAGAACGGCGCCTTCGACCGTGCGCGCCGGGCGGCATGGACCGTGCATCCCTGGAGGACACACCCTCGGAGCCCCCATGCGATCCTCGATGCTTCCGCTGTTCCTCGCGCTCTCGTTCATCGGGCTCTCCGCCTGCGCCCCCGGCGCATCGGGCCGCAGCACCTACACCTCGGACACATCCGGGGGCGGAGCGGCGGGGGACACCGGAGGCGGAGGGAGCGGGAGCGGAGGCAGCGGGGGCGGAAGCGGTTCAGGAGACACGAGCAACGGCGCCTCCCTGTACGCCACCTACTGCTCGGGCTGCCATGGATCGAGCGCCCAGGGCGGGAGCGGGCCCTCCCTCGCGGGGGTCTCGGCGACGAACGGGGTGATCGACTTCATCCTCAGCGGCGGGGGCGGCATGCCAGGCTTCTCCAGCACGCTCACAGACCAGGAGATCACGGACATCCTCGCCTACCTCGCGAGCCTGGGCGGCTCCGGCGGCGGCACCAGCGGCAGCTCCGGCGGCGGGAGCGGTGGGACCGGAGGCGGTGAGGGCGGAGAGGGCGACGACTGAGGAGCTCCCGCCGGAGTGAACGGCGCCATCCGTGCGCTACTCGGCCCGCTCGCGGGGCGGAGCACTGGTGATGCTCACTGCGCCGCTCTCCCCGGCAATGCTGACGGCCCCGGACTCCCCCCCGGCGAGGGACACCTGCCCCGGGTGGACATCACCGAGCCGACCCTGGATCGCAAGGATCGCGCCGAGGGCCGCAGAGACCACCCGACCGTCTGCGAGCAGGCCCGTCGTCAACGGGCGAAGGGTGGCGATCGCCCGCACGCTGCCTGCCTTCGCGAGGCCCTCTGCCGCAGCGATCCGCACGGGCGCCGGCCCTGAGAGCAAGCGCACGAGGGCCTCCTCGTCGCCGATGGCGGCGAACGCGCCGCAAACGCCCGCAGGATCCTCCGACGCCAGCGCCAGCACGGTGTCCCCGGGTGCAGTGGAGAGCGCCCGTGCATCCCCCAGGAGGACCGCAGCCTGAAGCCGCACGAGCGGGCTGGGATCGCCCAGCGACTCCCGGGCGAGCCCCGCGCCCTGGGGGGAGTTGGCCAGGAGCTTGAGTGAGCGCTGGCGCACGCCAGGCGAGCCGTCTTCACGCACGTTCTCCCCGAGCCGCGCCTCTACCTGTTCGTCGGGCACGCGATCGAGGCTTGCAGCGAGGGCCGCCAGTTCGTCGAGGCGCGCCCCGGCGTCCACCACATCGTCGACGTGACCCCGGACCTGGTAGCTCACCATGCCCTGGGCCACGTCGGCAGAGCGTCCAGGCAGGACGGCCAGCACCGCCGCGCGCGTGCGCTCGTCCAGCACCGCAGAGAGCATGGCGGGATCTCCGGTCACGGTGATCGCATCGTCGAAGGAAGGGTCGCCGAGCCGATAGTCCTGCCCCCCGGTGAGCACGCGCCACGCCTCGTTCACGAGCCCCTTCGGCTTGAGCCCGATCCCGAAGGAGGTGGAGTAGGCCCTGAACCGTGTGTACGAGATGCTGCGCTTGCCGGTGGAGCGCTGGAAGTAGTGGATCTCCACCCGAACCCCCCGCCGCATGCCGGTCAGCGTGGTCTTCCGCTTTCGGTCCCATGGCAGCTCGCGCGTCGGCCTCTCCACGTGCAGATCCAGCGCCCGCGCAAGAGCAGTCTGTCGCGCCCCGCGGGCCCGCCGCCGGTCCGCCACGAGGAACATCGCGATCAACACCGCAGCAATCGGCAGCAGGAACGGCGGGAACAGCATCCCCGGATCCTACCCCACCCCGGCGACCCAGCGCGACTCCCCCTCCCGTAGCTCGATCGCGGCCCGGTTCCCCATGACGGTCACCCTCCCCTCGGCGACCTGGCGCAGCGCCTGCACGAAGAGCCGGTGCTCCAGCGGGAGGATCCGCGCAGCGAGCGTGTCCTCGGTGTCGCCCGGGAGCACGGGAACGGTCGCCTGCGCAAGGATCGGCCCGGTGTCGACCCCGGCGTCCACCAGGTGAACCGTCGCCCCGGCCTGCGTGACCCCGGCCTGCACCGCCTGCCGCGCCCCGTGCAGCCCGGGGAAGGCGGGCAGCAGCGCCGGGTGCACGTTGATCACCGGCCAGCCGGCGAGGAACCTCGCGCCAAGCACGCGCATGAACCCCGCCAGGCACACGATCTCCACGCCGTCTGCCTCGAAAACAGCGCGCAGCTCTGCATCGTAGGCCGAGCGCTCCCTGCCCCCGTGGGTGTACACCGAGGTGGGCACCCCCGAGCGCTCCGCCCGCTGCAGCGCCATCACGTCCGGGACGTTCGAGATCACCCGGACGATCCTCGCCGGGAAGTCCCCGGCACACGCGTCGAGCAGCGCCTGCAGGTTGGAGCCGCGCCCGCTCACGAGCACGCCCACCCGCTTCGGACGCACCTCCTCGGCCCTACTCAACCCGGCACTCCCCTGCTTCATCCGCCACCGTCTCGCCGACGACGTAGCCTCCAAGCTCACTGGCGACAGCGTCCGCGTCGGACCTGCGCACGGTGAGCACCATGCCCAGGCCGGCGTTGAACGTCCGCCACATCTCCGCGTCGGTCAAAGCGCCGCGCTCCCGCAGGAGTGGCCACACCCCCGCCATCGGCCAGGAGCCCTTGTGCATCACCGCGCCGATCCCCGGGGGGAACATGCGGGGCACGTTCCCGGTGAACCCGCCGCCGGTGACGTGGGCGGCTCCGAGCATGCGATCCGCTTCGTGCAACGCCAGCAGTTCCTTGACGTAGATGCGCGTGGGTTCGAGCAGCGCGTCCCCGAGCGGGCGGCCACAGCCGTGCTCGAGCGCGAGGTCGAGGCCGTCCACCAGCTTGCGCACGAGGGAGTAGCCGTTGGAGTGAGGGCCGCTCGAAGGCAGGCCCACCAGCACGTCGCCCGGCCGGATCCGGCTGGGATCGATGATCCGCGTGCGCTCGACCGCGCCGACGCAGAACCCGGCGAGGTCGTAGTGGCCCGGCTTGTACATGCCCGGCATCTCGGCGGTTTCCCCGCCGATCAGCGCGCAGCCGGCGATCCGGCAGCCCGCCGCGACGCCGGCGATCACCTGCTCGGCCTCGGCGGGGTCGAGTTTCCCGGTGGCAAAGTAATCCAGGAAGAACAGTGGCTCGGCGCCGCACACGACCACGTCGTTCACGCACATCGCCACCAGGTCCTGGCCGATCGTCTCGTGCCGACCCAGCTGCTGGGCGAGCAGCAGCTTGGTGCCGACCCCGTCCGTGCCGCTCACCAGGATCGGGTCCCGGTAGCGGCCCATCAACGAGAACAAGCCGCCGAAACCCCCGATGTCCCCGATCACCCCGGGCCGATAGGTCGAGCGCACGTGGCGGCCAATCCGATCGACCACCTCGTCACCCGCCTCGATGTCGACGCCAGCTTCCTTGTACGCGTCCCGGGGCTCGCTCACGGTGCGTTCCCATCGCTGCCGTCTTCCTGGGGCGTGACGCCGTCCGCGATGAACGGGGCCGACTCCACCAGATGATGGTCCTGGCCGACGACGGCGAACTCGTAGCGGGTGTTGTAGGCGAGCGTTCCGCCGGAGACCTCCGGCTTGATGATCAGCGTGGCGGTGTACTTCATGCAGGCTGTCGCGTCCTCGAAGGCGTAGGAGTCGACCCCGATGGGTGCCACCCCGGATCGATCCACGGTGCCGTCGACCACGTCGTCGAACCAGACCCACATGGCAATGAGGTCGAGGTCTCCGTCATCATCGGTGAGGTCCATGCGGATGCCGGCGGTGGGGTAGTCGCCGTTGTCGAACGAGAGGATCCCGCCGTTCTCGATCGTCACGGCGCTGATCACGGGCGCGTTGGCGTTGCAGTCGCCTGTGTCGCTGTGGGTGAGATCGGGCGGATCGCTCGAATCCTCTGGCTCCTTGCCGGTGCAGGCGGTGAGCAGGAGGAGCGCGGCGGGGACGAGAGAGGCGAGCGGACGCATGGCAACCCGGACTACGTCATGTGTCTTAGCACGGTGATACGGGGGACGGGCGTGGTCAACACCCCCACATCGCCCCGGCGGCTCTACCGCGCGCTCCGCGACCAGCTTGGGAGCCTGCGCCGGGTGTATGCACGCGGAAACCGGGTGGTCCGGCGCGACGACTTCGCGCAGCACCCCGAGACCGTGCTGCTGCTCCACGGTTTCTTCCAGACGCGAAACGTGTGGGAGATCATGGAGGACAGGCTCCGCTACGACGGGTTCGGCGTGTTCAGCTTCGATCTCGGCGGACTCTTCGGCACGCTCAACACCGCCAGGCCCGGCGATCTTGCCGCGATGATCGCCGAGAAGATCGAGCGGATCTGCAACCGCTCCGGGCTGCAGAAGTTCCACATCGTCGGCCACTCCAAGGGCGGGCTGATCGCCCGCGAGTACGTGCAGCGCCACGGCGGGGACAAGCGGGTCAAGTCGATCGTCACGCTGGGCACGCCGCACCATGGCACGCCCACGGCCGCGGTTGCCGTCGCCCTCATGGGCGCGGGGCTGCTCTCGCGCAGCCCCTTCGATCTCCTCCCGGACTCGGCGTTCGTACGCCGCGTCCGCAGCGACAAGTTCCCCGCGCACATCCCCATCACGAGCATCTACTCGCGGCACGACCTCGTCTGCCCGTGGTGGGCGAGCGTGCTCATCCCCCGCGCCGGGGAGACCTCCATGCAGAACATCCCGGTGGAGGGCATCGGGCACACCGCGCTCACCTGGGATCCCGGCGTGTACGTGCTCATCCGGAGGGCGCTCCTGAGGGGGGCGAGCCCGGTGGAGAGCCCGAGGTAGCCGGACGCTCAGGGGATGGGTACGGACCTCGCGAGGCGGAAGCCGACGTAGGGCATCTCGAGCTCCGGGGTGTGCTCGGCCCGACCGGACACGCGCGCGTGCGCGGCGTCGGCTTGCCAGCCGCTGCTGCGGAACACGCGAGCAGTCCCCGACGCGGGACCGGTGGGGTCGGTCATCGCGTCCGGGCCATAGTGGAGGAGGTACCAGTCCTGCGTCCACTCGAACACATTGCCGCTCATGTCGTAGAGGCCGCAGGCGTTGGGGGCCAGGCCCGCCACGACGTGGGTCCTGGAGTGGGCGTTGGTGTCGATCCACCCCACGTCGAACACGGTGTTCGAGCCCGAGTACAACAGGTCGGTCCCGCACCGGGCGGCGCCCTCCCACTCGGCCTCGGTCAAGAGGCGGTAGCCGTCGCAGTCGTAGGGGTTCATGCCCACGTCGCACTGCACACCCACGCCGGTCCCCGTGCAGGTGTAGCACTCCTGCAGGCCCTCCGCGTCCGACATCGCGTTGGCGTACGACGCGGACTGGTCCCAGGTCACGTGCTCGACGGGGCAGTTGGAGCCGCAGCCGGTGAACCCCGAAGGGTTGTACCCCATCACGTCGTGGAACTGCGCCTGCGTCACCTCGGTCACCCCGACCCAGTAGTCGTGGGTGAGCGTGACGGTGTGCGCGAAGTTCTCGTCGCTGTCGCAGGTGGACTGGCCCTCCGTGCAGCCCATGCGGAACGTGCTGGCGGGGATCTTCACGAAGCAGGCGCCGACGCCCGCGTTGGTGTCGTCGCAGTCGGTGTCGTCCGCCACGTAGTCGGTCGGCGCGGAGCAGGCGGTGAGGGAGAGGCTCGGGTCTCCGTAGCCGTCCCCGTCGCCGTCGTAGTACCAGGTCGGCGCGTCGACCGCGTCGTCGTTGTCCACGGTCCCGTCGCAGTCGTTGTCGGCGCCGTCGCACACCTCCAGCGCCCCGGTCCAGGCGAGCACCTCCGCGTCGTCGCAGTCCACCACGTTCGAGACGTACCCGATGGGCAGCTCGCACGCCGTCGTCGTCACAGCAGGGTCGCCGTACCCGTCCCCATCGGTGTCGGCCCACCAGACCGCGGCGTCCACGGCGTCGTCGTTGTCCACCGTGCCGTCGCAGTCGTTGTCTGCACCGTCGCACACCTCCGTGGCCCCCGTCCACGCCAACGCCTGCCCGTCGTCGCAGTCCGTCGCGTTCGACTCGTACCCGGAGGGCCGGCTGCACGCCGTCGCTGTCACAGCCGGGTCGCCATGCCCGTCCGCGTCGGCGTCGGCCCACCAGATCGGCGCGTCGACCGCGTCGTCGTTGTCCACCGTACCGTCGCAATCGTTGTCCACGCCGTCACACACCTCGGGTGCGCCCGGGTGCACCGTGTCACTCCCACCGTCGCAGTCGGTGCCGCCCGAGACGTAGTACCGGGGCGCCTCGCACGCGGTCAACGCGGCAGTCGGGTCTCCGTACCCGTCCCCATCGCCGTCGAAGTACCAGGTCGGGGCGTCCGTAGCATCATCGTTGTCCACCGTCCCGTCGCAGTCGTTGTCGACGCCGTCGCACACCTCCGATGCCCCGGGGTGGATCGCCTCGTCCGCGCCGTCGCAGTCCGTCCCGCTCGGGACGTAGCCGGGAGGCGCCAGACACGCCGTCTCGGCAGCAGCGGCGTCCCCGTAGCCGTCGCCATCCCCGTCGCGGTACCAGATCGGCGCATCCACCGCGTCATCGTTGTCCACCGTGCCGTCGCAGTCGTTGTCCGTGCCGTCACACACCTCCGGCGCGCCCGGGTGCACCGCGGGGTCCTCTGTCGCGCAGTCCGTCCCGGTCGGGACGTAGTCGGGAGGCGCCAGACACGCAGTGGACGAGTCGGTCAGGTCCCCGAAGCCGTCTCCGTCTGCGTCGTAGTACCAGGTCGGCGCATCGACGGCGTCGGCGCCGTCCACAGTACCGTCACAGTCGTTGTCCGCGCCGTCGCACACCTCCGGCGCACCCGGGTGGACCGCGTCGTCTCCCCCGTCACAGTCCGTGCCGGTCGCCACGTAGTACCGCGGCGCCGCGCACGCGGTCACCGTGGCGGTCGGGTCTCCATACCCATCGGCGTCGCCGTCGAAGAACCAGGTCGTGGCGTCGAGCGCGTCGTCGTTGTCCACCGTACCGTCGCAGTCGTCGTCCAGGCCGTCGCAGACCTCCGGCGCGGCCACGTTGATGGCACTGGCGGCATCGTCGCAGTCCGTGGCGTCGGTGACGTGGTCGGCGGGTGCATCGCAGGAGACCACGAAGTCCACCGGGCTCCCGAACCCGTCGCCGTCGCGGTCGGCGTACCAGGTGGAGGCATCCAGGGCGTCGTCGTTGTCCACTGTCCCGTCGCAGTCGTTGTCCGTACCGTCGCACACCTCCGGCGCCGCCGGATGGATCGCGGCTTCGGTGTCATCACAATCCCCGGCCTCCGGCACGTAGTCGGCCGGGGCCTCGCAGGAGACCACCGCCACATCCGTGTCGCCGAACCCATCCCCGTCCGCGTCCGCGTACCAGGTCGGGGCGCCCACAGCGTCGGGGTTGTCCACGGTCCCGTCACAATCGTTGTCCTGGCCATCGCACACCTCCAGGGCGCCCGGGTGGACCTGGTCGTCGCCACCGTCGCAGTCCGTCGCGCTCGAGACGTAGTATTCAGGGGCCTCACACGCGCTCACGGCGGCCGTGGGGTCTCCGTAGCCATCCCCGTCCCCGTCGAAGTACCAGGTCGCCGCACCGGTCGCACCGGTGTCGATCACCCCGTCGCAGTCGTCGTCGAGGCCGTTGCAGATCTCGACGGCGTCGGGGTGGACGCCGGCAGACCCGTCGTCGCAGTCCGCGGAGTCCGAGACGTACCCGGGCGTCTCCCCGCAGACGTCCAGGGGAGCGCCGGCATCGCCGAATCCGTCTGTGTCGAGGTCCGCGTAGACGGTCGTCGTGACCCCCTCGTCCACCGCGCCATCGCAGTTGTCGTCTACACCGTTGCAGGATTCGGCTGCGTCCGGGTTCGTCGTGGCGGTGCCGTCGTCGCACTCGCGACACGCGGCGAACCCGTCCCCATCGAGATCCGCGTACCCCACCGACCCATCGCAGTTGTAGTCGTGAGGGTCCGAGCAGTCGGTCTCGGCCGCACCCGGGTGGTAGGCAGGGTCCTCGTCCTCACAGTCCGTCCCGTCAGCCACGTAGTGGGTCGGGGGGTCGCAGGCGCTGATCGTGTCCGCCGGGTCGCCAAAGCCGTCCTCGTCCCCGTCGAAATACCACGTGGTCGCGTCGGTGGCCGCGTCGTCGACCGTCCCGTCGCAGTCGTCGTCCACCCCGTTGCACACCTCCGCCGCCCCGACGTGAACCGCCGGGTCTCCCTCGGCGCAGTCGTCCGGGCCCGTGGAGCCGTCCCCATCGATGTCCGGATCCGCTCCGGTTTCCGGGGCCGTGTCTCCGTGGGCGCCGGAATCGGTGTCCGTGTCCGAGTCGCTGTCCGCGTCCGAGTCCGGGCTGGAGTCGGAGTCGGAGTCGGAGTCGGAGTCGGAGTCGGTCGGTGTGTTGGTTCCACTGGAACGACCATCGCCGATCCCGGTGTACAGACACCCGGGGAGCAGGAGCGCGAAAATGGAGACGAGACGCAAGCAGTTCCCTGAATGCCATAGGGTTACACAGCCGCCGACGAGCCGCAAACCGACCGATGGCTGTCTCCCCGGCCAGCGACCACGTCGACCGCCCCTTCGCCCCAGGCGCTCATCGGGCGAGGGCCTCGTGCACGGCTGGATTCGGCCTGAACTACGCACCTGCACCCTACACCATCCGCGCCCGCCCTCCCCGGATCTCCTCTTCCGAAGCCCGAAACGGCCCCGCTCTACAAATCGTGACACACAGAGGGCGCCCCCGACCCCCGAAGCCAATCCAACCTCCGGTAGCCGACCTCACCCTGAGTACAGCAAAACTCCGAGCCGGTGATCTCCCTGCAGCCGGCCGGGGCGCTCGGGGTGGATAGATCCCGCCCATGTCCAC
Organism: uncultured Pseudomonadota bacterium; assembly: GCA_903875225.1. Classification (GTDB taxonomy): domain Bacteria; phylum Myxococcota_A; class UBA796; order UBA796; family SXON01; genus CAIUMM01. The sequence goes on from CAIQVJ010000103.1 coordinate 50,025, forward strand.
CAAAGATCCGAAGCCCCCCGACACCACCCCCGGCCAGGGGGACCCCGGGACGGCCCTCAAGGATCGCGTCGAAAAGCCGCGAAACTTCAAGGTGCTGCTGTACAACGACGACTACACGACGATGGAGTTCGTCATCTGGGTGCTCATCGAGGTGTTCCGCAAGAGCCAGATCGAGGCCACACGCATCATGTTGACGGTGCACCGCTCCGGAAAGGGCGTGGCCGGCATCTACAGCAAGGAGATCGCCGAGACCAAGGCCTCGCTCGCGATGGGCCACGCCACGGCCGCCGGGTACCCGCTGCGCGCGGAGACCGAGCCGGAGTAGGGAGGGCCTCCTACCGCTCCATGAACAACACCCGGGCAACCTCCTCGGGGGTGGTGACGCCACCTGTGACGAGCTGGCGGCAGTAGTCGCGCATGGGGAGGAGCAGGCCGGCCTCGGCCGCCGACTCCTGCAGCACGCCCGCCGGAACGCCGGAGGCGACGTCGATGCGGAGCTGATCGTCGATGGTGAGCACCTCGAACACCGCGGCGCGCCCCCGGAACCCCTGGAAGTTGCACAGCACGCACCCCCGGCCGCGAAAGAGCATGTACGAGGCAGCCGACTCGTCGTCCGGGAAGATGCCCAGCGGGCGGATCAGGTCCCGGTGGTAGCTGGCCGGTTCGCGGCAATGCGGACAGATCCGGCGCACGAGGCGCTGGCTCACGACGCCGATGATGGTGTGGGCGAGCAGGAAGGGCTCGATCCCCATCTCGCGGAGCCGAACGAGCGCCCCCAGCGCATCGTTGGCGTGGAGCGTGGTGAGGACCAGGTGGCCGGTGAGCGCCGCCTCGATCGACGTGGCTGCGGTGAGCGGGTCCCGGGTCTCGCCAACGACGATCACGTCGGGGTCCTGGCGCAGGAAATTGCGCACCGCCGTCGCGAAGGTCACGCCGGCGGAGTCGTTCACCTGCACCTGCGTGACCCCCTCGACGCCATACTCGATCGGATCCTCGATCGTGAGGATGTTGATGTCCGCCTTTCGCAGGCGCAGGATCGAGCTGTAGATCGTCGTGGTCTTGCCGCTCCCGGTCGGGCCGGCCACGATGACCATGCCCTGCGGACGGTCGAGCATCGACTTGAACGCATCGCACGCAGCAGGCACCAGGAGCAGCTTCTCGAGGTCGATGAGGATGGAGGCCGGGTCGAGGATGCGCAGCACGATGCGCTCCCCGAACCGGGCCGGGACGGTTGCGAGCCGGAGGTCGATCCGCCGGTTGCCCTGGGCAAGGGCTATCCGGCCGTCCTGGGCGCGCCTGCGCTCGGCGATGTCCATGCGCGCGAGCACTTTCAGGCGGGAGACCAGCGGAGCTGCGAGCTTTCGCTCGATCGCCTCGGGACGGCGGCGCAGGTGGCCATCCACGCGGTATCGGACGAGAAGCTCGTTCTCGGTGGGCTCGATGTGGATGTCGGATGCGTTGAGGTCCAGGGCTTCCCCGATGAGCTTGTTCATCAGGTGGATGACCACGTCGCCGGGCACGGGGGGAACCTTCTCATCCGCCGCGTTCGTCACGCTGCTCTCGAGAAAGCGAAAGTCGTAGGCCTTGTTCTTCACGGACGCGTACCAGCGGGCGTCTTCTGTCGGGCCGGCCTTGCGGTCGACCGCAGCCATGACCCGGGAGCGATAGGTCTGATCGAAGCTCGGAGCGTCGAGCGCGACCGCTCGCAGTCGAAGCCCGGGCACCGCGCGCTGAACCTCCTCGCGCGCGGTGGCATCTCCCGGATCGACGAACCCGACGACGAGCACGCCCCCGTGCAACGCGATCGGCAGCGCCCGGTGCCGCACCATGACCGGCCTCGGGATCAGCTCCCAGAGCCGCTCGTCGAGGCGGACACGAGCCAGATCGACGACCGGCGACATGCGACAGACCCGTTCCGCGCACGCCCGCTCCGCAACGAGGCCCAGCAGGCAGAGGGCGAGCGCCGGACGGGAGGCGCATGCGTCCGCCAGCAGGCTCGCGGAGATCACGGCGACCTGCATCGCGACGCTCGCCCGCACGCTCGCCGTGTGGGCCGCCCCGGAGAGGGCCTCGGCGAGGCCGTAGTCGTCCCCCGGACCCGCGGCAGGCTGGAGGTACTCGAGCCCGTCCTCGGCGCTGCGCGACGACACCTCGGCTGCGCCCCGGGTCACGATGTAGAGCGCGCCGCCGGGATCGCCCTGCTGCACCACCCAGCCCCCCGCGGCGACCTCGCGCTCCACTGCGGCCGCCGCCAACGCGATCTGCGACCCGGCGTCCAGGGCGGAGAACAGCTTCGAGGCCTGGAGGCGGGTGGTGTCCATGGGGTGCACGTAACCGGGGTTCTGCGCCCTCGGGCGGGCCCCGCAGGCCGTCGTCCTACCCGTTCAGACAGGTGGCAAGTGGGCGCCAATGCCCTACGTTGAGTGCAATCCTGGTCCCACGTGACATTCTCCAAAGAACTCCTGATCGCCCTGCAGCTCGCCCACGACTTCGCGGCCAGCAATCGCCACGAATTCCTCACCCTGGAGCACGTGCTCTACGCGCTCCTCACCGACCCCGTCACCTCGGAGGCGATCGAGGCCTCCGGAGGAAACCTCAAGTCGCTCGAAGCGAAGGTCGCCGAGCACCTCGGGAAGATGGAGAAGCTGGACGAGGAGGAGGAGCCCACACAGACACAGGCGGTCAAGCGGGTCATCTCCCGCGCCGTGGCCCACGTGTCGAGCTCAGGCAAGACCGAGGTGCAGGGGCCGAACGTGCTGATCGCGCTCTTCTCGGAGTCGGACAGCCAGGCGGTCGCGTTCCTGCATGGCGAGGGCGTGCACAAGCTCGACATCACCAGCTTCGTCAGCCACGGGACCCGCAAGGTCCCCGCGCGGCAGGGTGAGCCCGCGGGCGCCCCCGAGGCCGAGGGACGCCCCACGCGGGACCCGCTCGCGGCGTACTGCATCGACCTCAACGGTAGGGCGAAAGCCGGGAAGATCGACCCGCTGATCGGGCGCAGCCCCGAGGTGGAGCGCATGGTGCAGGTCCTCGCGCGGCGCCGCAAGAACAACCCGCTCCTGCTGGGGGACCCCGGGGTGGGCAAGACGGCGATCGTGGAGGGCCTCGCGCGCCGGATCCACCTCGGCGAGGTGCCGGACATGCTCAAGCAGTCCACGGTCTACGCGCTCGACATGGGCGCGCTGCTCGCGGGGACGCGCTACCGTGGCGACTTCGAGGAGCGCCTGAAGCAGGTGATCTCGGCAGTGGTCGAGAAGGAGGGGGCGATCCTGTTCATCGACGAGATCCACACCATCGTCGGGGCAGGCGCAACGCAAGGGGGGTCGATGGACGCCTCGAACATCCTGAAGACACCCCTCTCGAACGGCGACCTGCGCTGCATCGGCTCCACCACGCACCAGGAATACCGCCTGGCGTTCGGCAAGGACCGCGCATTGCAGCGCCGGTTCCAGACCATCGACGTCGGCGAGCCCTCCGTGGACGAGACCATCCTCATCCTCCACGGCCTCAAGGGCGACTACGAAAAGCACCACGGGATCACGTACGCGTCCGACGCCGTGGACACCGCTGCGCGCCTCGCCGCGCGCTACATCAACGACCGCTTCCTGCCCGACAAGGCGATCGACGTGCTGGACGAGGTCGGCGCCGCCAAGCGCCTCGCCACGCCCGGCGGAGAGGTGACTGTCGCGGATGTCGAGAATGTCGTCGCGCGCATGGCGAAGATCCCCCCGCGCTCGGTCACCGCCGAGGAGGAGACCAACCTCGAGACCCTGTCGGAGACGCTCAAGTCGCGGATCTTCGGGCAGGACAAGGCCGTGGACTCCGTGACGGCCACGATCAAGCTCAACCGCGCCGGACTGGGCAGCCCGAACAAGCCGGTGGGCGCCTTCCTGTTCAGCGGTCCCACTGGCGTCGGGAAGACCGAGCTTGCCAAGCAGATCGCCGAGGTGCTCGGCGTAGCCTTCCTGCGCTTCGACATGAGCGAATACATGGAGAAGCACACGGTCAGCAGGCTGATCGGGGCGCCCCCCGGGTACGTCGGGTTCGAGCAGGAGGGCATGCTCACCGGTGCCGTGTCCCGAACCCCGCACGCCGTGCTGGTGCTCGACGAGATCGAGAAGGCACACCCGGACATCTACAACATCCTGCTCCAGGTGATGGACCACGCCACGCTCACCGACAACAATGGGAAGAAGGCTGACTTCCGCAACATCATCCTGGTGCTCACCACCAACGCGGGGGCGCGGGAGGGCTCCAAGGCCAACCTCGGCTTCGGTGCGTCGACCTCGCAGGACCAGAAGGTGGACACCGCGGTCTCCCGCACGTTCCCGCCCGAGTTCCGCAACCGGCTCGATGGCCACGTGATCTTCGGGCCCCTGTCGAAGGAGGTCGTCCTGCGCGTGGTCGACAAGTTCCTCGTCGAGTTGGGAGGCCAGTTGGTCGCGCGCGATGTGGTGTTGGAGACCACCCCCGAGCTTCGGGCCTGGCTCGGCGAACGCGGCTACAAGCCGGAGTTCGGGGCACGGGAGATGTCGAGGGTGATAAGCGAACACCTCAAGAAGCCGCTCGCCGACGAGCTCCTGTTCGGAAAGCTCAAGAAGGGCGGGCGCGTGATCGCGGACGCTGTGAACGACAGCGTGGTGTTCAGCTTTCCACCGGTGGTGGCCGAGGCCTGAGCGGGCCGCGGCTACCCGCGCGCCCTTCGGACAGCCTCCCGCTGCTCCCGACGCAACTGCGCCGCCTCGGTGGCGCCGCGTGCGTCGTCCACCAGGGCCGCCCGAAACAGGCTGCGTTCCAGGCCAGCGAGATCCTGCACGCGCACCTGCAGCGCGATGACCGCGATGTAGAGCCCCGCCGCCTCCTCCAGGTGCCCGGAGAGCGCGGCGGCGTCGGCGGCCACGCGCAGGGACTGGGCGCTGCTCACGTGCTCGCCCACGCTCGCGTACAGCCCGGCGGCCTCCTTCGCAGCCCGGGTCGCCCGGGCGTTGGCGCCATCCCGCAGCCACAGATCGGCGCGACGCCGAACGAGGTTCGCCCGCGCCAACGGCTCGTCGCAACGGACGCCCTCGAGCAGCCGCAGGCCCTCTGCGGCCCGCCCGCCCTGCGCGGCCAGGGCCACACGCACCAGCTCCGAGTGCCGGACGGGGCCACCGGTCTCGGCCACGAACTGGGTCGCAGAGACCCCCTCCCCCAGCGCGCTGGCTATGCCTGCGCTCGCCCCCCAGCTGGCGCAGAGGCCCGCGGCATCCCCGTCATCCCGCGCCAGGGACCGTGCGCGGGCCACGAACCCCGCCGCCACGGGCTGGAAGCCCCGCAGCGCCAGCTGCTCGGCGGTCGAGAGCAGCAGTTCGACGGCCCCCGCGCCGATCGTGCGCCCCCGGGAGCGGGAGTCCAACCGCGCGCGCACGAGGTACTCCTCGGCTTCATTCCACGCGTTCTGGGCGGCAGGCAGATCACCCAGGGCGAGCAGGGCATCGCCGTCCACCCAACGCAAAAGGCCGGCATCGACAGGCGCCCGGCGGCCGAGCAGACGCACCAGGGAGCGTGCCTCCGCGACCTGCCCACATCGCAGCGCCAGGCGCGCCCCCACCGCAGCGGAGAGCACCGCCACGCGGTCGCCCTCCTCCGCACCCAACTGTCGCGCCAGCAGCCGCAGCAGGAGGATGTCGCGGGGATCCGGAGTACCCTCCGTCGGAGCGCCGTAGGCCGATGCACGCAGCGCCTCCAGGCGGGCGGGCTTGGCGTGCAGCAGGTCCCGGACCCATCTGGCCCCCTCCCGCTCGCTCCCTCCGAGCAGCGCCACCACACCCGCGCGCAGCACGCGCCGGTCCCTGGGATCGAGCCGCATCGCGAGCGCCGGCACCCCCACGTCCACGCGGATCCCGAGACCCATCGGCAGGCCGCTCAACGGCATCGCGGGCTGCAGCCGCGCCGGGAGCTCCTCCAACGGGCACCGCAGCGCGACAGCGAGCGCGGCGTGCAGCGGGCTCCCCGTCTGGACCCCGGGAGCAAAGCTCCCGATGACGTCGCTGCCCAGCGGGCCCAGCTCCACGGACGGGATCTCCTCCCCGACCTCCCCGACCAGCAACACGGCGCCCTGGAGGTCCAGCCCGAGCAGGGCCTCGGCGGTGGCCGGAGCCACGTCGTCCGCGAGCAGCCAGCCCGCTCCCAGGCCTCCCCGCACCGCTGCCTCGTCCCCACATGGAAACACGCCGAGCGCGTCACCGACGGCCCGCACAACGTCCGCACGATCGGTGCAGCCGGCCAGGGACACGACAGTGCCGCCCCCCCCCAATCGCGAGGCGACCGTGCTCGCGAGGTGCGTCTTCCCGATGCCGGGGGCGCCCGTGATCGCGGCCACCCGGCCGACCCCCACGAGGTGCAGCACCGCAGCGAGCTCCAACTCCCGACCCGGGCAATCAGGCCGCAGCGGAAACCACGGCGTCATCCGAGCAGCTCACGCGCGGCGGCCCGCGTGGTGTCCGTCACCGTGGCAGCGCCAAGCATCCGGGCGACCTCGTCCACCCTCTCCGCGTCGGAGAGCCGCCGGATCCGGCTGTGCGTGCGCATCTCGCCATCCGGCTCCTGCACCACTGCCTTCTGTACATGGAAATGGTCTCGCCCGCGCGACGCGATCTGGGGCAGGTGGGTGATGCAGAGCACCTGGTGGTGACGCGCCACCTCCACGAGCTTCCTGCCGATCGCGTCGGCGATGGCCCCCCCGACACCGCTGTCCACCTCGTCGAACACGTAGAGCCCGACCGGCCCCGCCGCGGCGAGCACCCGCTTGACCGCGAGCAGCGATCGGGAGAGCTCCCCTCCGGAGGCCACCTGCGCGAGCGGCCGCGGCGGCTCCCCCCGATTGGTCGCTATCAGGTACTCCACGCGATCCTGACCGAGCGCGCCGAGCCCGGCCTCGGCGACCGCGACGTCCACACGCGCCTCGCCCATGCCGAGGCTCGCCAGCTCCGCGGAGATCGCGTCCCCCAGGCTCACCGCCGCGAGGCGCCGACTGGCGGAGAGCTCACTCGCGACCCGGGAGGCCCGCTCCCAGGCCGTCGCCCGCTCGGCCTCCAGGTCGACGAGGGCCTGCTCCGCTCCATCCAACGTGGCGATCTCCGCGTGGAACGCGCGGGCCACGCCCGCGAGATCGTCCCCATGGCGCCGGGAGAGCCGCTTGCGCTCGTGCAGCCTCTCCTCGAGCTCCAGGAGCCGCGCGGGGTCGGACCGGACGCTGCGCCGAAGCCGGCCCAGCTCGCGGCCGGCGTCCTCCAACTCGGCCTGCGCGGCCTCCACGCGCTCCTGGACGGCGCGCACGGAGGGGTCGATCTCGGAGGCCTGCGCCAGATCGCGGAGCACGCCGGAGAGCCCGCTCGTGACGCTGCGATCGGCGCTCCACAGCATGCTCTCGGCGCGGTCGAGCGAGGCCCCGAGCCGGTCGGCGTGCCGCAGCCGCGCGATGTCGGTCTCCAGGTCCTCGTCGTCGGCGCCCAGCACCCGCTCCAGCTCCGCGAGCTGAAACCTAAGGAAGTCCCCTCGCCCCTCCGACACCGCCCGGCGGAGCGTCGTGAGCCGCCCCTCCACGACGGAGAGCGCGGCCCACGCCGCGCGCATCTCCTCCACATGTCGCCCGGGCGAGAGGCCCGCCATGAACGCATCGAGGTAGTGGATGTGCGTGGCGGAGTCGACGAGGGTGTGGTGCTCGTGCTGGCTCGAGATGTCGACGAGCCCACGGGCGATCACGCCGAGCTGGGCGAGCGTGGTGAGCCGGCCGTTCACATAGGCCCGACTCCTCCCGGAGCTCTCCAGCACCCGGCGCACGATCACCTCGGTGCCGAGCTCCTCCCCGGGCGCGAGCAGCTCGCGCACGCGCCCGATGGCGTCTTCGTCGCCGGTGAGGTCGAACAGCGCCTCCACCTCGGCGCGGTCTGCACCGGTGCGCACGAGCTGGGGCTTGCCCCGACCACCGAGCACGAGTTGGAGCGCCGCGACCAGGATCGACTTTCCCGCCCCGGTCTCGCCGGTGAGCACATTCAGCCCCGGGGCGAACGTGACCTCCAGCTCCGTGATGATGGCGAGCTGTCGAACGCGCAGGAAGGAGAGCACACGGGCCCTTAGCCGGGCGGAGCCCCGGAGGTCACCCCCAGGCAGGCTCAGCTCACCGGTCCGTCCGTATCCACCGTCTCCGGCAGCTCGAGACGCATCAGGAAGTACTCCTGACCGGTGTTGTACTCGTTCGGGTACGTGGCGACGTGCTGGAACCCGAACTTCGTGCGGTAGACGGCGATCGCGCGGTGGTTCTGCGCGCCGACCAGCAACGAGATCCTCCGCGTCCCGCGGTTCTGCAACCGGTCGACGACCCCCTGCAGGAAACGCGTACCGAGGCCGTGACCGCGCCAGCCGGGCCGCAGGGCCATGTTGAAGATCACGACCTCGTTGGGGTCGTCAAAGCTACGCAGGCAGTGACACGCCCCGATGACGAGGCTGTCGGCCGTGATCGTGAAGATGCGCCCGTATCGGAGCAGCGCACCCAGCGTGTACCGGCTGAAGGTGCCCTCGGAGTATGTGAGCAGATCCAGCTCGTTGAGCACCGGGATCAAGAGGGGGTCGTGCCGGTCCACCTCCTGGACCTCGAGCGCGTAACCCTCCGACGTACTGGAGCGGGTGAGGTAGTATCGTTCCATCCATTCAAGGTAACCGACGTGCTCGCGCTCCTGCTGTTTGCCTGTGCCCCCGCGGTGCCTCCGCCACCGGCTGCACCCGACATCCTGCTGATCAGCCTCGACACCACCCGTGCCGACGCCCTCTCCGCCTGGGGCCGGACGGGCGGAAAACAAACCACACCGAACCTCGATCAGTTCGCTTCACGAGGCGCCCGCTACGCCTGGGCGCTCTCGTCGGCGCCGAGCACCCTCTCCTCCCACTCGACGGTGTTCACGGGCCTCGATCCGCATGGCACGCAGATCGTGAGAAATGGCTACGCGCTGCGTACAGATGTCGAGACGTTGACAGAGCGGCTCGCGGCCTCGGGGTACGACACCATCGGCGTGCTGGGATCCAGCTCGCTCGGCCGACCGATGAACGTCGATCAGGGCTTTCGGCTCTGGGACGAGACCTTCAGCGAGAAGCGGGCCCAACGCCACGAGGCGCAGGCCGAGAGCGTGACCGATCGGGCGATCGCTGCGCTGGCCAGGCACGAGCCGGGAAAGCCGGTCTTCCTCTTCGCGCACTACTTCGACGCCCACTCTCCCTACGCGCCGCCCGAGCGCTTTCGCCACCGCTGGTCCGAGCCGGGAAAGGCGAAGGACTTCGGGACCCGGGACGGCGCGCTGAAGGGCCTCGCAGCCCTGATCCGCTCGGGAGCAGACCCGGCCAGCTGGAGCGATGACCTCACCGAGCTGCACAACGACTACCTCACCGAGGTCACCTACGTGGACGAGCAGGTGCAGCGCCTCCTCGACGGCATCGACCTCGACAGGACGATCGTGGTGGTGTTCGGAGACCACGGCGAGGCCTTCGGGGAGATCCCGATCCGCCCGTTCGGGCACGGGATGGACTGCGACCTGTTCGAGACCCATGTTCCCCTGATCGTCGTCGCGCCCGAGCGCCTCGGCGGGCCGAAGCCAGGCACCGTGATCGACACGCCCGTCGGCCTGATCGACATCGCGGCGACGATCCTGCACCTCGCCGGCCTGCCGGGCACGCTGGGGGAGAGCCAGGATCTCTCACCGCTCTGGGGTCCGACCCCGCCGACCTGGAGCCAGACCTGGTTCTCCGAGGCGACCGTGCCCGACGTGAAGCGCACGGAGGGCTGGAACAACCTCGACGTCGAGCGGGGAGTCGCGCAGGATGGGTTCCTGCTGCTGCGCTCTCCCGCCGAAGGCGGACCCGCCCGGCTCTACCGGATCGCAGACGGCCAACCGGCGGTGTACGACCCCGCCCGGGCTGCAGCGATGGACAGCCTGCTCCGAGCCTGGGACGAAAAGGCTCCTCCCCACCGCGAGGCCAACATGACCGACGCGACCAAGGCCGGCCTCAAGGCGCTCGGGTACGCGGAGTAGGCCTGCGCCGCCGACGCCCCAGCAGGAGCAGCCAGGGCGCGACGACGGCCCCGGAGGCGTCCCCGCACCCCCTCCCCTCGTCGGTGGGCTCCGCGTAGCAGGCTCCCCCTCCATACGCCCCCGCGGTCATGAAGGCGTCGTGGTACGGCTCGCAGGTGTCTGCGCCGCAGGCGTCGACCTCCGCCCCGTCCAGGCACCCCGCGCCGCTCCAACGCTGCGCTCCGTCCCACACGCCGACGTCGAACCCGTCTGCGAAGTGGTCCGCACACACGATCAGCCTGCCACCCGACCGGTCACTGCACCGCACCGCGGGCTCGGCGTCGCTCACCTCGAAGAAGTGCCGCCCTCCATCCAGGCTCCGCCACGTGCGTCCGACGTCCGAACCGAGCCATACCGTCTCGCCGCTCACCGCGATGCCGGGCAGCGGGTCGGTGTACTGGCCGTCGGAGAACACCTCTGCGAACGTACGCCCTCCGTCATCCGAAAAAAGCAGCGTGGGCGCGGTCGCCGCCGACCGGGGCAGGCGCCAGACCAGCAGTCTGTCCCCGTTGCCGCCCGGCCCGGCGTAGAGCAGGTGGGGGTCGACGTCGCCGTCAGGCCACGAGTACACCGACCGGAACGTCACACCGTCGTCCGAGACCTGGAGCGCAGCTGCGAGCGTGTCCACATCCACCGTGGTCACATACACGCGGTCCGCACCAGCCCCAGTCGACACCACCCGGAGCGACTTCACATACGGTCCCTGAAGTTGTGTTGCGACACACGGCGCGGCTCCATCCGACACATCGGTGTCACATCGGTACAACCCGCCGGATCCATCGAGGTATATGCTGCTGTAATAGCCGGATGTCCCGCGAGCGAGCCCGGTGGCCTGCGCGCCGGCGGGCAAGCCGTCCACCGGATCCGCACCGCAGCCAGAACCAACGCGAAGGAGCCCATCGGCCGTGGCGAGCACCGCCTGGCCGCCGTCCAGGGCGAGCAGATCGAACACGCTGATGGTGCCGATGCTCTCCTCGCAACGCCAGGCCCAGGTCGCTCCCGCGTCGTCTGTCCGGACGACCCCCCAACCGTTGGCGTTCGCCCACCATGCGTCCGGATCGTCCGGGGCGATGGAGACGGTGGAGATGCTGAACCGGTTTCCATGCGCCAACGCCGGGGAGACCCACAGCGCGGCGAGCAGTATGGCTGCTCGCCCCCCCGTTCGCCGAACGCCCGACCGGCTCACCGGGCGGCGACAGCCTTCCCGTCGATCTGCACGACGTCACCCGAGAGCTCGGCGAACTTGCCTGCGAAGTCGTCCGGGACCCGGAATGTCCGCTTGCCGATCACGAGGTGACCGTCCTGGCCCACGAAGTTGTGCAGGGTGCCCCGCCGCCACTGCTGGTAGTGTGCCGAACAGAACCCCTTGGATCGAACGGTGCCGTCGCAGTCGGGCACGACGCAACCACCGGGGGCGGCAGCCGTGAGCGGAGCGGCTGCCACGGCGCTGGAAGGAGCCGGTGCGGGCGCCGTCTGTACGGCTGCAAGCTCGAGCTTCGCCGCCTCCAGCTCCCCCTCCGCGTGGCGGAGGGCATCGCGCGCTGCCTTCAGTTCGACCAGGGTCGCTTCCTGGCCTCGCACGAGGTCCGTGAGCCGACCCTCTGCCCGGACGAGGCGTGACGACAGGTCCCGTGCATCGTCGCGCAGGCCCTGGATCTCGGTGGGGCTCGCATACCCCTGCTCCCGCAGGATCTCATGGACCAACGCGCGGATTGGCGCGTCGAGGAACCGACCGGCAGGACCCGACAGGCGGGAGCTGAAAACGTCTACGATCGCCATGACACAGTCTCCAATATGTGTCGTATGTATCCACCAGTATTGCCTCGTCAACAGAATTCAGTGGCCGCGACACACCTCGCGTTAGGAATCCACATGCCCCTGCTGCTTCAGAACGAGTCCCTGCAGGTACCGATCGAGCCGGCGCTCGGTGCGAGTTGGATGGGCCTGCGGGCCCGGGTGGGCGACCGGTGGCTCTCGTTGATGCCCGAGCCGGGCCTCGACGGGTGCGGGCTCAAAGCCTCGAGCTTCATCATGGCGCCGTACTCGAACCGGATCGCCGAGGGCTCGTTCCGGTTCGCCGGCGTCACGCACACCCTGCAGAACGCAGCCAACCACGCCATCCACGGCGACGTCCGGAAGCGCCCCTGGACGGTGCTCCTGGCGACGCCCACCACCATCCGCCTGGCGTTCCGCTCCGGACAGCACGACGGAGTCAACTGGCCGTGGCCGTTCGACGTCGAGGTGACCTACACCCTGGACGGTCCCGCCTTCTCCAGCCGCTTGATCCTGACCAACCGGGGGGAGACCCCGATGCCGGCAGGCCTCGGGTTCCATCCGTACCTTGTCCGCAGCCCCACGCGAGTGGGTGAGCCGGTCGTCGTGCAGTTCACCACCACGGGTACCTACCCGGACGCATCCGGGACACGCATCCCATCTGGGCCGGCGACCCTCGACCCGCGCGCGGACTTTTCCCGGCCCAGGGAGCTGGATCCTGGGGAGTTCCACGACTTCTGCGCCTGCGGCTACGACGGCGGCGGCAGCGTCGAGTGGCCAGAGAGCGGTGTCCGCGTGGCGTTTCGGGCATCCCCGACGCTCGGCCATCTGGTGTTCTACAACCCAGCGGACCCGTGGTTCGCGTTCGAGCCCGTCTCCAACGCCAACGACGGCGTGAACCTGCTCGAACGCGGCGACGACACATCCGGGGTGACCGTGCTGGAACCGGGGGAGTCGCTCGGAGCCGCGCTGGAGCTGCAGGTGAGCCACACGACCGGGCACCTCCGCGAGCGCGGACCGGACGATCAGCTGTGACTCACTTCAGTTGCTCATACCCCCCACCCGGGCTGGACCCGGCGAGGATGTAGACGGCCCGCCGGTTCCTCACCTCGTCCACGCTGTCGCCCGTTGCGACCGCGAGGTCCGTCTCGCCCATGCCGCAATACCAGATCTCGCCCGGAAATCCGTGGGTTTTGAACCATCGGGCGATCGACAGCGCCCGCTCTCCGGAGAGCTTCTGGTTCATGCTCGAGTCGCCGACCGTGTCGGTGTGGCCCGAGACGTACAGCCGGACCGTGACCTCCCCCTCATACTTCTCGTAGACCTTGTTCGCCTCGACGAGCGCGGCGTCGAGCTTGTACACCTCCGGATCGTCGAGCGTCGCGGAGTTGGTCGCGAACACCACGTCCTCGTGCGGGATGTTGTAGCTCCACACACTCACGTTCAGGTCGCTCCAGAAGCTGTGCTCGTCGTACGCGCGGATGCGCAGCTTGATCGGTTCCACCGTCGGCTCGCTCCAGTTCACCGCGACCGGCGTGCCCGGACCCGCGTTGGTGATGATCGTGCCCTTCCCCGCCTCGACGCCATGCGCGCCCACGGCGACCACCTCCACCTTGCTGGCCGCGCGATCCAATTTGACGGAGGCCGTGCGGCCCTTGAGATCCACCGACTCGGGGACGACCTGGATCTTCATCGGCGGCCACACCTGGATGCCGAAGGAGAGCGGCATCTCCCCCGAGGTCCCGTCCGAGAATTCGCCGGAGAGGCTCCCCTTGCAGGAGTACTGCCCGACCGGGAGGTCGAAGGTGAACGCGATCGCCTCTCCGGCATGTGCGGCCCCGCCGTGGCTCCCGCTCTTGCCCCCGCAGTCGATCCGAACGTCGAGGGAGCTGGCATCCTGGTTCACGTGCAGCGTGAGTCCAGGCACGACCGTGCCCGTCTGGCCGTTCTTCACGACCTCCATGGTCACGGCGTCGTCAGCAAAAGCGGGGGTGAGGAGGGCAGCGAGGAGCAACATGCAGAAACTCTAATTCACCAGAGAACCCGGACCCGTGCACCCCCCGTCCATCCGATATAGACCGGGCCCCTCCAAGGTGCCTGCATGTCCGACTCCGCCGTCTCCGTCTCTGTCTCCCAGGTCCTCTCCTCCCTCGGCATCGCCGACGCGCTGCTGCCCGGCGCGTGGGCCGGCGCCGCGCTCGATCTGCTGGGCGACGGGGTCATCGAGAGCCGCAACCCTGCAGACGGCTCGGTCATCGGCCGTGTCTCCCCCTGCACCGACGAGCAGTACGAGGTCGTGGTCGCCCGGGCCCAGGCCCAGTTCGAGCGCTGGCGCCTCATCCCGGCCCCCCGCCGCGGCGAGATCGTCCGCCAGATGGCCGAGGGCTTCCGCAAGCACAAGGTCGCGCTCGGCCACCTCGTCTCGCTCGAGGTCGGCAAGGTCGCGTCCGAGGGCGCCGGCGAGGTGCAGGAGACCATCGACATCGCGGACTTCGCGGTCGGGCTCTCCCGCCAGCTCTACGGCCTCGCCATGCACTCCGAGCGGCCCGGCCACCGGATGTACGAGCAGTGGCACCCCCTCGGCCTCATCTCGGTCATCACCGCGTTCAACTTCCCGAACGCGGTCTGGGCCTGGAACGCGCTGCTCGCCTGCGTCTGTGGGGACGGCGTCGTGTGGAAGCCCTCGCACAAGGCGCCGCTCACTGCGATCGCCACGCACCGCATCTGCGAGGAGGTGCTCGCGGCCCACGGCTTCTCCGGGCTTTTCGGCCTCGTCATCGGCAAGAACCGCGCCCATGCGGAGAAGATGATCCGTGACCACCGCTTCCCGCTCGTGAGCGCGACCGGCTCGACGAACATGGGCCGGCACATCGGCACGGTGGTGGCCGAGCGGTTCGGGCGCAGCCTCCTGGAGCTGGGCGGCAACAACGCCATCATCGTGACCAAGGACGCCGACCTCGATCTGGCGCTCCGGGGCATCACCTTCGGCGCGGTCGGCACGGCCGGGCAGCGCTGCACCAGCACGCGCCGCGTGTACCTGCAGGAGAGCATCGCGGCGGAGTTCACCGCCCGGCTCGTGAAGGCCTACGGCCAGGTCCGGATCGGCGACCCGTTGCAGCCTGGCACGCTGATGGGCCCGCTCATCGACAACGACGCGGTGCGCTGCTTCGAGGAGGCCATCATCACGGCGGTCGCGCAGGGCGGCCGCGTGCTGTGCGGCGGCAAGCGCATCGACCGGCCCGGCAGCTACGTCGAGCCCACGATCATCGCCATCCAGGAGGGCATGGCCATCGTGAAGGAGGAGACGTTCGCGCCGATCCTCTACGTCGGCACCTTCAAGACCCTCGACGACGCCATCCGCATGCAGAACGACGTCCCGCAGGGCCTGTCCAGCTCGATCTTCACGACGAACTTCCAGTCGGCCGAGCAGTTCCTCTCCGCCGTCGGCAGCGACTGCGGCATCGCCAACGTGAACATCGGCACCTCTGGAGCCGAGATCGGCGGGGCGTTCGGCGGGGACAAGGAGACGGGCGGCGGGCGTGAGGCCGGGTCCGACTGCTGGAAGCAGTACATGCGGCGCCAGACCTGCACGCTCAACTACTCCAAAGAGCTGCCCCTCGCCCAGGGCGTGAACTTCGACATCTGACCGGCGGGGTTACTGGCGCACATGCCCACCTGGCGCGCCTGGCTCGTGATCACCGGAGTTGCCTTCGTCGGCACGCTCTACTTCGCGTGGCGGAAGGTGCCGGGGTTCGCGGACTCGGCGCACCTGGTATGGGGCGACGCCCAGAAGAAGGTGGGCGGATGAGGGCGTTCATCGCAGCTTCCCAGGCGGATGGCCCACCCGCCCGGTGACAGGCCCCGCGGGATACTTCCGGCGTCCTCCGGAGCCCCCTTGCCTGCTCACTCCGCCATCACGCCCGGCGATCCCTGCGTGCTCGTCATCTTCGGCGCCTCCGGTGACCTGACGCGCCGCCTGCTGTTGCCGGCGCTCTACCACCTCGCGTGCGACGGCCTGCTCTCCGACAGGTTCGCCATCGTGGGCATGGCGATGGACACGTGGACCACCGATGAGTTTCGTGAACGCATGACCGTGCAGGTCCGCCAGTTCACCACCCGCGCCCCGTTCGACGAGGCGGTGTGGGCGCGCTTCGTCCAGCGGCTGCACTACACGCCGGGCAGGTTCGACGACCCCGACGCCTTCGCCCGGCTCTCCGCGGTGGTGACGGGGATCGACGCCGAGCTGGGCGCCGGTGGCAACGTGCTGTTCTACATGGCCACGCCGCCGAGCGTGTTCGGCCTCGTCTCCCGCAGCCTGCACACTGCGGGCTTCGCCCATGCTGGCGAGGGTTGGAAGCGGGTGATCGTCGAGAAGCCATTCGGACACGATCTCGCCTCCGCCATCGCGCTCAATCGGGAGATGCTCCAGTTCTGGCGTGAAGACCAGATCTTCCGCATCGACCACTACCTTGGGAAGGAGACCGTGCAGAACCTGCTCGCGTTCCGCTTCTCCAACGGGATGTTCGAGCCCTTGTGGAACCGGAACTTCATCGACCACATCCAGTTCACGGTCAGTGAGTCCGTGGGCGTGGAAGCGCGCGGCGCGTACTACGAGACCAGCGGCGTGACCCGGGACATGATCCAGAACCACATGTTCCAGATGCTCGCCTACCTGTGCATGGAGCCGCCGGTCTCTTTCGCAGCCGACGCCGTCCGGAACGAGAAGGCCAAGCTGCTCGACGCCGTGCGGATCATGGGGCCGAAGGAGGTCGCGCTCAACGCCGTTCGCGGCCAGTACGGGCCGGGGCGTGAACCGGATGGCGCGCTCCTCGCCGGCTACCGGGGCGAGCCCAACGTGTCGCCGACCTCGCGGACCGAGACCTTCGCCGCCATCAAGCTGAACATCGACAACTGGCGTTGGGACGGGGTGCCCGTGTATCTGCGCTCCGGAAAGCGCCTGTGGAAGCGTGGCACCGAGATCGTCGTGCAATTCAAGCGGGCCCCCGACGTGCTGTTCCGGGCAGCGGGCGTCGACCAGATCGAGCACAACCGGCTGATCTTCCACATGCAGCCGGACCAGGGCATCGAGCTGCGGTTCCACGCCAAGGTGCCCGGCGCTCAGCTGCGGCTGCAGAACGTGAACATGCGCTTCTCCTACGGCGACGCGTTCCAGGCCTCCCGCGCCATCGGCTACGAGGTGCTGGTCTACAACTGCATGATCGGCGACGCGACGCTGTTTTCGCGCACGGATCTCGTCGAGGCGGCCTGGCGCATCGCCCAGCCGGTGCTGGATGCCTGGTCACAGACGGCACCGACAGATTTTCCGAACTACGAGGCGGGTAGTTGGGGCCCGAAGGCGGCGTTCGACCTCCTCGAGCACGATGGTCGCCGGTGGGTGGAGATCATCAACCGCGACGTGCTGGAGCGCGTACCGCTGTTCGCCGGGGCGGATCCCCTGTTCCTGAACGAGCTGCTCCTGATCCTCGAGCCCGATGTGTTCGAGCCGGGGGAGTACATCGTGCGGGCGGGGGAGGAGGCCATCGCGATGTACTTCATCGCCCGGGGCGAGGTGGACGTCATCGACGGCGACGAGGTCATCCTGAAGACGCTGTGCGGAGGCGACTTTTTCGGCGAAGTCGGTCTGCTGTGGGCCCAGCCGCGCAGCGCGTCGGTCCGCGCCAGGACCGAGACGGACGTGTTCCTGCTGAAGCGCACCGCGTTCGCCAAGGTGCTGAGCCAGCGGCCCGAATTCGCCGAGTCGGTGGAGCGCTGCGCCCGGGAGCGGTACAGCGTGAACGCAGCGAAGCCGACGGCCGACCCGAAGTAAGCTACATTGCGACATGTTCCGCCCCTACGATGATGTCGCCGCCGCTCTGAAAGCTCGATTTGGTCCCAGCCCCGAGGTCGGGATCGTGCTCGGGAGCGGACTCGGAGCGCTGGCCGCGACCCTGCCAGACTCGGCCGCCTACGCCGAGGTCGGGCTGCCCGCCCCGGGGGTGAGCGGCCATGGCGGGCGGGTGCACGTGGGCACGCTCGGCGGCAAGCGTGTCGCGATCTTCGCGGGGCGCCTGCACCTCTACGAGGGCCACACGCCCGACGTCGCCGCGCTGCAGGTGCGCGCGCTGAAGGCCTGGGGTGCCGAGACGGTGATCCTCACGAGCGCAGTGGGGGGTCTGCACGCGGACCTCACCGCCGGTACGATCGGCATCGTGTCGGACCACCTGAACCTGCAGGGTCAGAACCCCCTGCGCGGCCCCAACGACGACAAGCTCGGCACGCGCTTTCCCGACCTCTCCGACCTCTACACCGCGCGCCTGCGAGCCCTCGCCAGGACCGTGGACCCCACGCTGCAGGACCTCGTGTATGCGGCCATGCCCGGCCCCAACTACGAGACGCCCGCCGAGGTACGCATGCTGCAGCGATTGGGCGCCGACATCGTGGGCATGAGCCTCGTGAGCGAGTCCATCGCCGCCGGGCACGCCGGGCTCGCCGTGCTCGCGCTCTCCGTCATCGCCAACCCCGCCGCGGGCCTGCATCCCGGCACCCTCACCCACGCCGAGGTCACAGACGCGATGGCCGCCGCCAGCGCCCGGTTCGGCACGCTGATCGTGGACATCCTGGAGGCGATGTGAAGGCGGGGATCGGAGAGCGCGCCACGCTGATCGCCGCCGCGCTCGACGCCCGATCCCGGGCCTATGCGCCCTACTCCGCCTTCGCCGTCGGCGCGGCCGTGCTCACGGACTCCGGCGCGGTCTACAGCGGGTGCAACGTCGAGTCCGCGAGCTACGGCCTCGTGTGCTGCGCGGAACGGGTCGCGATCTACAAGGCGGTGAGCGATGGCCACCGCGGGATCACCTGCGTGGTCGTGATGACCGAGACCTCGCCGCCCGCCGCCCCCTGCGGCGCATGCCGGCAGGTGATCCTCGAATTCGGGCCCCAGGCCGAGGTCATCTGCGCCAACCCCGCTGGGGACCTGCGGGAGACGGACATGGGCACGCTGCTGCCGCTCGGGTTCGGCGGCAGCGAGCTTCCCAGCCGCTGACGACTACGCCCCGGTCATCTCCTTCACCAGGGCCTGCCCTCCGTCGACCTCGGTGAGCAGCCAGAGCAGGTACCGCACGTCGGCGTGGATGCTGCGGGTGCTGTCCTTGTCGTAGATCCAGTCCGCGGCGACCGCGTCCCAGTTCCGGTCGAAGACGAAGCCGACCAGCTCACCCTTTGCGTTGAGCGTCGGCGAGCCGGAATTGCCGCCGGTGTTGTCCAGCGTGGTGAGGAAGTTCACGGGGACGTCGTGGAGCGCGGCGTCCGCATACGGCGAGGTCGACGCAGCCCTGGCCTTCTGGAGGAGCGACGCAGGCGCATCGAACGGCGCATCCCCGGCCTTGCGCACGAGCCCCGCGAGCACGGTCTGTGGAGTGTAGATCACCCCATCCTGCGGGGAGTACCCAGCGACCTGCCCGAACGAGAGCCGCAGCGTCCCGTTCGCGTCCGGGTAGAGCTGACCGGCATGGAACTCGCGCAGCGCATCCATGTAGACAGGGCGGAGCCGCGCGAGCGCGCCGTTCTCGGCCTTGTCCGTGGCGCGGACGCCCCGCTGCCAGGTCTCCAGCGAGACAGCGAGCTGCACCCAGGGGTCGCTCGAGGCCTCGAGGTCCTTCTTCGAGCTCTGCAGGAGCTTCTGCCGCGCTTCCGCGGTGCCGAGCGAGGTCGAGGCGTAGAGCGCGTCGAGCGCTTTGTCCACCCCGCCCGCCTTCTGGACCCAGGCGTCCAGCGGGGGGATCCGCTGGTCTGCCGGCAGCTGCTGGGTCATGTCGAGGATGACCTTGAGCAGCGCCCGGTCGCTGGCGAGGTGCAGGCTGCGATCGATCGCCGAAAAACGGTCCCGGATGTCTCCGAGGTCGCGCTCCTGAAAGCCGCTGTCGCGCGCGGAGTCCGGCTTCTCGTGCTCGCTCGCCCAGCGGTAGCTCGTCAACGCTACACCCAGCAGCTTGCTGGTGTACGAGAGCCCGTTGAACAGCCGGTCGCGCCGGAAGGTGGAGAGATCGGTCGTCAACACCGTGCGCAGCTCCGCGATCGGCGCGGCGTACGTCGCCGTGCGCTTCGGATCGGCGGCGATCCAGGCATCGAGGTCGTGCTCGAGGGCCACCTTGCGGTCCACGATGCGGGATGCGAGGAAGTTGTCGAGCATGCCCTCGTAGCTCTTCCTCGCGTTCATCATGTTGGAGATGGACTGCTGCAGGCGGGTTGCGGCGTCGGGATCGGTCCGCGCAAAGCCGCGCGCGGTGGTGATGAGCGCGTTGAGGAACGTGATGCCCTCGGGGTAGCGCACCGTGACCGCTTGCTGCGCCTCGAGGGCGGTGCGGTAGCGGAACGTCGCGGCCGGGTAGCCCGCGATCATCACGAAATCGCCCGGCTTCACGCCCGCCGGCTGAACGTTGAGGTGGCGCGGCGGGTGATAGGGAACGTTGGTGTCCGCGTGCGCAGCGGGGTTGCCGTCAGGCGCCACGTAGGCCCGAAGCAGCGCGAAATCACCGCATTGGCGGGGCCACATCCAGTTGTCGACGTCTCCGCCGAAGGCATACACGGACTCTGCGGGAACATACGCGACGCGCACATCCTTGATCTCCAACCGGGTGATGAGCTCGTACTCCCGCCCGTCGTAGAACGGGACGACCTGGCACCGCCGGTTGGCCGCCTTCTCGCACGCGGAGACGAGCGCCTTCGACGCCGTGTCGATGGCGGCCTGCCGGTCGACGTCCTTCATCTTCGCCTTGAACTTCGCGGTGATCTTTGACGTCACGTCCTCGATCTTCTCGGTGACCCAGATGCGCGCAGACGGCCCGGCCCATAGCTCCTTCGTGCGGTCTGCCGCGACAAACCCATCCCGGGCGTAGGGGTGTTGGGGGTCGGATGCGAACTCCAGGTAGGCCGAGACGCAATGCCCGTTGGTGCCGAGCAGCCCATCGGCGGAGATGAACGACGCGGTGCAGTTCCCGAGCGAGACGACGGCGCCGAGCGGGTCGCCCATCGGATCCGCGAGCCGCGCGGCGTCGAGGGTGAGCCCCTGCTGCTGCAGCGGGGCACCCATCCCGGGTACCTGCTCGGGGAGCCACATCCCTTCGTCAGCGTGAGCGTTGAGGGACCAGAGCGGAAGGACGAGTGCCAGGAGAGCGGGGAGCATGGAGCCTCGAAAGGCGCGATTTATACCACACCTCGACCGCTACCACTCCATCGCGAACCACTCCGCGGTGCTGAACGAGTCGTACGGGTAGCCCCAGTTGTCCGGGAACTGGTCACAGTAGTACTCCGGCGCGCCACACCACCCCGAGCCGAACCCAAGCGACAGGTGGTTGGAGAACAGCCCAAGGTCACTCACCGGGAAATCGACCTCGATGGTCGAGGCATCCGGGTAGGTGAGCGTGGGATCGGGCAGCGGGATGAACCCGGCCGTCGAGTCGTACCCCTGCAACGTCGCGCGGCCGGACTGGGCCACGATGCGGTAGTAGATGTAGTCCGCACCGGCAGCCGTGCCCCACGCCTCGACGAAGAGCGAGGCGGGGTCGAACACCGCCGCAGACGACAGCCGGATCTGCATCACGCCGCCCATCACCCGGTAGCTCCCGTTGACCATGTCGAAGTCCCAACCGTCGAGCGCGTCGTTGTCCGCGTCGTTCTCGGTGGAGAGCGCGCTCCAGGGGGGTTCGCCGAGGATGATCTGGGTGGACGAGGTGTACGAGCGGGCGGAGTCGGCGAGCGCCAACGAGAGGTCCAGGGGATCCCCCGCAGCGCCACCCGTGACCGTGATGTCGAAGCGGGCGTCCTGCGTGCTGCCAGCCGGGATCGAGCCGAAGACCTCGCTGCCGGTCTGCGGATCGGCCGTTGCGACCGATGTGCCCGCCACGCTCAGGACTCCGGTCACGGCCCCGGAGGCGTTGAGGTCCCCGGTGTTGGTGAGGTTGACCGTGAGCGTGGCAGACTCGCCCGGGTCCAGGATGCCGTCGCCACCATCGTCGTTGATGTCGATGGAGGTGACGGTGAGCACCGGGTAGGGAACATCGAACGCGAGCGGGACCAACCAACTCTCCACGCCGTCGTCGAGGGTGAGGTCGAGGTTCACGTCGGTGCTGTCGAGGTGCGAGGAGGCCACGTCGAAGGAAAACCCGGAGACGGTCACGCGATCGAGGCTGTCCATCACGGCGGTGCTCACGGTGAGCGGGCCGCCGTCGTGGATGACGACATCGGCGTCCGTGGAGGAGAGTGTGGCCATGACCGGCCCGGACGTGGCAGCGCCAGTGTCCTGGATGAGGAGCCTGAGGGGCACGCCGGACTGGCCGGGCGTCAAGGTGGCAGGCGTGGTGCTCGCAGACACCGTGAAGGACGGCGGCTCGGGCAGCCAACACACCGCGGTCTCGCCCGCGGCCACGATCGGCAGCACCGTCGCCGAGGTCTCCGCCCCGCCGTACGAGAGCGTGAAATCGGTGAACGACCCGCCGCCCGCGGTGGTCGCCGCGGCCCACCAACGCAGGTCTCCCGCGGCCGCCGGGAGGTAGTCGCCCACGTCCGTCAGGTCGAGCGACGCCGTGAGCGGCCCCGCCACGACGTTGTTCGCGTAGACCGTGCCGCTCCAGGTGGGCGCATCCGGGTCCCCTACCCCAACCACAAGCTGGACCGAGCCGTCCGCGCTCGCGCTCCACCCGAGCGTAGCCGTGCTGGCGTAGCCCACGAGCAGGCGCTCCTCGCTCGTCTCCTCGTTCGCCCCCCAGGTGAGCGCCACGTCCATCGGCACGTAGCGGTTGTCGGCCTGCGCGGAGTCCACGCTCACCGTGAAGTCTGCCGTGACGGACCCGCCCGCTGGGACCGTACCGATGTCCACGCTCTCCGCGCCCGCGCTGGCGCCGCCGGACGGGAAGTCGAGCCCGACGGAGACACCCTCGGCGTCGACCGTGGCGCTGTTCTGGACCGTGACCGTGAGGGTCGTGGATTCGCCGGGATGCACCGGATCCGGGGCGATGGCCCAGGTCTCGCTGAGATCCGCCTGCAGCCCCTCGACCCGGACGTCGTCGATGTACCAGTCATCTGCCCCTGAGCCCTCGAAATACCACGCGAGGTACACCGTGCTGCCGGTCCACGCGGAGAGGTCGAGCGCCAGGGAACGGCCCCACGCGTCCTCGAGCGGCGCGGGCAGGGTCGCCACGAGCTCGTACCCACCATCGGCGGGATCGTTGCTGGTGGTCGAGATGTAGAGCGCGTGGTTGGCGTTCTCGGTGAAGTTGCCGTACTCCTGCCAGGTGACCTGCGCAGTCGTGGTGCTGGTGAGGTCGATTGCGGGGCTCACCAACCAATCCTTGGAGGCCTCGGTGCCCTCGTACCCCTGCGGGTGGAACGCCGAGTTGCTGCCGGAATTGGCCTCGGCCTGCGAGGTCTGCCAGGGGTAGCCACGAAACTGCGTGGAGGCCGCGCCCCACCCGAGCGAGCCCAGGTCCGATGCCGTGCCCGAGTCGTCCACCTCGAAGTCCTCCACGAATGGGAGGGGTGCACCGTGCACCGCGACCGGCACCGAGAACGGGGCATCCGTGGTGTTGTCGGCGGGAAGGTACGACGTGCTCGACGTCTCGGCGTCATCCACCGCCTTGAAGTAGTACTCGACGCTCGGGTACGCGATGTCGTCACCGGAGAGCGTGGCGGTGTAGACGTCCGTCCCATCGGTCGGGTGCGTCATGTGCAGCAGCGCCCAGGTGCTCACTCCCCCCGTACGATGGTACAGGTCCACGGAATACAGGCCCTCCGCATCGGTGGCGGTCAGCTCGATCGGGAGCTCTCCACCCGCCTCCACGCTGTCGGCGGGCGTGTGCGACAACTCCGGCGCGGTGAACACACTGCCGGTGTCGGAGTCGTGCGGCTTTCCCCCGCACCCGGTCAGGGCGATCGTGGCCAGGGAGAATACGCAGGCGGTGAGCGCAGGCGCGCCCTGGTACAGGGTTCGGTTCACGCTCACTCCTCGTACAGCCAGCAGGACGTGTAGCACTGGTAGGCGATGATGTTGCCCGAGATGTCCTGGACGCCGGCACAATCGTACCCATCCGGACAATCGGAGTCGTACGTGCAGGTGACCCCGCAATACCCGCCGCTCAGGCACATGTTCCCGTTTCCACCGCAGTCTTCGTCCACGTCGCAGTCGTGGCAGTAGTAGCCTCCGGCGTCGTAGCACTCCCCACTTGGGCTGCAGAACTCATTGAATGAACAGTCGAGCCGGGAGTCCGTGCACTCCGCGGGGTTGCACTCCGACGCCTCCTGGTCGCAGTAGTCGCCGTACATGCAGTCGGCGTCCTCCTGGCAACCGCCGACGCACGTGCCGCTGTTGTCACAGTACTCCTCGATCCCGCACTGGTCGCTGGTCGCACAGGACTGCGAGACGCAGGTGCCATTGATGCACTCGCTGCCCAACGCACACGCAACGGTCTCCGAGCATTCATAGTTGGCGCCCCCGCAGCCCACGAGCCCCAGGGAAACGATCACCCACCCAAGCACGGCCCTCATCATCTCAACTCCCGCTCAGGATTTTGTATTCGGCCAGGATCCGGTTCTGGCTCTCGGGGATCTGATCGAATTCGAAGTGGATGCTGTTGGTCTCTTCCACGTAGCTGTAGCCCACGTCGAGGGTGAGATCCCGGATCTTGCTCTCATCCGTGTCGTCGGCGTAGAGGCTCACCGCCAGGGTGTCGATCTGCGGCACCCGGCTCAGCGCGAAGTCGACCTGCAGACCAGAAAGCGTGAGACCGAGCTGCTGAACGATCGGAGAGAAGTCCTCCGCGCAGATCGAGTCCATGAGCCCACCGGTCTCGGAGACGGCCTCGACGTAGCGGCTGCCGTACTTGGCATCGCCGTTCGGTGAGGAGCACGACGGCTGGCCCTCGAAGTCCGGGGGCGTGTCCCCCACCACCGCGGAGATGTTCATCCGGCTGTGGTCGCGGTACGCCTCTTCGCCCTTGATGTCGACGAACCCGTTGAGGTAGTCCGACACGGACATCGGGGAGGAGTCCTCCTCGTCGCTCACGACGAGGATGGAGAGGTTCGCGTCGTCGCGCAGGAAGCCGGTGTTCTCGGTGGACACGAGCGGCTCGTTCACGGCCAGCCAGGGAGCCTCGAGGCCCATCTCGGTCCCGCTTCCGCTGGTGCCCTGCGCCACCATCTCGGCGAAGACGGCCGAGGGGTCGTCCGTCTCGGGCGTGATGTACAGGTCGTGGTTGTTCATCGTGAACGCATCGCCCAGCGCGACGTCGGCCGGAACGTCCCCGTTCACCGACGTGTCCGACGAGCGGGCGAACACCAACGAGCCGCCTGCCGCGATGATCGTGCCGTCCGGCACCTCCGCGTAGTTCCTGCCCGCGTCGGCCAGTGCCCAGCCGGTCATGTCCACGTCGGTGTCGCCGATGTTGGTGAGCTCCAACCACTCACCCAGGCTGTCCTCGACAGCGTCCGGATCCGGCATGAACTCGGTGACGAGCACCTGACCGAGCCTGTCGTCGGCGCCTGTCCCGGAGCCGCCGCAGCCGGGATTGGCGGCGCCAGGCGTGGCCGGAGAGTCGGTGCACCAGTGCTCCAACGTGTCGTTTCCCGTGACGGTGTCCCAGCTTGGATCCAGGGAGAAGAGCACGCCCGGCCCGACCGGCCAGGTCTTGTCCCACGCGACGGTATCCTCCGCCTGGCCCTCGGCGTTCACCACGATGATCTCGTCGTCCCCCCCAATCAACCTTCCGGAGAACTTCTCCTGGTAGGTGTCGGTGGTGACCACGCCGATCTGCCAGTCCACGTTGGCATCGGTGAAATACTGGATGAAGGTGTCGAAGTTCGTGGCGAGCTTGTTCTGTTCCTCGACCATCGAGCACGAGTTGTCCACGACGAGCAGAACGTCCACCGTCTGCAGCGAATTCTGGACGAACAGATCCGTCTGGGTGAGTTGGGTGAACGCCGAGTCCGAGCACGAGCACAGCCCGACGATCAACCCGGTGGAGAGCCCCGGCAAGAGCCAAATCAGACGATCACGAGCCACTGGCGCCTCCCGAGTCGGTTGTCGACCCACCACCGCGCGTGAGCCCGTCCATGCCGTCGAGCAGGATCGCTTGCTGCAGTGTGGGATTCTGGGCTGAAAGATGGAAGGTGCTGAACACCACCTGCCCGTTACCTGCCGCAAATCGGACCAGCAGGGGCACGTTGGTCAACGTCTTCGCCGCCTCGGTAGACGAGGGTTGGTAGGAGATGTCGCCCGAGAGCAGCACCTCCGTGTCCGCAGCCACCGACTCGATCACCGACCATGCGCTGTAGTCGTAGGTGATCGTGACCGCATCTCCCACGTCCGCCTTGAGCTTCTCGTCGTTGACGGTGGCCAGCACGTCAGACCCGGCGACCCCGGTCTGCGCGGCATCGATCACCGTGTCGTCCCCAACGAACTCGATCGCGTCGGGCCAACAGAACTCGATCAGGTCGTAGGCCCAATCGGTGGCGACGAGCAGGCCGGCGGAGGTCGCGAACTCGCAGGTGTCGGCCTGCAGCGGCTCGGTGTTGGTGATGATGCTGTCGTCCGGCAGCGTGCCGTCGTTGTACTGCGTGGCGCCGAGGCCGCGAGTGCCGGAGCTGACGAACAGGGTGCCGTAGTTGTCGAGGTCGAGTTCCCCCTCGGTGTCCGTGAGCAGAGCCTCTGCCTGCAGCGCCAGATCACCGCGCTGCAGCCTGTCATCCGAAGGATCGTAGGTGGCCTGCACGATGAACCCGTCCCAGGGCTCGCTCGCGATGTCGAGCGCCACGAGCGAGGTCGTGATGTCGTCGAAGTCCCCCAGGACGACGGCGATACCGTCCTTGCGGGCCTGTTTCAGGTTCTGATCGACGCAACCCGTGAGGGAGACCAGGACCAGGGCCCCCAGGACGGGAGCGGGGTGCCCAGCCCTCATTCCAGCACCATCGAGCCGGAAATGTAGATGTAGGAGCTCGACTGGTTCGTCTGGATCGTGGAGAACGGGAACCCGAAGTAGGGGCCCTTGATGTAGCTCTCCATGTAGAAGCTGACGTTGCCGGCCTCCAGGGTCTGCAATTCACTTGCGATGTAGGTGTGGTCACCGTCGTCCCAGGGGAGCGACGCGACCTGACCGCCCTTCCCGTCCGAGACCAGCGTGCCCGTGATGCCCGTGGCGAAGATGGCGTCGGGGTAGGTCTGGGCGGGGGTCCAGGTGTAGTTGAAGTCCTCCGCGCGGTTCCAGGTGTAGTTGCCCCACAGCGCCGGGGTGAGCATCTGGTAGTCGGCCGGAACGGTGGGCTGCACGGCGTCGAGGATGTACTCGCCGATCCCGCCCTCCTCTCCTTCGGTGTGCAGGTCGTAGGCACGGGGCCCGTACTGGCCAGGGCAGTAGTCCTCCATCGTGAGCGCTGCGCTGTAGTAGATCATGCCGCTGGAGGGATCGACGTTGCGATCGAGGGTGACCACGTTGCAGTCGGACTCGAACCACACGTGCTGGCCAGCGCCCACCGTGTCGTTGTTCGGACAGTCTGGCTGATCCACCGGATCGGGGAACTCGAACGTGCCGTTCACATCGTAGGGCTGCGGCCCGCTGGCGGGGGGCGACCCTGCACCGCAGGGGGGGTCGAGCGGCAGGTAGAACACCGCCTGCCCGGTGACGTACTCGGAGACCGCGCCGGTGGCGTTGTCGATGCCGCGAACCACGTTGAATGCGAGCGAGATGCCGACGTTCGAGAGGTCTGCAGGGGCGTCGAGCACGTTCAGCGCGTCCTGCATCAACACGCCCTCGGTGTCCGTGCGGGCGAGCACGTCGCGCAGGCCAACCTCAGCGGCATTCGAGAGCGTCATCGAGCCGTTGATGTGCTCGGCATCTACGACGTTGATGTCGTCGATGATGATGTCCCCCTTCTGGTCGCCGCCCTTCCAGAATTCCATCGCCGAAGCGTCGTCGAAGTGGGTGCCGATCCCCTCGACCGTGAAGTTCACCGTGTCGCCCTGCGAGGCCTCGGGGGGGTCGAATACGGCCGACATGCTGACACGGTCGACCTGGAAGCCCGAATAGAGCGTGGTGACGTCCGAGCCGGCGTCCACCGACACGTCCCGCAGGCCCGGGACGGCGTCGCGATCGATGGTGACGTCTGCGATCAGGTCGGTCTCGGAGATGACGGTGACAGCCGTGACCTCGATGCCATCGCCGAACCACGCCCAGGTGTCCCCGCCGACCCAGGTGGTGTTCTTGCCGAACATCTCGACCTGGACGCTCTCACCGATCAGCCCGCGGTCGGGGTTGATCGTGAACGAATCGTCCGTGACCGTGAGCGCGTTCGGGATCGTCAACTCACCGGCGGACGCACCGACGATGGCATCGCGCGGGCCGAGATCCGCGGCGTCACCGATGCTGATGTTCGCGACGGCAGTCCAGCCGTCGAGCACCGTGATGCTGTTGACCGTCACGCCCTGACCGAGATCCAGGGTGGTGGTGCCGTCGAACGAGAACACCGATGTACCCGACGTGATTCGGGCATCCACGGTGGTTCCGCGGCCTGCCTCGGGGGGCGTGAAGGTGAGCCCCGCCTGTTCCTCGATCCCCGTGCTCGGGCCCTTGCCCCCGCCACCGTCGCACCCACCCACGAGCGCAGTGAGGCCTCCCAGCAGCACGAGGGAAAGCGACAGACGGCTGGCTTTGGAAAACGAGGAAGGCATGACCGCTCCGATCCCACACAGTATAGCGCAAATGTGTGAGGAATAGACACGGGGGCCTGAACGCCTCCTGTAGCCGCCAACGCGCTCTCTGCAGGTGGGTCGCCGCAACGCGTAGCGGTTGCCCCCCGACCAGCGCCTACGCGAACAAGCTCTGAAGCGACCGCTGCGCCAGCTCGAGGACGGGCCCGGGGACCAGGCCGAACGCCAACAGCGCGAAGCCGGAGATCGCCAGACCGGTGAGCGCGGCCGGAGAGGTGCGAACCTCGGCACCGCCTTCCTTCATGTACATCCAAACCATCGGACGAAGGTAGTAGTACACGCCGCTTGCCGCCGCGAGGGCGCCGATGATGGCGAGCCCGACGTTGCCGGACTGCACGGCTGCGGAGAACAGGTAGAACTTGCCCACGAAACCCATCGTCGGGGGGATGCCCGCCATGGAGAGCAGGCATAGCGAGAGGCCCATCGCAAGGGCGGGGTGACGCTTGCCAAGGCCCGCGAGCGAGTCCAGATCCGTGCGGTCCTCCCCTTCCCGGGTGAAGACCGCGAGCACCGTGAAGGCCCCTGCGTTCATGAACGTGTACGCCGCCAGGTAGAACAACAGGGAGGCCAACGCCGCGTTCGAGCGGGCTTCTCCGCCGGAAGCCGCGGCGAGCGCCATCATCAGGTAGCCAGCGTGGGCGATCGAGGAGTACGCGAGCATGCGCTTCAGGTCGCGCTGCGCGAGCGCGCCAAGGTTGCCGACGACCATCGTGGATGCCGCCATCCACCAGAGCACACCCTCGAACCCCGCCGAGTGGGCTCCGACAGCGCCGAAGATGAAGCGGGCGAAGGCGCCGAAGCTCGCGGCCTTGACGCCGGAGGCCATGAGCGCGGTGACCGAGATGGGGGCGCCCTGATAGACGTCGGGGGCCCACATGTGGAAGGGCACGCTCGCGACCTTGAAGCCGAAGCCGACGATCAGGAGCCCGCCACCAATGGCGACGAGCACGGGCTGCATCCCCTGGTGCTGGCCCATGAAATAGGCGCCGATGCTGGGAAGGGACGTGCTGCCCGTGGCGCCGTACAGGAACGAGATGCCGTAGAGCATGATCCCGGAGCTGAAGGCCCCGAGGATGAAGTACTTGAAGCCACTCTCGACGCTGGCCGGATCCGCACGCTTGATCGCGCACAGGACGTACATCGAGATGCTCATCACCTCGAGCGAGACGAACACCATCATCAGGTCGTTCGCCTGCGCCATGAGGCCCATGCCACACACACCGAACAGGACGAGCGCGTAGTACTCTCCGACGCGCAGGTTGAGGCGCTCCAGGTAGTCGTCACTGAATGCGACCGCGAGGATCGCCCCGATGATGCAGGTGATCTGGATGAACAAGCCGAACTTGTCCACCCGGAGCATGCCCCCGAAGGCGCTCTGCGCGTCGTAGCCGAACAACACGACGCTGAGCAGGGCCGCGCCGCCGAGCGTTCCGAGCGCGAGGGCCCAGAACCCGACCTTCGAGGCGGGGCGCACGATGGCCTCGCCCAGCATGATCGCAAGGGCCCCGAAGAAGAGCAGGAGCGCCGGAGAGGCGAGCCAGAGGTCGTTGAACGTGGGCATGGCTTACTCGACCGCCGGCGTGACAGCGGGTAGGACGGGGGCCTCGGGCAACGCGCCCGTGTGCTCCGGGTCGTGCGGGAGGTCGGGAGCGACGGATCTGCCGGCGGCGATCCAACCAGGAACGGGTCCGGCGTGCACGTACGGCGTGCCCTCGTAGTGGTCCGCGAAGCGGGCGACGAACCGATCCACCGAGGGGTTGATGCGATCGAGGAAGGGCTGCGGCATCACGCCCATGACCACGATCATGACGAGCAGAGGCGCCAGGTAGACCATCTCGCGGGGGTTGAGGTCCGCGAGCTTCTCGTTCGCAGCGTTCTTGAGAGGCCCGAACACCACACGCTGGAAGGCCCAGAGCATGTAGGTCGCGCCGAAGATGACGCCGCTGATGGCGATCACCGTGGGGATCGGCGCGTACTGGAAGCCGCCGAGGAGCACCAGGAACTCGCCGACGAACCCGTTCAACCCGGGCAGGCCGATGGAGCTGAAGGTCACGACCATGAACACGAAGGCGAATCGGGGAACGATCTTCGCGAGCCCGCCGTAGTCGGCGATCATGCGGGTGTGGCGGCGCTCGTAGAGGACGCCCACCAACAGGAAGAGCGCGCCGGTGCTCACCCCGTGGTTGAGCATCTGGTACACCGAGCCGCTCACCCCTGGCGCGTTGAGCGCGAAGAGGCCGAGCATGCAGTAGCCGAGATGGCTCACGGAGCTGTACGCGACCAGCTTCTTGATGTCGTCCTGGACCATCGCGACCAGCGCGCCGTAGACGATGCCGACAACCGCGAGCCCGATCATCCACGGACCGAAGTGGATGACGGCCTGCGGGAACAGCGGCATGGCGAACCGGTAGAAGCCGTAG
The DNA here is from genome assembly GCA_903875225.1 of uncultured Pseudomonadota bacterium. GTDB lineage: Bacteria > Myxococcota_A > UBA796 > UBA796 > SXON01 > CAIUMM01. The sequence continues at coordinate 81,068 of CAIQVJ010000103.1, forward strand.
GTCCCCATCTTGAGCATGACACCGGCCAGCACGACCGAGCCGCCGGTCGGGGCTTCGACGTGCGCGTCCGGCAGCCACGTGTGGAACGGGAACATCGGGACCTTGATCGCGAACGCCAGCGCAAAGCAGAGGAACATCCAGAGCTGGGCGTCGTACGGGATCTCCATGGCCAGCAGGGGTCCGAGGTCGGTGGACCAGGTGCCTGTCTGCTGGTAGTGCAGGTAGTACAACGACACGAACGCGACCAGCATCAACAGCGACCCGACGACCGTGTAGATGAAGAACTTGACCGTGGCGTAGATGCGACGCTGGCCGCCCCAGATGCCGATGAGGAAGTACATGGGGAGCAGGACGAGCTCCCAGAACATGTAGAACAGGAAGGTGTCCAGCGCGGCGAAGGTGCCGATCATCGCGCCCTCGAGCGCGAGCATCAGCGCGAAGTAGGCGCGGTGGTTGTCTTCCACACCCGAGAAGCCCGCCAGGATGATGATCGGCGTGAGCGCGGTGGTGAGCAGGATGAGCAGCAGCGCCACGCCGTCGATGCCCATGTGGTACCGGACGCCGAACGCGTCGATCCACGCCATGTCCTCCACGAACTGGAAGTCGGCGCCGTGCGGATCGTAGCCGAACCAGAGCGGGAGCGACGCGGCGAGCGCGACGAGGGATATCGCCAGGGCCGCGGGCTTGGCCACGCTGCGGGGCAGCATGGCCAGCACCAGGGCGCCGATGATGGGGAGGAAGGTGACGAGAGAGAGCATGATCAGTTGCCCCCGATGGCGTAGGCGGTCACGATGAGTGCGGCCCCCAGGGCGATGGATATGGCGTAGACCTGCACCCTGCCCCAGCCGATCCGGCCGTGCAACGTACCGGCGAGCACCGCCACCTTCCCGGCCGCGTTCACTGCACCGTCGATCAACTGCGCATCCACCACTGCCCACAGCACCTGCCGGGACACCGTCACGATGGGGGTGAGCAGCAGGGCTTCGTAGATCTCGTCCACGAACCACTTGTTGAGCGATCCGGTGTAGAGCCTGGGGAACTTCGCGGCGATGGATGCCGGCAGCTCAGGCTTGCTGAGGTAGAGCGTGTAGGCGAACGCCACAGAGGCTGCCACCCCGAGGGTGGTGAGGCCCATGAGCACGAACTCGAGGCTCCCGCCCTCGGCGAAGTGCACGACGCGCTCTGCAGGCTCGAACACCGGAGCCAGGAAGTGCTCCATGCCGCCGCTCATCGGCAACCAACGGGGCAGGTTGAGCGCGCCGCCGAACACCGAGAGGAACGCGAGCACCATCAGCGGCAGCGTGAGCACGATGGGCGACTCGTGCGGGGTGTGGGCGTGCCCGCCGTGATCGCCGTGGCCGTGTGCGTCATGAGCGTCGTGCGCGTGACCGCCCCGGTACTCACCGAAGAAGGTCATGAACATGAGCCGTGACATGTAGAACGCCGTCATCAGCGCAGTGCCGAAGCCGATGGCCCACAGCACCTTCGGCATCACGTCGCCGAGCGGCAAGGTGTCGAACATCTGCGTCGACCAGGTGAGCCAGAGGATCTCGTCCTTGGAGACGAAGCCCGAGAACATCGGGAAGCCGATGATCGCGAGGTAGCCCATGAAGAACGTCGCGAACGTGATCGGCATGAACTTGCGGAGCCCGCCCATCTTCCGCATGTCCTGCTCGTGGTGCAGCGCGTGGATGATCGACCCGGAGCCCAGGAACATCAGGGCCTTGAAGAACGCGTGGGTGAGCACGTGGAAGAAGCCGGCCGTGAACCCGCCGACACCAACCCCGAGGAACATGAACCCGAGCTGGGAGACCGTGGAGTAGGCCAGCACCTTCTTGATGTCGTTCTGGGTGATGGCGATCGTGGCCGCGAAGAGCGCAGTCAGGGCGCCGATGGTGGCCACCGTGGCCATCGCACCGGGGGCCAGCACGTAGAGGAAATTCAGCCGGCAGATCATGTAGATGCCGGAGGTGACCATGGTGGCCGCGTGGATGAGCGCGGAGACCGGCGTGGGGCCGGCCATCGCGTCGGGCAGCCACACGAACAACGGAATCTGCGCGCTCTTGCCTGTCGCGCCGCCGAAGAAGAGCAGGCAGATGCCCGTCACGGCCACACCGCCGAACCCGCCGACCAGCTCGGGGTGCTTCTCGATCACCTCGGCAAGCTGCACGAAGTTGAGGGTCGCGTGGCCCCCGAGGCTCCAGTAGAGCCAGAACAGCCCGATGAGGAACGAAAAGTCCCCGACCCGATTGGTGATGAACGCCTTCTTGCCCGCGCTGGCGTAGTCACTGTTCGTGTACCAGAACCCGATGAGCAGGTAGGAACACAGCCCGACACCCTCCCACCCCACGAACATGAGCGGAAAGCTGTCGCCCATGACCAGCAGCAACATCGCGAAGATGAACAGGTTCAAGTAGGAGAAGAACCGCCAGACGCTCGCCTTGTCTGCCTCGTCGTCCATGTACCCGACGGAGTACAGGTGGATGAGCGACCCGATGCCCGTGATGATGCACATCATCACTGCGGAGAGCGGATCCGCGCGGAACGCGATGTCCACGTGCACCGAACCGGTGCTGAACCAGGTCCAGAGCAGCTGGGTCGGGTACTCCCCTCCCTCGGGGGTGCCCATGACCTGGAACAAGGTGACGAACGACAGCGCTGCGGAGAGCGCCACCATCGCAGTCGCGATGGCACCCGCCACGGCACGAGGGCCGCGGAGGATTCCGTTGAGGATTGCGCCGAAGAGCGGTAGAGCGGGGATGAGGGCCAGCATGTTCACCCCTTCATGATGTCGAGATCATCGAGTTTGACGGTCATCCGGTTGCGGAACAACAGGATGACGAGCGCCAGTCCGACCGCGGCCTCGGCGGCAGCCACCGCCATGACGAACACCGCGTAGATCATGCCGTCCACCGTGCCAAACTGGCGGGCGAAGGCAACAAACGAGAGGTTCACGGCGTTGAGCATCAGCTCAACGCTCATGAACACGATCAAGGCATTCTTTCGGGTCAGTACGCCCGCGATCCCGGTCACGAAGAGCACTGCGCTCACCGCAAGCACGGGGATCAGACCAACGGATTCCATCAGATCTCCTTCTTGGCAAGCACCACGGCGCCAACGACCGCGACGGTGAGCAGCGCAGAAACGGTCTCGAACGGGAGCAGATACGGGCCCTCGAAGAGGGCACGGCCGATCATCGCGATCGTGCCGTACTCGGCCCCCACCGGGGCGGGGAGGGTCTCGGGAAGTTGCCCGAGCGCGGTGAACAGTCCGATTGCGAACAGGCCGGCTGTGGCCATGCCTACGACACCCCTGGGCCCGATGTCGTTGAACGTGAGGTGATCGCCGTGCCGCAGGTTCAACAGCATGATCACGAAGATGAACAGCACCATGATGGCGCCGGCGTAGACCAGGATCTGGATGACCGCCACGAAGTGTGCGCCCAGGAGCGCGTAGTCTGCCGCGAGGAAGAAGAAGCAGATCACCAGCGAAAGGGCGCTGGCGATCGGGTTCCGCATGGTGACCACACCGACCCCGGACACGATCGCGAAGAGCGAGAAGAGGTAGAAGAATACAGCTTCAAACATCAGGGAGCCCCGCTGGCCGACGGTGACGAGACGAACCCTGCAGGAGCGCTCTCCGGGTTGAGCCGGTAGAATTCCTCTGCGGGCGGCTTGATGCCGTCCATGAGGTTCACCATGTAGGTCTTGTTGTGGATCAGCGCCTGCCGGGTGTAGGCGTTCACCTCGTAGATGCGCGTGTCCATCCGAATCGCATCCTTGGGGCAGGCCTCGACGCAGAAGCCGCAGAAGATGCAGCGCAGCATGTCGATGTCGAATTCGACCGGAAACTTCTCGGCCGGGTCGTCCGGGGCCTCACCTGCGATGATGGTGATGCACTTGGCCGGACAGATCGTCGGACAACACATGCAGGCGACGCACTTGACCTTGCCGTCCGGGCGCAGGAGCAGGCGGTGCGCTCCGCGATAGCGCTCCGCCATCGTCTTTCGCACATCGGGGTACTCGATGGTGACGAACCGGTTCTGGTCGAACAGGTTCTTCACGACGTGTCCCATCGTGAGGGCCAGGCCCTTGAAGAGCTCGACCAGGTAGATGGACTCCAGGGAGGTCATCTTTCGGGCTGCAGGCATTGCCATCCGCGACTCCTTACTTCAGACCGAGGGTTTCAAGGAGGCCGTTCGGGAAGAGCGCGACCCAGATGCCAGCTGCGAGCACATTCGCGAGGGCGAGTGGCAGCATCCGCTTCCAGCCGAGGTCCATCAGCTGGTCATAGCGGAACCGCGGGACGGTCCAACGCACCCAGATGAAGAACCAGCAGCCAAACAAGACCTTTGCGATGAGCACCGTGATGCCGACGACGGCGGCCACCAGATCGGGGCCGAACACCGTGGCGTTCTCGAGCCAGCCGAACGTGAGGGTGTTGAGGGAGAGCTGTTGGCTCACCCCGAGGAGACCGGCGACCGCCAACGCGGCGCACGCACCGGCAGCGCCGAGCCACACCGCGACAAAGAACATCGGCTCCTTCAGGCGCGCGTCACCGGCGGGCAACGCTTGGTAGAACGGGCGCTCCCGGCGCTTCCACGCGACTACGGCGAACACGACGAGCAGGGGGATCGCCGCACCGGCAGCGATCAACACCCCATCGCTGTGCTCCCGCAACATGTCGGGGGTCACGAAGGGCACGTTGTACCCGCCGAAGAACAAGGTCGCAGTCACGGAGGCGGCGACGATCATGTTGGCGTACTCGCCCATGAAGAACAGGGCGAAACGCAGCGAGCTGTATTCGGTGTGGTACCCACCCACGAGCTCGGCCTCACCCTCTGGCAGGTCGAACGGCGTGCGATTGGTCTCTGCGAAAGCCGCAGTCCAGAAGAGCACGAAGGCCAGGAGTCCGACCGGCGTGAACACCGTCCAGTTCCAGATCGCGCCCGCCTGCATCTCGGCGATGTTGGAGAGCGAGACCGACCCTGCCATCAGGAAGACCACGACAGCCGAGAGGCCCATGGAGAGCTCGTAGCTGACCATCTGGGCGCTCGCCCGGAGGCCGCCGAGCAGGCTGAACTTGTTGTTGGACGCCCAACCGGCGAGCATCACGCCGTACACGCCGATGGACGTGCCCGCGAGCACGAAGAGCAGGCCGCCGTCGATGTCGGACACCTTGAGTTGGTAGCCGAGGAAGTTGTCGCCGAACGGAACCACGATCCACGTCATCAGCGCGACGGACATGGCAATCACGGGCGCTGCCGCCCAGTACCGCTTCTCGACGTGCCCTGGGATGATGTCCTCCTTCATCACCAGCTTCACCACGTCGTTCAACGTGTGCACGAGCCCGCCGGCGCGGATGCCCATGATGTGCGCCCGGTTCGGACCGGGCCTGTCCTGGATGTACGCCGCACCCTTGCGCTCGGCCCAGATCAGCACCGGCACCAACTGCATGACGAACAGGACGGCGAAGACACACTTGGCAAGCGCCAGGTAGTATGGGATGGCGCCGTCACCAAGCCAGCTGACGAGATCGTCGAAGCTCATACCGTCGCCTCCGTGGGCGCCACGGGCGCCGTCTCTACGATGAGCTGCTGGCCGGCCTCGCTCAACGTCTTGAACTCGAGGCCCCGCATCTGCGGCACAGCCCGCGCCATCGAGTTGAACGCGGCCGCCACCATCCCGGTACCGGGCGCGACGCCGAGCTTCGCGCCGAGGCGGTCCACGATGAGCCACGCGGGAAGTGCATCGCCGGCGGCGTTCACCGCACGCCGGATACGTTGCACCCGACCCTGCCGGTTGACGTAGGAGCCGTCCATCTCGACCGGATGGCACACGGGAACGACGATGCTTCCGGCTTCGGAGGTCGCGTTCCGGCTCACCCCGAGGTAGGCGATCGCAGCCGCGGTGCGACGCCCGGCCAGGCGCCCGACCACGTCGTCCTCGAGCACCAGCAGGAGATCCAGGTCCGCAACTGCGGAGCCGAACGCCTCCCAGGACTCCACCTGGCCGTCGAAGGCCGCGAGCAGGTCCACGCCCGCGGAGTTCGGGTTCTTGTCGGTGTCGACGAGCAGCTTGTCTGCGTATTCGAAGCTGCCGGGATCGTTCCCCGCGGTGACGAAGATCCGTGCGGACTTGAGGTTCTTGCGCACGGTCTGGAGCAGCGCCCAGTTGGCTTCGTTCGTAGCCTGCGAGCCGAGCACCACGCCTACGTGGGTGGCGGACTTCAACCTGGCGGCCAGTGCTATCAGGGCGGCCTCCGTGTCCACCGTCTTGCCATCCACCCGGCTCCGAAGGATCCGCTTCAACCCGGAGATCCCGGCGACCTGCTCCCGGCCCTCGTCACACATCCATGACTTGTTCACGGCGTCGTTCCGACGTGGAAGGTAGCGGAAGACCTCGCCTTCCTGGTGGCAGACCTGGATGTTGCAGCCCGTTGCGCAACCGCTGCAGATGGAAGCGGTCTGCTTCAGGTACCATACCCGGCGTTGGAACCGGAAGTCCCGGTTGGTGAGCGCTCCCACCGGACAGATGTCCGCGAGGTTCCCCTGGTAGTGGTGCTGCAGGCGCTCGCCCGGGAACATGCCGATCTCGGTGTGATCCCCGCGGTTCATCAACCGGAGATCCCCGGTGCCGGTGACCTCGTCGCCGAAGCGTACACACCGCGAACACTCGACACACCGCTCGGCATCGAGCACGATCTTGTCGCCGATGTCCTGGCGCTTCTTCTTGGAGACCTTCTCCTCCACCCCGCGGGAGTCGTAGTCGCCGTGCTCCATGTAGTAGTCCTGGAGCCGACACTCGCCGGACTGGTCACAGATCGGGCAGTCGAGCGGGTGGTTGACCAGCATGAACTCCATCACCGACTGCCGCATCTTCTTCACAGCCGGCGTGTCCGTGCGGATCGCGAGACCGTCGCGCGCCTGCATGTTGCACGCGATCTCCGGGGCGCGACCACCGACGATGTCCACGAGGCACATCCGGCAATTGCCGGCCACGGACAGGTTCGGATGGTAGCAGTAGTGCGGGATGTCGACGCCCGCCACCGCGGCGGCCTCGATCATGTTGGTCCCTGCCGGGACCTCGACTTCGATGTCGTTGATCTTCACCTTTGGCATCTACGCTCCCACGACTGAGAGGGAGGCCGGGCTCACATGGGAGCCCGCGGGGAGCCCCTTCGAGGCCGCCTCGATCCGAGCGAGGAACTCGCCCTTGAACTTGAGAAGAAAGCTCTGAACGGGCATCGCGGCGGAAGCACCGAAGAAGCAGATGGTCTTGCTGTGGATGTTGTCCGCGAGGTCCTTGAGCGTGACCAGATCCTCGGCGGTGGCACAGTTGTCGCGGACGCGGCAGAGGATGTGGTACATCCAACCGCACCCCTCGCGGCAGGGAGTGCACTGTCCGCAGCTCTCGTGCGCATAGAAGCGGAGCAGGTTCGTGAGCGCAGCCACGAGATCCGTGGTGTCGTCCATGACGATCATCCCACCCGACCCGAGGTAGCTGCCCGCCAGGGTGTTGATGGACTCGTAGTCCATGTTGCACCTGGCGACCTCGTCCGGGGTCATGATCGGGACGGACGACCCGCCGGGAATCACGGCCTTGAGCGTGCGTCCGGGGAGGAGGCCGCCGCACTCGACGTTGATCAGGTCACGCATCGGGTAGCCGAGCGGGATCTCGTACACGCCGGGCTTGCGGATGTGGCCGGAGCAGGAGAACAACTTGGTCCCCGGGCTCTTCTCGGTGCCGATCGCCTTGTAGGCGGCAGCCCCGTGCTCGATGATCCAGGGCACGGCCGCGAGCGTCTCGACGTTGTTGACGATCGTGGGAGCGTGCCACGCGCCCTCGACCGCCGGAAACGGAGGCTTGAGCTTCGGTTGTCCCTTGAAGCCCTCGAGGCTGGAGATCAGCGCCGTCTCCTCGCCGCAGATGTAGGCCCCGGCGCCGAGGTGGATGTGCAACTGGAAATCGACGCCGGTCCCGAGGATGTTCTCCCCGAGGAGCCCGGCAGCGCGTGCCTCGTGCACCGCCTCCCACAAGCGGTCATAGATGTACCGGAACTCGCCGCGGATGTAGACGTACCCGACCTTGCAGCCGATCGCGTGGGCCGCGATGATCATGCCTTCGATCATCAGGTGGGGGTCCTTCCACATGCAATAGCGGTCCTTGAACGTCCCAGGCTCGGACTCGTCCGCGTTGCACAGAAGATACACGGGCTTGTTCCCGCGTTTCTCTGCAGACGGCACGAAGCTCCACTTCATGCCCGTTGGAAACCCGGCTCCGCCGCGACCGCGAAGACCGGAGTCCTTCACGATCTGGATGAGCTCGACGGGCGGCATCGCCAACGCCTTCTGTACGCGGCCATAGGTACCGCACGAACGGGCGACGTCGAGCTTGTGGGAGTTCTCAAGCTCCCAATTGCCGCTCAGGATACGGGGAAAGTCCATTTGTCTACCTCGGGGCGGGGCAGCGCGAGCGGCTTGCCGCTCCGCAACCCGGCGATGATTTGGTCACACGTGGCGGGGGTGAGGCGCTCGTAGAAGTGTTCGTTGATCTGCATCATCGGGGCGGAGCCGCACGAGGCGAGGCACTCCACGCGCAGCACGGTGAAGAGGCCGTCCTTGGAGTTGCCGTGCTCGTCGACCTCGAGCGTGCGCTCCATGTGCTCGATGACGGCTTCCGCGCCGACCAGGGCACAGGACAAGGTCTGGCAGACCTGAATCAGGTACTTGCCTGTCGGGGACTTCTTGAACATCGTGTAGAAGCTGGCGACGGCGTGTACCTGGCTCGGCGGGATGTCGATGGTGCGCGCAACGAGCCGCATCACGTCGAGATCGAGCCAGTCCCAGGTGTCCTGGGCGAGCCAGAGCAGCGGCATCACGGCCGCCTGACGGGTCGGGTAGCGGGAGAGGATTTCCTCGACCTGGGGGAGCAGGGCATCGGGCCACTCGACGGGGCCGCGGGAGGCGGGGATGGGGGCGGCGTGGGAGCTCATCAGCGGTCCAACTCTCCGGCGATGACGTTGATGGAGCCGAGCGCCGCGACGGCATCCGCCACCAGCTGCCCGGTGATGATCTTGGGGAAGACCGAGTAGTTCGCGAAGCACGGGGGCCGGATGCGCACGCGCCACGCGGCGGGCCCGCCATCCGAGACGATGTAGTACCCCAGCTCCCCATTGCCGCCCTCGGTGGCGGAGTAGAACTCGCCCCGCGGTGGCCGGATGCCGTGCATCACGAGCTTGAAGTGGTTGATCAACCCCTCCATCGTGTTGTAGACCTTGTCCTTGGGGGGCAGCGCGACCAGGTGGTCGCTCACCATCACCGGACCGTCCTTGATGGCGTCGATGGCCTGGAGGATGATCTTCCGACTCTCCTCCATCTCCCGAAAGCGCACCATCGTGCGTGCATAGGTGTCGCCGGTGGTCTCGACGGGAACGTCGAAGGCGTACTTTTCATAACCCCAGTAGGGCTGGGCCTTGCGAAGGTCCCAGTTCACGCCGGCTGCGCGACCACACGGTCCGGTCACCGAATGGGAGATGGCGAGCTCCCGGGTGATGACCCCGACGCCCTGCGTACGGTCCATGAAGATCCGGTTGCGGGACACGAGCCCCTGCACCTCGCCGAGGACCTCCGCGAGATCCGCCATCACCCGACGTGCGCTCTCGAGCCAACCCTCCGGCGCGTCGAGGCAGACCCCGCCGATCCGGGCGTAGTTCACCATCATGCGGGCGCCGGTGAGCTCCTCCATCAGGTCGTAGATCTTCTCCCGGTAGTTGTACATGTACCAGAAGTTGGTGAGCGCACCCATGTCGACGAGGTTGGTGCCGATGCACACGGCATGATCGATGATCCGCGCCATCTCCGACGTGATCACCCGCAGGCTCTGCGCGCGGGCGGGTGGCTCGATGCCCAGGAGCCCCTCGCAGGCGTGACACCACGCGTTGGAGTTGTGCACCGGGCCCATGTAGTTGAGCCGCTCGGCGTAGGGGATCACCAGCTGGTACTGGCAGGCCTCCGCCTGCTTCTCGAACCCGCGATGCAGGTACCCGATCTCGGCGGCGGCGTTGGCGACGGTCTCGCCATCGAGCTGGATCTGCAGACGCAGGGTCCCGTGGGTGGCCGGGTGCGCCGGACCGATGTTGATGGTGAGCAGATCGCTGTGAAGCGGCGCGACCTCGGTGGACGACTTGGAGAAGGGGTGGCTCATGCGAGCTCCGAGCGGACGCACAGGATGCTCTCGGAGGGGGCAGACAGCTTCTGGCGGCGGTTGATCGGGTAGTCCTTCCGCAGCGCGTGCCCGACGAACTCGTCGTGGCACAGGATGCGCCGGAGGTTCGGGTGGTTGTCGAACCGGACGCCGTACATGTCCCAGACCTCGCGCTCTTCCCAGTTCGCGATCGCCCAGAGGTCCCACACGCTCGGCACGCTCACGGAGTCGTCCGTCACGGCGACCTTCACGCGGAAGCGCACGTTGTTCTCCATCGAGAGCATCGCGTACACGACCTCGAAGCGCCACTCGCGGTCGTCGAACCCGAGGTAGTCCACCCCGGCGAGATCCGCGAGCCACTCGAACTTCAGCACGTCACGCAGGAAGATCAGCACCTCTCGCAGGTCCTTCGGCGCGATCGTGACCGCGTGCTGGCCGCGGAACGAGTAGGCCTCAAGCACGCGCGCCCCGAAGTGCTCTTGCACCCGGGCGGCAACGTCGGCTTCGGTCATCATCAGTGTCGCTCCTCGCCCGTTCGGGCGCTTCTGCCCTGTGGCTCCGCACTCACCGCCAGTTTGCTGCCTTCTCTCTGTCGATCTTCTCCATGATCTTCACCACGGCGCCGATCACGTTCTCCGGTCGCGGCGGGCATCCCGCCACGTACACGTCCACCGGGATGATCTCGTCGATCCCCTGCACGGTCGTGTAGTTGTCGTAGAACCCGCCCGAACTGGCGCACGCGCCCATGGACAGCACCCACTTCGGGTCGGGCATCTGGTCGTAGATCTGCTTGAGGACCGGCGCCTGCTTCTGCGTGATGGTGCCCATCACCAGCAGCAGATCGGCCTGGCGGGGCGAGAACCGCACCAGCTCCGCGCCGAACCGGCTCACGTCGAACCGCGAGCTCACGACACCCATGAACTCGATCGCGCAGCACGCCGTGCCGAACGGCATGGGCCACAGCGAGTACTTCCGACCCCAGTTGATCACCTCGTCGAGGCGGGTGGCCAGGAAAGGCTGACTGACGTGCGACTCTAGTCCCATTTGAGAGCTCCGCGCTTCCAGCAGTACACCCACCCGAGGAACAAGACGCCGAGGAAGAAGAACATCTCGGTCATCAGGAAGACGGCGTGCCCCTCGAGCACGAAGCTCTTGTACACCACCGCCCAGGGGAACAGGAACACCGCTTCGAGGTCGAACAGGATGAACAGCACCGCCACCAGGTAGAACTTCACCGAGAACCGCTGGTGCGCGGAGGCCACGGGGGGCATCCCACACTCGTACACGGACTCTTTTGTGGCGTTCGGACGATGAGGTCCGAAGAACTTGCTCAAGCCGACGAACACGAGACTGAACGACACCGCGATGAAGAGCGAGATCATCAGGGGGACGTACGGACTGATCATCAATGCCTCGGACGGAACGCCGCGCGAGTAACGCGACCGGTAGGCGCGGGCAACGAGATGTCATGGGCCGTTTGGCGGGGTCACGGATATGGCGGCGGCATGAAAATCCTTGGTCTCGACGAAGCCGGGCGCGGGTGTGTGCTGGGCGATCTGGTGGTCGGTGGTTTCGTGTTCGATCTCGTCGGTCTGGCGCGCACGATCGGGCCCGCGGATCTGCCGCTGCAGGCTGCTCTACGCGCCGCGGGGGCCGACGACTCCAAGGCGCTGTCCGCGCGGCGCAGAGTAGAGGTGCGGGAGGCGCTCCGCGCGCTCGGCGAACCCCACACGCGATCGATCTCCGCGGCGGAGATCGATGCGGGAAACCTCAACGCGCTCGAGATCCAGGCCTTCCTGGACATCGTGGCCGCCGTGAAGCCCGACCACGTGTTCCTGGACGCGCCCGTGAACCCACGCGGGATCCCGAAGCTCCGAGCGCACCTGGTCGCGATGAGCGGGGTGAACGCGTGGACGATCGAGCCGAAGGCGGACGCGACATGGCCGGTGGTCGGCGCTGCCAGCATCTTCGCCAAGGTGCTGCGAGACGAGGGAATCGAGGCCCTGTCCGCAGAGTACGCCAGCCAGGGGGGCGTTGGGAGCGGCTACCCCTCCGACCCCGTCACCCGGGCCTGGCTCTCCCGCTTTCTCCAGGCTGGACTGCCGCTTCCTGCCAGCGTGCGGACCCGCTGGGGCACGCTCGACAACCTGCGGCAGGCATCGCTTTTTTGACGTATTGCAGAGCAGGCAGAAAACGCACTTGACAGGACCGGGCCCCCGGCCGCATCCTACCGGCCCGATGCACCTGACCCTCGCCCTCCTGCTTGCCTGCACTGGCGCGCCCACCTCGGACAGCGCCGACTCCCAAACGCACGACGACACAGGGGGTTCCCCCGGATCCCTTGCGCTCTCGTTCCGGATGGAGGCCGATCTCATCGCCTCGATGGACCAGCCTCCCATCGGCACGTTCTCGGGCTCGATCTACGCGGAGGACGACGCCAGCGCGGTCGGACCGAACGACGGCGCGGTTCCGCTGGAGGACATCTCGGCGCAGATGGACCTCTCGGACGGCGGCGGCCCGACCGACGTGCTGTACACGACACAACCGCTCGACGCCAGCGTGGTCTGGGTGCTCGGCTGCCTGGACGTCGACGCCGACGGCTGTGGCGACGAGGGGGACCCGATCACCGTCCCGAACGAGAACAAGGTCGCCGTGCCCCGCGGCGCCGAGACCCCTGTCACCGTCTACATGAGCATGCTTCGCCCGTCCTTCTGAACGCGCCTTGTGCTCGTCACCTCCTTCCACGGTTTCCTCCATGCGCTATCTGCTGTTCGTCCCCTCCCTGCTCACCGCCTGCGCCAGCGGCAGCGACACCGCCGCGGACGTGAACGTCGTCGACCTCACCATGACCGAGGGCGTCGACTACCCGGCCCCCACAGCCACCGACGTCGTCTGGACCATGCCCGCCTTCGAGGTGCAGCCCTACAGCGACACCCAGATGTGCCTCGCTGGGACCTACACCGGCCCGGACGTCGCCCTCACGGGCTTCGGCGGCTACCAGCAGCAGGAGTACGGCCATCACGTGCTGGTGCTCGGCACGTCCACGCCGGCGACCGACCTCCCGGACGGCACGTTCTTCGACTGCACCGAGACCCAGAATCTGCCGATGGACTCGCTGGAGCCGATCATCCTTCCGACCGCCGGCAACGGCGAGGCGTTCGGCATGGTGCTGCCCACCGGCATCGCCACGAAGCTCCGCAGCGGCCAGCGGTGGATCCTGCAGGTCCACAACGTCAACACCACCGCGGATGCCCTGAAGGTCAACGCGATCGGCATCGCCCCGACCATCCCGATGGACGAGGTGACCGAGTGGTCCGCCCCGTGGACCACGAACCGCACCGGCTTCGAGATCCCGGCGCACGAGTCGCAGACCCTCACGTTCGACTGCACGTTCGACACCGAGTACCACATGCTCTACCTGATGGGGCACATGCACGAGTGGGGCACCCACTTCAAGCTCGAGGAGCTCGACGCGGACGGGAACCCCACGACCATGTACGAAGAGGCCTGGGACCCGGCCTACCGCGACACGCCGCCCATCGTGGACATGACCGCAGACCCGCTGGTCGCCCCGGCGGGCACGACCTGGCGCACGACGTGCGAGTGGTACAACGACACCGACGAGGCGCTCACGTTCCCTGGCGAGATGTGTGCCTCCGTCTCGATGGTCTACCCTGCCCTCACCCCTGACATCTGCTCGGACTGACGCATGTTTGCGCTCCTGCTCCTCGCCGCCTGCGGCCCTGCTCCGACGACCCTCACGCAGGTCCAGGCCGACGTGTTCGACAACTCCTGCGCGTTCTCCACCTGCCACGGCAGCGGGGGCGGCGCCCAGGGCCTGAGCCTCGACGACGGCGGCTCCTACGCCGCGATCGTGGGCGTGCCCTCCGAGCTCGCGCCCGACGTCAACCTGGTGGAGCCCGGCGACCACGAGGCGAGCTTCCTGTGGCAGAAGTGCGCCAACGTCGGCGGCATCGTCGGCATCGCGATGCCGTCGGGCAGCAGCGGGCTCGACGCGGACCACCTCGCCGAGCTTGCGAGCTGGATCGACAACGGGGCGCTCGACGACTAGCGGCTCTCGTACACGCCCTTGCCGGCGAGCGCGTCCGCGCGCTCGTTCTCCGGGATCCCCACGTGACCAGCCACCCAGTGCAGCTCAGCGCCGGGCCACTGGGCCATGGCCTCCTTCAGCTTCCGGATCAGCACGCCGTTGGCCTTGGCCTTCCACCCCTGGGTGAGCACACCGCGACAGTACGAGGAATCGGAGAAGATCACGATTCGCGAGGCGGGGTCGGTGTTCTCGGCGCGCAGCACCTCGAGCGCCATGCCGATCGCGACGAGCTCTGCGATGTTGTTGGTCGCCTCCCCGAGCGCCTTGTGGCGCTCGATCAGCCGACCATCGGGAAACTTGACTACGCAGCCGGAGCCGGCGGGGCCCGGATTTCCGGAGCAGGCGCCGTCGGTGAAGGCCCGGATCACATCCGGCGCCAGTGCGGCGATCCGGGTCTTCGCATCGACGTTCGCCGCTGCCGCCTGCGCGGCAGTACGTGTTCCCGCCTTCCCGAACCCGCTACCGGCCGCGCGGGGCGCCCGGGGCTCGTCGGCCTCCGCGGGTTCGGGCAGGTGTACGACGGCCGCGCCCGTGCTCTGGATGTTCCCAGCATTTGCCGTATACAACCGTGCGCCTGCAGCCTGGGAGTACCGGACCTTGCGCAGTCCCCCGGTGACCACGGCCGCCCCGCTCTCGTCCACCTCTGCCCACACATCCTTGCCTTTGAACTGTACCGGAACCCAGGGCATCTTCGTCTATTCTCCTTGAACGGGTGGAACGCGGTGTGACAGCCCGGTCGAGACACCGAACTCATACAGGCTGTGATTGTAGCAACCCACCGTGCAGCCAGCCTGGAACAGGCGCTCGCGGCGGGACTGGACCTCGGGCGATCGCCACAGGGTCGAGAGGGGGGTGGTGAACACGTTGCCGACGGCAAGGCCGTCGCCCCCCCATACACAGCATGGGAGCAAGGCGCCATCGTAACGAACGCCATACTGGTCCACGAAGCCGAGACAGCGCACCGGGCCGGTCTCGCCCCTGTGGTACCCGAGCGACTCGGCGTAGTAGTGGGCGCGCGCGGCGACATCGCGCTCCTCCAGCGCGATCCGGGCGACCGCGGCCCGCCAGGCCGGCTCGTCGGAGGGCCGCAGGTAGAGGTCCGGAGCGTCGTTCACCGGCCAGAAGTCGAACCGGGCACCCGCCTGTCGCACCCTGCGCCACACCTCGACCAGCTCGCCGACGTTCTCCCGGGTCACGGTGAAGTACACGCAGGGGTCCAGCCCGCCGCCGGCGCGCGAATGGCTGATCACACGCTCGAGGGCCGCCCACGTCTGGTCGAAGCTCCCCGCCCGCCCGCGCAGGCGGTCGTGCGTCGGGGGCAATCCATCGATGCTCATCGACAGGCTGTCGATCCCGCTGTCCACGATTCGCTGCCAGTGGCGCTCGACGAGCGTGCCGTTCGTCGTGAGGTTCACCGAGAGCCCTCGCGCCCGGGCCGCGGAGACGATCTCGAAGAACTGCGGGTGCAGGAGCGGCTCCCCGCCAGTGAGCACCACTGTCTTCGTCCCGATGGCGCGGGCCTCCTCGAACAGCCGTTCGGCGTCCGCGAGCCCCACGTTCTCCTTGCCCTCCCACAGGTCGCAGAAGGTACAACGCAGGTTGCACCCGCGGTTGATCAGAAAGAGCAAGGTGAGCGGCTTCGATGCCGTGCGGGGCGGCAGGTGGGCGTCGACAGCCACCTCGGCGACGAAGTCCGCCCCTGCGCCGCGGTGCACTGCCTGCCACGCTGCTCCGACAGCACGCCAATCGTACCCGGCCGCCCACCTTCGGGCCGCGGTGCCCAACCGGCGGCGCCCCGCGGTGTCCCACAGCACCTGCTCCACCGCCGCGACGAAACCCTCGCGTTCGGCGAGCACGAGCTCCCGATCGTGCACCACAGCGAGGCCCTCGGCACCGAGAGGGGTCGAGACCACCGCCTTTCCTGCGGCAAAGTACTCGAGCAGCTTCATCCGCGTACCCCCGCCGGCGAACACGGGGCACAGACACACATCGGCGGCGAGGATGTGCTCCGGCAGGTCGTCGATCGGCCCGGTGAACCGCACAGTCGCCCCGGGACCGTCGCACCCCAGCTCCCGCGGGGGCGACACGCCTGCGATCAGGATCGACGCGGAGCGAGGCAACGCCGGCGCCAGCGTGCGCGCGAGGAACTCGACGGCATCGCGGTTCGGGCCGTAGTGCAGCGTGCCGTGGAAGAACAGCACGGGCCCCCCTCCCAGCCCGTACCGCACCCGCAGGTCCGCCGGCCGCGCACGGTAGGCGGCCAGGGTCACGCCGTGCGGGACATGCCACATGGGCCGGGTGACGCCGGCCTCCCGAAGCCGTTCGCGATCCCTCGGTGAGCAGACCACCACGTCGTCCGCCCGGTTCAGGAGCGCGGCCTCGAGCCGCTTGAGGCGGGCGATCCGGGCGGGCGCGAGCGTATTCGTCTGGGCCAGGCGATCGAATTCGGCGTTGTGGGTGCCGACGGCGATGCGGCCTCCGAACGCCGCCCGCGCGATCCAGGCTGGGACGACGAAGCCCGGAAACTCGGGCTGCCAGCGTTCAATCCGCTCCACGTGGGAGACGTGGAGCACCCTCGCCCACCACGCCGGGTCGAACATCGGGCGATAGAGTATCGTTTCTTCCTCCGGAAACCCCGCCCGGCGCACCCATCGGGCGGCTCGGGACTGGTTTCGCAGCACCGGCCACTCCTCGACGGCACGAAAGCGCGGGCCGAACGGCACAGCCGTCCATCCCGCGGCATCGACTCGCCAGTATTGGTCCCGGTCCTCCGTCACGACAGTCACGACATCGCCGCGCGCGGCGAGGGCGTCGATTGTACGCACGATCTTCACGGCCGCGCCATGCCACGCGGGGAACAGGTCGGGGCGGGTGAGCACGGCGATGCGCATGGGCGAAGCTTAGCCCAGACGTGTGACAGTCAGCATCACCGGAAGAGGCGGCTGACCGAGTCGTTCGAGTGTATCGAGCGGATGGCCTCGGCGAGCACCCCGCCGATCGGCACCTGGACGAACTTGCCGCTGGCGATGGCCTCCGGGCGCAGGGGGATCGAGTCGGTCACGAACACCTTCTCGATCTTGCTCTCGGTCAACCGGGTGATGGCCGGACCGGACAGCACCGCGTGGGTGGCGACCGCGAAGATGCGCTTGGCACCGCCCTCCTTGAGCGCCGTGGCGGCCTTGCCGAGGGTACCTGCCGTGTCGACGATGTCGTCGACGATGACGCAGTCCTTGTCGCGCACGTCGCCGATGATGTGCAGGGCCTCGGACTGGTTGGGCCCGGAGCGCCGCTTGTCGATGATCGCGAGGCCAGCGCCGAGGGGCTTGGCAAAGCCGCGAGCCCGCTCGACGCCGCCGGCGTCGGGAGAGACGACGACCGTGCTGGGCCCATCGATGTAGCGAGCGACGGTTCCGCGGATGGTCGGCCCGCCGTAGAGGTTGTCCACCGGGATGTCGAAGAACCCCTGGATCTGACCGGCATGCAGGTCGAGCGTGAGCACCCTGTCGATGCCCGCCGTGGTGAACAGGTCGGCCACGAGCTTCGCGCTGATCGGCGCCCGCGGTGCGACCTTGCGGTCCTGCCGGGAGTAGCCGTAGTACGGCACCACGGCGGTGATCCGACCGGCGCTCGCGCGCTTGCACGCGTCGGCCATGATCAGGAGCTCCATCAGGTGGTCGTTCGCCGGGTAGCACGTGGATTGAATCAGGAAGACGTCGCGCCCGCGGACGTTGTCCTCGATCTCCACCTGCGTCTCACCGTCCGAGAACTTGCTCACCCGCGCGTTTCCGAGCGGTGCTCCCAGCGCGGCGGCGATCGCCGCAGCCAGCACGGGGTTGGCGTTTCCAGCGAGAAGGCGCAACTCGAGGTACATCTGAACACCCGGGGAGCCCGAACGTCACACGGACCGTGGGCGGCCGCAAGGCGCTACTCGCGCTCGTCGAAGAAGCTTCGCAACATCCCCAGGGCCGAGCGCCATGGGCCCGTGTGGCGCCGGGCGTTCGGCAGCGACGACAGGAACACGCGCCCGTAGGCGTGATCGTGCAGACGTCTGTCGAGGATCATCACGACGCCCCGGTCCGTGGTGGACCGCACGAGGCGACCGAAACCCTGGCGGAGCTTGATGACGGCCTGCGGCAGCGTGTAGCCGTAGAAGGGATCCAGCCCGGCAGCGGCCATCCGGTCGTGCCGGGCAGAAGCCACGGGGTCGTTCGGCGGACGGAAGGGCAGCCTCGGGATGATCACCAGCCGCAGCCCCTCCCCACGCACGCTCACCCCCTCCCAGAACGAGTCGGTCGCGAACAGGACCGCCTGGCGATCCGCCCGGAACTGTGCGAGCACACCCGAGGGCCCGCTCACGGGTTGCTCGAGGATCGGGAGGGAGCCCCCGGTACGCTCCCGGGTGATGGCGGCGAGCCGCTGCACCGCGTCGTAGCTGGTACACAGCACGAACGCCCCGCCCCGGGTCGCCTCCACCGCATCGCTGACCACCGCCCCCACGCGTTCGAACCACTCGGGATCGTTCGGGGAGGGCAGATCCCTCGGGGTGAGCAGGAGCGCCTGCCGTTGATAGTCGAACGGGCCCGGGAACAAGGCCTGCTCGGCCCCGCGCATCCCCGTGCGCTCGATGAAGTGGTCGAACCGGCCCTGCACGGTGAGCGTCGCGCTCGTCAGCACCGTGGCGCGCCCCTCCCGGGGGCCGAGGTGCTCGCGGAGAAACGGCACCACGTCGATCGGAGCGCGCACCAGCACCACCGCTCCGCGCCGTCCGGCTGCGATGTAGCGGCACCCCTGGTCGTCGGCCGACAGCAGCGCGTTGGCAGCCGCCGACTGCTCCTGGAGGCGGCGATGGGTCCGCTGCAGCTCCTTGAGGGGCTGGGCCTCCTCCGGCTTGAGCGGCTGCTCCTCGTCCGCCAGCAGCGCCTCGATAGCCCCGAGCCGGCCGCAGGCGCGGTCGAGCTCTTCGGCGAGGTCGGTCAGGTAGTGCCCCTCGGGGAACGGCTCCGGGATGAGGAGGGGCAGCGGCCGCAGGCGACCGAGCGCGTAGAAGCTGATCCGCGCGCAGTCGAGCACGGCGCGCAGGGCGTCCATCGCATCGGGCACGAGGCGGTCCACGTCCGGTCTACGTTGTGCGAGCCGGACGAGCGCGCCCGGTCGGCGGGCTCGGGGCAGCAACCGGGCGACCGCCCTGCGGATCGCGAGCTCCGAGAGGCGCAGCTCCCCCGCCGTGGTCGCCGCAGCCTCGAGATGGTGCGCCTCGTCGAGGATCATCCGGTCGTAGGCCGGAAGGATGCCTGTCCCGCTGTTCCTCCCCTTGAGCGCGAGATCGGCGAACAACAACGCGTGGTTGACGATGATGAGGTGGGCTGCGGCGGCGTCCCGGCGGGCGGTGTAGTAGAAACAGGTGTTGAAGTGGGGACATCGCGCCCGCAGGGTGTGGTCGCTGTCGGACTCCACCTCCTCCCACACCCCCTCGGGGAGCCCCGGGAGCTCGCTGCGGTCACCGGTCCGGCTGGTCTGCGCCCACTGCACGAGGGCCCGCAACGCGTCCTCGTCCTCCTCCTCGACCTCCGCGGACTCCAGCTTTCGCCGACACGCGTAGTTGCCTCGCCCCTTGAGCACCGCAGAGCGCAGCTTGTCGCCGAACACCCGATGCAGGAGCGGCAGATCGTCCCCCATCAACTGGGCCTGCAGCGCCTTCGTGTGGGTGCTGACGACGACCTTCTTGTCGTTGCGCAGGGCCCAGAGTGCCGCGGGTACCAGGTAGGCGAGCGACTTGCCCGTCCCCGTGCCCGCCTCGACCACGAGACTCGCGCCGTCGGGCCCGGCGCTGAGCACCTCGCCGACCCGCTCGGCCATCTCGGTCTGCGCGGGGCGGGGCTCCCACCCCGGGAGGCTGCCGGGCAGCTCCTCGTCGAAGAACCTCCGGATCTCCTCCGCGTCCACCGGCTCCGCCGCGCGGTGCATCGGCTCGACCACCCAGTTGGAGCGCGCCACCGCGCTGTCCACGATCACGAACCCGACCCCGTCCTCCCCGAAGTTGCCGGCCAGGTGCGTATCCGGCGCGGATGGCCGCAGGTCACCGGACGGGTGGTTGTGGATCACCACCTGTCCCGCTCGCGGTCGGCTCCGAAGCGCGAGCACCGCATCGGACGTTCCCCGCGCATGGACCTCGACCGCGATCACGCAGCGCTTCTCGTCCACCTCTCCCACCGCGAACACCTCGACGCCACCTGCATCGGAGATCTCCCGGCGCAGTGCGGCGGCGGCTTCGGGGGTAAAGCGCAACGACATACGGGACCCGGCCTATACCCCAGCCGCCCCCTGCACACGCCGTGTGTACACATCTTGGCGGAGAACCACACGACGACGAGAACCGCGGCTATCCTTGCCCGGCCCCCCGGTGCTCCGTTGTCATTCGTCCGCCCCGCGTTTCTCCTCGTTCCCGCGCTCCTCGTCCCCGCACTGCTCGTGACAGGCTGCGCCAGCGCAACCGTCAACCTGGGCGGCCCCCCTGACACCGCGCAAGGGACGGACAGCGCGGACTCCGGCTCCGACAGCGGGCAGGACACCGGCACCACGACGGACAGCGGGGACACGGCCGCAGACACCGGACACACGGGCGACAGCGGGAGCCCCGACACCGGGAACCCCGACACCGGCACGACCTCGGTCACCAGCTACTCCGGCCAGGTCCAGGGCACCTTGACCTACTCCGACCCGCACGGGGAGGAGCCGAACCAGACGGACTGCTCCGGTCAGGCGACGTTCACGATCACCGGCGACGGCAGCCTCACCGGGCAGGCCGATTGCGGCACGGGCCCGCAGGGGGTGACCGGAGACCTCCTGGGCTCCGTGAGCGGCACGTCGATAACGGCCACCTGGACGGTGCACGTGGGACCGGATGCCGTGCAGATCCCCCTCAACGGGGCCATCGCGGGCTCCAACGCGGGGATGCACGGAGAGGTCTCCTTCGGCAGCATGGGCCAGTTCACCGTGACGATCACGTCGCACAGCTGATTGGCACAGGTCGCTGACGGCGGGCCAGCCTGCCCGGCCCGACTGACCTACCTGCGTACCCGCACCGGTTGAGGGGCGGCGGGCGGCGGCGCCAGCGTTGCCCAGCGCAGCACCAGTGAGCCAATCGCGAGCGCGATCAGGGCGAACCAGGCGCTGGCGGGCTGAGACTCGATCGAAAGGTTCACGAGGGTCATGTCGTAGTGTAGCCGGGAACCCCCGCGAGCGCGCGGGCGGGTTACAATTCGTTCTTACCTCGCTCGCAAGGCGGCAATGCGTCCAAATGCGGACTCCGGCGTGGAAGCCCCACAAGCTGCACCAGGGGCCCAGCTCACAGGGTGGCTGAAGGCGTGCGCGACCGTCGGGTCGGCGTACCTGCTTGCAGCCCTCACTGCCTTCGCGCTCGGCGCACCGCCCCCACTCTGGCCCGCGGCCGGCATCGCGCTCGCCGCGATGGTCCTCTACGGACGAGCATCCTGGCCCGGGATCTGGCTCGGCGCGTTCGCCTACCATCTCGCGCTGCCCGGCCCGCCGAACGCCTTGCCCGAGGTGGCCGTTGCGGCGGGCCTCGCGGGCGGCGCAGCGTTCCAGGCGGTCGTCGGAGCGCGGCTGTGCGAGCGGTGCCTCGGCGGCCCCCTCCCCCTCTCGCGTGATGACCACGTCTGGCGGTTCCTCGTTTTTGGGGGCCCCCTGTCGTGCGTGGTCTCCCCGACGGTCGGGGCCATCGTCGCCTCGCTCTCCGTAGACCTCGTCCTCGCCGATGTCGCCAGGGCGTGGCTCGCCGACTGGACCGCCAACACGCTCGGCGTCATGCTGTTCACCCCGCTCGTGCTCCTCATCGGGCCGGGAGCCGGCGGTCGGGCTCGCGCGTGGGTGGCGCTCCCGCTGCTCACGACGGCGGGCCTGCTGACAGGGGTGCACCTCGGGCTGGTGACAGAGACGGGGAGCTCGGCGCGCATGTACGCTGCCCTCTCGGTGCTCTCGTCGTTCCTCGTGGCGTTTGCCACGCTGGGCGCGGCCGGGCGGGTGGCCACGACGAACGCGGAGGTCGAGGGGCGCACCGCCGAACTGGCGCGCGCGAACGAGGAGCTGGAGAGGCGCCATGCGAGCCTGCTGAACGAGATCGAAGAGCGAAAGGCGGCCGCAGCCGCGCTTGTCGCGAGCGAGGCGCGCTACCGCAACTTCCTGGAGATCGCGCCGTTCGCGGTGGTGGTCCAGGTGGACGGGCGGGTCATCCTGTTGAACGCTTGCGGAAGGCGATTGTTCGGCGCCGAGCCGAATGCGCTGGGGGGAGGAGACCTGCTCGGTCGACCCGTGTACGATCTGGTGCATCCGGACGACGTCGACGTCGTGCGCAGCCGCGTCCAGCAACTGGACGTGGAGCGCCTCGCCACCGAGGCGATGATCCTTCAGCTCCAGCGTGTCGACGGCTCCAACTTCTTCGCCGAGGTGTCGTCCGTCCCCCATGACTTCGAGGGGCGCCCCGGGGCGATCACCTGCTTCTACGACGTCACCTCTCGACTGCTCGCAGAACAGCAGCGGGACCGGTTCTTCACGCTCTCCCTCGACATGCTGTGCATCTCGGACACCACCGGCACGTTCCTCCGTGTGAACCACGCGTTCAGCGAAACGCTGGGATGGACCGAGGAGGAGCTGCTCCAACGTCCATTCTTCGACCTGGTCCACCCGGACGATCTGGAGAGGACGCAGCAGCAGGTCGAGCGTCTGGCCTCCGGGCAGGCGACGCTCGAGTTCGAGAACCGGTACCGGTGCAAGAACGGGACGTGGCGGTGGCTCTCGTGGAAGTCGGTCGCGGCGCCGGATGGGATCTGCTACTCGACGGCCCGCGACCTCACCCGGAGCAAGCTGTCGGAGGCGGCGCTCAGGACGAGCGAGCAGTACAACCGCAGCATCGTGGAGAGCAGCGCCGACTGTCTCAAGGTGCTGAGCCTCGATGGCCACCTCCTCGAGATGGCGCCGCAAGGGCAGCGCATGTTCGAGATCGCCGACTTCGAGGCGATCCGGGGCCAGCTCTGGACCTCGCTCTGGACGGGCGAGGACCGCGTCTCGGCGCTCTCCGCGCTCGCGGACGCGCGCGCAGGGGGGACAGCCCGATTCCGCGGGTACTGCCCCACCTACACGGGCGTGCCGAAGTGGTGGGAGGTCACAGTCACCCCGATTCGCGGACCGGACGGGGCCCCCGAGCGCCTGCTCGCCGTCTCCCGCGACGTCACGTCTGCCACCGACGCCGAGAGGGAGGTCGTCAACCGCACCGCCGCGCTCGAGGCCACGAACCGGCAGTTGCAGCAGGCCACGATCGACGCAGAGCAGGCGAACCGGGCAAAATCCGCGTTCCTCGCGGCGATGAGCCACGAGATCCGCACCCCGATGAACGGCGTGATCGGCATGGCGGAGGTGCTCGCCCAGAGCCGCCTCCCCGAGGGACAAGCCGACGCCGTCCGCACGATCCAGGACTCGGCCAGGGCACTGCTGGGGATCATCGACGACATCCTCGACTTCTCCAAGATCGAGGCAGGTCGCATCGAGCTCGAGCGGGTCGCGGTCTCGATCGAGGCTGTCCTGGAGTCCGTGTGCACCACGCTCGGCCCGGTCGCGGTGACGAGCGGCGTCGACCTGTCCCTGTTCGTAGACCCCACGCTCCCCGACCCGATGTGGGCAGACCCCACGCGGGTCCGGCAGATCCTCTACAACCTCATGGGCAACGCCATCAAGTTCAGCGGCGGGCGCCCCGATCAGCGTGGCCGTGTGACAGTCCGCGCCGAGTCCGGATCGGAGGGGGAGCTCCTCATCCAGATCACAGACAACGGCATCGGCATCACCCCCGAGACCCTGAGCAACCTCTTCACCCCGTTCACCCAGGCGGAGATCTCCACGACGCGCCGCTACGGGGGCACCGGGCTCGGGCTCGCGCTCTGCCGACGCCTCGTGGACCTCATGCGCGGCGGGATCTCGGTCGAGAGCACGCCCCGCATCGGCTCCACGTTCACGGTCACCCTGCCGATCGACCCGGTGACCGGCCCACCGCGCCGGTTCCAGCCCGAGCTTCGGGGGGTGGACTGCATACTCGTCAACGGGCAGCACGGCCTCGCCGATGATCTGCGCACGTGGATCGAGCACGCTGGCGGCCGGGTGCACCTTGCCCACGACTTGAGGGAGGTCCTCCGTCGGGCACGCACCTTGCCGACCGCCGTCGTGATTCACCCGGAGCTGGATCTCCCCTCGATGGAGAACCTACAGGTCGACTTCGCCGACGCGCCCGGGACCAGGCATCTCGTCCTCACCCGGGGCCGTCGCCAGCGTCCCCGGGTGCAGTCAGCGGCTCTGGTCACCCTCGACACCGACAACCTCCGCCGACGCTTCTTCGTACGTGCGGTCTCCGTGGCTGCCGGGCGGGCCGCTCCCGAGCGGGCTCCCGAGGCTCCCTCCGACCATCTCGCGGAAGACCTCAAGGCGCCCACCGTGACAGAGGCGCGCGCCAGTGGCCAGCTCATCCTCGTGGCCGAGGACGACGGGGTGAACCAGAAGGTGATCCTTCGCCAGTTGGCCCTGCTCGGGTATGCCGCCGAGGTCGCAGTCAACGGGGCCGATGCGCTGCGCCTCTGGCAAGCCGGGCCCTTCGCGTTGCTGCTCACCGACCTGCACATGCCCGAGATGGACGGCTACATGCTGGCGCAGCACATCCGGGCCGAGGAGGTGGCCGCCGGCCGACCACGCATGCCCATCCTCGCGCTCACCGCGAACGCCCTCCCCGGGGAGAGCGGGCGCGCGCGGGCCGTGGGCATGGATGAATACCTCACCAAACCGCTGCTCCTCAAGTTGCTGCGTGCGGCGCTGCGGCGCTGGCTGCCCGGAACAGGCGGGCGGTCCGCGCTCACGCTGCCTCCCACGAGCGTGGTCGTCCGTCCGCTGGCCCCCCTCGTCGACGTGGATGTCCTGCGAGCGTTGGTCGGCGACGACGAGGAGACCGTGCAGGAGCTGCTCGCCGAGTTCCTCGAGTCCACGCGGAAGCTCTCCGAGGACCTGGTCCGGTTCGCCGCCGCCGGCGACAACCGCCGGGCGGCCGCGCTCGCGCACAAGCTGAAGTCATCCTCGCGCGCGGTCGGTGCCATCGCTCTCGGCGATTTGTGCGTGGAGCTGGAGAACGCAGCTTCTGCCGGCGATAGTCAGGCCATGAACCGGCGCCGGGAGGAATTCCAGGCCGCCTGGCCCCGGGTGGAATCTGCGATTGAGGGTATGCTCACCGCACGTAGCTCTGTTCGATGACAACCACCGTCAAAATCCTCCTGGTCGACGACGAGCCGTTCGCGCTGAAATTGCTCGCTCGGCAGCTCGCGGGGCTGGGCTATACCAACGTCGTGGCCACAGAGGTGGCCGCGGACGCTCTCGCCCTGGTCGCCTCCGGGAACCCCATCGACCTGGTCATGTGCGACCTGCAGATGCCGGAGATGGACGGGATCGAGCTCATGCGCCACCTGGCCAGCGTGGGCTACACAGGCGCCATCGTCCTCGTGAGCGGGGAGGACGTCCGCATCCTGCACACCGCGCAGATGGTCGCCCAGTCGCACCACATGAACGTGCTCGGCGCGCTCTCCAAGCCGATCCCGCCCGCAGAGCTGAGCCGGATCCTGGAGGGCCTGGCCGGGTGCGTCAAGACGGTCCCGAAGCGGGTGTCGAAGTCCTACTCCGCCGTCGAACTGGAGCACGGGATCCTCGCCGGCCAGCTCGTCAACCACTACCAGCCGAAGGTCGACGTCGCCTCCGGCCTGGTACAGGGAGTCGAGAGCCTGGTGCGCTGGGGCCACCCCTCCGACGGCCTGGTCTACCCGGACCAGTTCATCGCCACGGCCGAGGAGCACGGCCTGATCAACATCCTCACCGACGCCGTGATGACCAACACGTTGCGGCAGACCCGGCTGTGGCTGGACGCAGGCATCGACATCCACGTGGCCATCAACGTCTCGATGGACAACCTCGCGGCCGTGGAGTTCCCGGACCGGGTGGCAGCCGAGGCGAAGAAGGAGGGGGTCCCTCTCAACCGCCTGGAGCTTGAGGTCACCGAGAGCCGCTTGATGCGGGACCCCCGCGCCGCGCTGGACATCCTCACCCGACTCCGGCTCAAGCGGATCGGGCTCTCTGTCGACGACTTCGGCACCGGGTACTCCTCCCTCGCCCAGCTCCGGGACATCCCCTTCGACGAGCTAAAGGTCGACAGGGGCTTCGTCCACGGAGCCTGCTACAACCCGCAGCTCCGCGGGATCTTCGAGGCGAGCCTCGGCATGGCCAAGCACCTCGGGATGCGCACCGTCGCCGAAGGGGTCGAGGACGAGGCCGACTGGGAGTTCCTGCGGCTCACCGGCTGCGACCTGGCCCAGGGCTACTTCATCTCCAAGCCGATGCCCGCCGAGCGCCTCTCGGCCTGGCTCACCGCGTGGGAAATCCGGCGGCCCGGGCTGGTCCGGTAGAGGTGGCCGCCTCGTCCACCGGCCCGCTCGCAGTGATCTCCGGGGCGGTCGCTTCGGGCGAGGTGCCCGGCGCCGTCGGGATCTTCGGCACCCGCGACAGCGTAAGCGCGCCGCTCGTAGGCGGCGTGCGCAGGACAGGCGGCCCCGCCACCACGGCGGAGACGCACTACGACCTCGCATCCCTGAGCAAGGTGGTGAGCACCCTGCCCTGCCTCTTGCGCCTGGTCAGCGACGGCGAGGTGCGGCTCGACCACACGGTGCGCCACTTCATCTCGAACGCGGGGTGGTTCCAGTCCCCTTCGCTCGGCGAGGTGACCCTCTGCGACCTGCTCACCCACACCTCCGGTCTGCCCGCCTGGAGTCCGCTCTACTCCCGGAGCAGCCAACGCCGGACGCTCCTGGCGGCCGCTCTCCAGACGGAGCTACGGCAGCCTGGCGCGCTGGTGTACAGCGATCTCGGCTTCATCGTGCTCGGCGCGATCATCGAGCGCGTCACGCGGCTGCGCCAGGATGCATTCGCCGCCGAGGTCGTGTTCGGCCCCCTCGGGATGACGTCCACCGCGTACGGACCCACCCGGGTCGGCACGCCCGTGGCCGCAACCGAGGACTGCGGATGGCGCAACGAGGTGCTCGAAGGCGTCGTGCACGACGAAAACTGCTTCGCCCTCGACGGGGTCTCCGGCCACGCCGGACTCTTCAGCACCGCGGCCGACCTCGCCCGATACGCCCAGGCCTGGCTCACGCTGGACGAGCGGCTCGGCCGGGAGGAGGTCCTGGTCACCGCCCGGCAGACCCAGGTCCAGGCGGACGGCCTGCGTCGGGGGTACGGCTGGTTGCTGAAGGGCGAAGACTCGTTCGGGGGTCCACGCGCCACGGTCGAGGGGTTCGGCCACACCGGGTTCACCGGGACGAGCCTGTGGATCGAACCCGGCGACGACTGGTTCGCCGTCCTGCTCACCAACCGCGTCCACCCGGTCCGCACCGGTGGCCCGCACATGCACGCCATCCGCCGCGACTTTCACGAGGCAGTGGCCGCCGCCCTCCTCGGGTAGCGTCCCTGTTCGTCGCGCCATCCCCGGAGTCCACATGGTCCTGCTCGTCGTCCTCGCCTGCACCCAACCGGACCCGTTCACCATCCGGCACGCGCACCGCGGGGCGCACACCGATCCGGGCGACGACACCGGCCTCGTCGACACGAGCGACGACACCGGGACCGATGACACCGCGCCGGACGACACAGCGGTCGACTCGACCGACACGCAGGACACCGGGGATGCGGACGCCCGCCTGTACGGGGTCGACGTCTCCGGCTGGGACCCGGGCATCGCCTGGCACTCCGTGGCTGCCGACGGGATCGCCTTCGCCTTCATGAAGTCCACCGAGGGCACGTACTACGAGAGCGACGAGTTCACCTCGCAGTACGACGGGGCAGCCGAGAACGGCATCGTCCGCGGCGCCTACCACTTCGCCATTCCCGACGATTCAGACGGCGCCACGCAGGCCGACTACTTCATCGACCATGGTGGCGGGTGGTCGCCCGATGACATCACGCTCCCGGGGGCGCTCGACATCGAGTACAACCCGTACGGATCGACCTGCTACGATCTGACGAAGTCCGAGATGGCGGCGTGGATCGCGGACTTCAACGACGAGTACGACGCTCGCACCGGCCGCTACCCGGTGGTGTACAGCACCGCCAACTGGTGGGATTCCTGCGTGGGGTCGGGCTCCTTCGGACGGGACAACCCCCTCTGGGTCGCTCACTACGACGTGAGCGCGCCTTCCCTGCCGGACGGCTGGAGCGACTACACGTTCTGGCAGTACAGCAGCACCGAGACGGTGTCCGGGATCCCGGGCGGTGTGGACGCCAACGTGTTCAAGGGGGACATCGAGGATCTCGTCCAGTTCGCGAACGACGGGTAGCGTTCCCTGCGCGAACCACCTTGACGCTCGACAGCGCTGCGTTAAATGGGCGGCGTGAGCGAGGTGTTGAGCCCCGCTCCACGGTGACCAGGGAGTCCCCCTTTCTGGTCCCATCGTCTAGAGGCCTAGGACACCGCCCTCTCACGGCGGCGACACGGGTTCGAATCCCGTTGGGACTACCATCAAGAGCCCCCTTCCAGATGCGAGTCTGGGAGGGGGTTTCTCTTTGCGGGGTGCGAACACCCTGACGAGACGCCAAACTCCCCCTGTGCAACGCGGGATGCAGGTCTCCTCGGTAGGGGGCCCGGCCGTGCGCGCCCCGCGATGGGAGAACCAACGCCGCTCGTTGCTTTTGCACGCCCCCCCGAACGCCTTCGAGCCCGCAGAGACGAGCTACGAGCCGAGATCGTCGAGAGTCCGGATCCGCCCGACTCCCGGAGCGTGCGCCGCGAGGACCGTGAGGTCCCCCGGATCGCTGGTGAGCACGTCGTCACGACGGTCCGCCGCCCCCCGAACCACGAACGCGTCCACGACGTCCGTGGTCTTCGCGGCGGCACATAGCTCCCCCGTGCGACGGGACGATGCCGGCTCCATGGCCACCTCCCGGCAGGCTCCGAGCACCATCGCGATGCGTGCGTCACGCGCGCTCCGCCAGGCCTGGGCGACGACAGGTGACGGCACCGTGGCGACCACCCCCCGCGAGGTCTGCCACTTCCACCAGACCCAGAACCGTCGGTCGTTCCGCTCGGCCGCGATGAGCGCTCCGGTGTCCAAGGTCACTCCCGCCATGCACGCTCCACGGCGGCCATTTCGGCGTCCGTGATCTCGCCGTGTTCGCGCTCCCAGGCTGCGATGGCCTTGCCCGCGTTCCTCAACAGCAGCTGCGACTCTGCCGCGTGAGCGAGCCATGCGGAAAGGCTGGCGCCGTCGGCGTGAGCGGCATCGCGGATGCGAACAGCGAGGGCTTCGGGGAGGGAGAGGGAGAGTCGTTCCATGTCTCGATCATACGCTCGTATTACTGGGGGGTCAAGCGGGGGCGGACTCGGGGAACACGTCTGATCGAAGCATGCGGTCGCTACGCCGGGCAGACGGCGTCGAGCGCCTCCTCGTAGGCAGACGTCGCATGCTGGTAGGGGTCGAAGCCGTACGGGGCGAAGTCGTCCTCCTCCTGGGTCACGAAGAAGCTGCCGGACCAGCTCCGGTAGAGCTCCCGGGCCTCCCCGTAGTGCGCGAAGCCCATCGATTCGTAGGGGACCGCCACCACCGGGTCGCCCCAGCGCGTCCACCGCACCTTGTCGACGGTCGTCGCATAGACCTCCGCCGCGTCGACGGCGAACGTGCGGGGCTCGCCGTACGTGTACACATGCACCGTGGGGCCCAGGGGCGCGACAGTCAACTCTGCGCCGAGCAACGACGCCTCGGCGCCGCCGAGGCTGTGCCCGTAGACGTAGACGCCCGCGGGGCACTCCCCTGCCTCCACCGCCGCCCGGAGGTCGTCGAGGACGCCCGCGTCCCGCAGCGCGCCGTATTGACGGATGAACCCGTCCCCGCAGTCGCCCATCGGCTCGCCGTCCTCGGTGGTGCAGGCCTCCAGGTACATGGACTCGAGGTCGGCGACGACGTCCATGGAGCTGTCCGTCCCCTTGAACACCACGTGGCACGCGCCGTCGTCGGTGGTCCCCCGCGCTGCCCGGCCGCCGAAGCTCCCCCCGGAGTAGGTGGCGGCCAACACGAACGACGGCACGCCGGTGACGATGTCTGCCTCCATCTGCGCGTCGTCGGCGGTGTAGATGGCGGTCGCCAGCGCAAGCCCGACGTGGGAGGCTGCACAATCCTCGGGCTCGATGACGCCGGCTCCGTCGAGCGCGGCCTCGTAGCCAGAGAGGCACGCGTCGCTCGGCTGCTCCTTCCTGGTGCAGTACTCGGAGATCTCCGCGTAGCAGGCCTCCGGCGTGTACGACACGCTGCACCAGTAGTCATAGTCGACGTCCTGGTAGCAGCGGAGCTCGTCGACGGCCAGGGAGAGGTCGTCCAGCGAACAGTCCGCGGTCGCGTCCTCGAGGGGCACGGCGAGGTGCGCGACGTCCCAGGCGGGGAGTACGGGCTCGAGGCTCGCGAGCAGCTCAGCTCGCCGATCGGTGCAGCCCCCGAGGAGGGCGCCCATCGCGAGGAGGGCGAGCGTGGGGGAGACGTTCAGCAAGGGAGGCTCCGGGGGGCGATCCTATCGGGTTGGCGGGGGACTGCGATGACGTCCCAGCCAACGCCCGGGGATACACGCCCCGTCGATGCTCGACTACGCTGCGCTCCGCCTTCACCGCCGCTCGCATCGCCTCGCCGGCGGGCTGTGAACGGCGTGGCATGGACTCGTGATCCGAGGCTTCGGGCAGCCGCGGTCGTTGCCGCGCTCCCGACGTTCATCGGTCTGGCAGCAGGAATCGCGGGCCCGCTCCTCGGCGTCCGTTCGGGCGCGTCGGGGCTGCTCATCAGTCTGGAGATGCTTTCGCCTCTGGCGAGCCCCATGTTCGCGCTCGGCGCGGCAGTCGGCTGGGCACGAGGCGTGCCGTCGACCATCCCGACGGACCGGCTGGCGGACCTGGCACGGTCGGCGGCGTTGCTCGCGGGCGCTCTTCCGTTCGCGGGAATCCTGGGCTCCTGGTTCTTCGGCTGGCTCGCCATGCGGCTCGTCGCCGAGCCCAATCCGGCGCAGCAGATGGCGCTGGCGGAGGCCTGGACGGCGTGGGGCCTGTGCCTGTTGTACGGCCCGTCGATCTCGACCGCGTTCTCGGCGCTGGGCGCCGCGCTCGCGATGCGGGCCGGAGCGCGGACGCTGGCCGTGGCTTGCGCCGTGTTGTTCGTCCTGGGCAGCGCAGCGTCGCTCGGCGTGGTGTGGCTCGCATGCACGGTGACCATCTGAACGCGGCCGCGCTGATGGCGGCTGGCTGTGTCCAGAGGGCCGAGAGCGCCGGGGACAGCGGCTCCCACGACACGAGTCCGGCCGACCCCTGCACGCTGGGTGTCGCCCGGATCACGACCAGCCAGATCTTCGGGATCATCCAGGATGCAGTCGCCGGGCGCGAGACCTCTTCGTCGGATCATCCCGGGAACGGCGAGCCAAAGGCTTCGTAGGAGCTCAAGAACTCGGCAAGGCGGTCGTACACTTCTTGTGTCGTGCCGAAGCTCCCGTCGCGGGCCAGGTAGATCGCGTCGTCCAGACCCATCAGCTCGCTCTCGACGTCCGGCGGCATGTCGGACGCGAGCGCGGTCAGGCGCGTGAGCAGGTCTGCGGGTGTCACCTCGCCCGCCGCGAGCATCCGTCGAGCGTGACCGAGCAGCAGGCTCGCACCCAGATCCCCGGTGCGGGTGCCAGGAACGTCGCGGAGCAGGGTCAGGACGGCGTCGACGCGGGCACGCCGCGAGCACGACAGGTCGAGGAACACCGAATCGGGCCGTTCGTCTGCAGCGACGATCAGGTCGGACCAGACGACGACCTCGGCGGTCGTGCACAGGCCGCACGTGAGAGCAAGACGGTAGAACTCCGCGAGATCCTTTCGGGTGGGTCGGGGGTTCACTCCTCCACCTCGATCGCGGGCAGGTACAGCGTCGTGAACTCGAGGTCGTAGGCGGTGAGCACGTTGCTCGCCGGGCAGACGATCGCGACGGGGATCCCGAGGAGGTCGTCCGCGGTGAGCGGCACGGCGTCATCCATCGAGACGGTCCCATCCTCGCCCACGACGGGGCCGTGGACGTGGTCGGGGCCATCGCAGAGCTGTTGCCGGAGATCCGTGCCGTTGCCAGACCAGGTGTTGTCCACCAGCATGGCGGACGAGTCGTCGAGAAGCACGCCGATCCCGGATGCTGCGCTGAACGTGTTGTCGGTGAGCAGCAGACCGGTGGCGCCGTCCCAGGCGGTCGCGCCGTTCTCGGCGAAGAGGGCGTTGCCATGGAGCGTGTGGCTTTCGCTGACGACGCCGCCGCTCCCGGAGACCGTGTTGCCCTCGATGTCGTAGGTTCCGGAGCCGTCGAGCCAGATGGCGGCGTAGTCGTGGGGACCGATGGTGGAGTCCGTGACGGTGAGCGTCCCGGAGCCGAAACGGTCGCTGGCGTAGACCCCGATGCCCCCTCCCCACTCGGCGTCGGGGTGGGTGTCCGTGATGGCGGAGGCGGTGAGTGTCGCCGATCCATCCAGGACGACCGCTCCTGCGAAGGTGTTCCCGGTCAACGGCACCCCGTCGAGCTCCGCCCATCCGCCAGACACCACGTAGAGGCCCGGCCCCTCCGTGCCCGAGATCTCGGAGTCCGTCCCCATGACCATGGCCCCGTCCTGTGCCATGGCGCCCAAGGCGAGCCCGCTGATTCGTCCCCGTCGGGTGTCGAGGATCCGGGTGTCCACGAACCGAACGACGGTCCCGGCGCTCGCCGCGTATACGCCGACGTCGGTGTTCCCTCCGACGGCACAGCCGGTGGCGGTCAGGGCAGCGCCCTCCTGGACCACGACGCCACGGCCCCCGTCGCCGTCCGGGCTGGGGGACGTGTCGAGGATCCCGGTGTCCACCAGCTCCACGACGGTCCCTGCGCCCGACGCGAACACGCCGAGCTCGGTGTTCCCCTGGACGGTGCAGCCGGTAGCGGTCAGGGTAGCGCCATCGTCGACCTCCACTCCATGGCCACCCTTGCCGTCCTGGTTGGGGGCCGTGTCGAGGATCCGGGTGTCCACGAGCTCGACGACGGTGCCGGCGCTCACGACGAGCACGCCGATCTCGGCGTTCCCCTGGACCGTGCAACCGGAAGCGGCCAGGGCAGCGCCGTCGCTCACCTCCACTCCACGCCCACCGCTGCCATCCGGGCTGGATGCCGTGTGCAGGACCGACGTGTTCACCAGCTCGACGACGGTGCCGCCGTCCGACGCGAGTACGCCGAGCGCAGTGTTCCCCTCGACGGTGCACGCGGTAGCGGTCAGGGCAGCGCCGTCGTTGGCCTCCACTCCATGGCCGCCCGTGCCGCCCGGGGTGGCAGCCGTGTCGAGGATCCCCGTGTCCACGAGCTCGACGACGGTCCCGGCGCCCGAGGCGAACACACCGATGTCGGTGTTCCCCTTGACGGTGCACCCGCGCGCGGTCAGGGCAGCGCCGTCCTGCACCCCGAGCCCGCGGCCGCCGGCTCCATCCGGGCTGGCGGAGGTGTCCAGGATCTCGGTCTCCACGAGCTCGACGACGGTCCCGGGGTCCGACGCGAGCACGCCCAGTTCGGTGTTCCCCTGCACGGTGCAGCGGGTAGCGGTCAGGGCAGCGCCATCTTCGACCTCGACTCCCTGGCCGCCCCTGCCGTCCGAGCCGGGGGACGTGTCGAGGATCCGGGTATCGGCGAGCTCGACGACGGTGTCGGCGCCCGATGCGAACACGCCGATCTCGCTGTTCCCCTGGACCGTGCAGCCGGTGGCGGTCAGGGCAGCGCCGGCCTGGACCCCGACTCCGCGCCCGCTGTTGCCGTCCGGCCTGGGGAACGTGTCGAGGACCTCGGTGTCCACGAGATCGACCACGGTCCCGGCGTCCCACGCGAGCACGCCGACATCGGTGTTCCCCTGGACGGTGCAGCCAGTGGCGGTCAGGGCAGCGCCGGCCTGGACCCCGATACCACGGCCCCCGTTGCCGTCCGGGCTGGGGGACGTGTCGAGGATCGCGGTGTCCACGAGGTCGACGGCGGTCCCCGCGTCCGACGCGAGCACGCCCAGTTCGGTGTTGCCCTGGACGGTGCAGCCGGTGGCGGTCAGCGCGGCGCCACCGTTGACCTCGACGCCATGGCCGCCGCTGCCATCCGGGCTGGGGGATGTGTCGAGGATCCGCGTGTCCACGAGCTCGACGAGGGTCCCGGCGCCAGAGGCGAACACACCGACCTCGGTGTTCCCCTGGACGATGCACCTGGTGGCGGTCAGCGCGGCGCCGGGCTCGACGTCGATCCCGCGCCCCCAGTCTCCACCCAGGCTCGGCTGCGAGTCGTAGGCCCCGACGTCGTCGAGGGTCACCTCTGCCTCCGCCGCGATGATCCCGGCCACGGCGTTCTGCCTCACATCGCTCGCCGACACGCTCACCATCGCCGCCTGCACCCACATTCCCGAGTACGTCCCCCCCGTCACCGTCACCCCTTCGATCCCGATCTCCGGCGTCTTGCGCTCGCCGATGATCTCTATGGCGGGCTGGTCATCCCCCTCGCTCCCGTCCATGGTCACCAGCTCCCGACACCGCCCAGCGAGCGTCACCCCATCGTGTCCGCTGCCCATCGCGACGACCTCGACATACGTCCCTGCGGCCAGGGCCACCAGCCCCCCGCCCCGCTCTCCTGCGAGGTCCACGCCTGCCTGGATCGACGTCAACGGCGCGGACCCGGACCCGTCCCCGCTCTCCACGGCTTCGACGTTGACGTACACGGTGTTCCCGTCCACCGGCAGGTTGCCCCACGTCCCGGCCCCGCAGGCTTCGGGCACGCATGTCTCGCCATCGAGGACCTCGCCTCCTGCGCAGGTCGTGACAGGGTCAGGGGTCGGCTCGTTGGATGCGCACGCGGAGAGCAGGAGCGCGAGCAGCATGTGGCAAAGTACCACGGATGTTGTTCCGCCTTCGCCCGGCCCTCGTCGGGATCAGCCGTTGTGCCGAGCGCCAGGGCCTGAGCGGGCCGCGACGCCCGCTACCTCAACGCGTCGCGCTCCGGCCTCGTCAGCACCCTCGCCTCGACGATCCGCGCGCCATCCGCGCCGAAGAAGGGGTTCGGTCGACCCGCTCCCATCCAGGCACCGCGAGCGAGGAGACCCACCGCGTTCCAGGCGGTCCCGACGCTCGCCGACACGTGCGCGCCGGGTGGGCAGCCGCCCTTCGCGAACCGCCCCTGGACGCCGGCCGCCGGGCCGTACAGCGCGTCCAGCGCGCTGTCGTCGACACGCAGGGCGCGCCGCACGACTCCCGCGAACGGAAACCACGGGCTGCCTGAGGAGTTCGCGATGGGTGTAGAACAACACCCGGCGTACCACCTGTGAAGTCCCTTCCCGGTCAACCGGAGCAGGCGGATGGTGTCGACTCCCTCGACCAGCCGGATCTGCGCCGGCCAGGACTGCACGACCTCGGTGCCGCCGAAGGCATCCAGCAGGTCGTGGCGGGCCAGGAAGCGTGCGTAGGCCTGACAGTCGTCGCAGTAGCAGACCAGCCGGGAGCCCCTGTGGGGCAGTGCGGCGTAGGTCCCACGGAAGGTGCCACACGCGCAACCCAGCGGAAGCGTGATCGCGGCAGCCAGAACTGGGTTGGGGGTGGCCATGAGCGGATCTACCGCGGTGTCGTGGAACGTTCACCCGATCCGGCCCGGTGCGTCCGCAGCCTACGCGTGGTGCTGGTGGTGGATGTCCTCGCCGTGCGCGGGACCCCTTCGCACTCCCTCCCCTTGTCCATGAAAGCGTGATGGTAAGCATCACGATTTCATGGTAAAAGCCAATCCATGATCGTCCGCACACGCCACGTCGCAGAGGTCCGGGAGCTGCTGGGCGCCTTTCCGGTAGTGGCGGTGCTCGGCGCTCGCCAGGTCGGCAAGACCACACTGTCGAGGGACATCGCCGCGGCCTGGCCCGGTCCGGTGACCACCTTCGATCTCGAGGATCCCGTCGACCAGGCCCGGCTGATCGACGGGGCGCGCACCCTCCGCGGGTTGAAGGGCCTGGTGGTCATCGACGAGATCCAGCGGGCGCCCGCGCTGTTCCCCCTGCTTCGCGTGCTCGCCGACCGCGCTGACCAGCCCGCGCGCTTCCTGATCCTCGGGAGCGCGGCGCCAGACGTGCGGCAGCAGGGCTCGGAGTCGCTCGCCGGTCGCCTGGCTGCCTACCGCCTGGACGGACTTGGTCTGGACGAGGTGGGCGCAGGAGCCTGGCGCCCCCTCTGGAATCGAGGGGGGTCTCCGCGGTCGTTCCTCGCGGCTACCGACGCCGCGAGCGCGCGTTGGCGCCGTGAGTTCGTCGCGACCTTCCTGGAGCGCGATGCGCCGCAGCTCGGCATCACTGTTCCAGCGCCGACCCTGCGCCGCTTCTGGACCATGCTCGCGCACTGGCACGGACAGGTCTGGAACGCTGCCGCGTTCGGCGAGGCGTTCGGCGTTTCTGGACATGCCGTTCGCCGCTACATCGAGGCCCTGGTCTCCACCTTCGTCGTGCGTCAACTGCAGCCCTGGCACGAGAACGTGGGAAAACGACAGGTCAAGTCCCCGAAAATCTACATCTCCGACAGCGGGCTGCTTCACACGCTCCTCGGCCTGGGCAACCCAGAGGCGGTGTTCAGCCACCCGGTGGTTGGGGCATCCTGGGAAGGCTTCGCGCTCCAGTCCGTCGTAGCCCACCTGAGGGCCCGTCCCGAGGAGTGCTTCTTCTGGCGAACGCACGGTGGTGCCGAGATGGATCTCCTGGTGGTCCGCGGCACCCAGCGCAGGGGCTTCGAGTTCAAGCTCTCGGAGGCGCCCGCTCCGACGGCGTCCATGCGGATCGCGCTCGACGATCTGCGCCTTGAGCGCATCGACGTCGTGCATGCCGGCGCACGCTCGTGGGAGATGGGAGACAGGCTGCGCGCCGTGTCGATCGAGCGGCTGCTGGACGACCTGGAGCCGCTCGGGGAATAGCCAGCGGTCCCGCGGGCGGCTCCTCTTCACGGCGCCCGAGCGCGCGCATCCGCTGGCGGGTAGGCGGAAGGGCGGCGCTGCGCCTGGGGCGGCGGGCACGGCCGGATCGCGGGCCTGCAACAAAGCACGAGTCCCCGGCGCCGGTCGTCATCCGTCCTTGCAAGTACAACTCGGCGTCAGGCACGCGGGTATTCCAGGCGGGACCGAACTGGTAGAAGCTCCTCGGCCGGGACAGGTTGGGCTCGGTCCCGGCCCGGCGCGGCTGCAGCCTACGCGTGGTGCTGGTGGTGGATGTCCTCACCGTGCGCGTGGTGGTGGGTGCGCGGCGTGTGCGTGTGCGCGTGGGCGTGGACCGCGCCCGGGGCGAGGCCCTCGTGGACATGATCGTCGTGGTGCCCGTCGTCGTGGCGATGCGGATGATCGTGGGTGAGGGCCGGGTGCTCGTGCACATGCGCGTGCGTCTCGGTGAGGTGGAGGTACACGCCGAGAGCCATCAGGCTGCCGCCGACGAGCGTGGCCACGCCCCCGAAGGGCTCGCCCAGGCTGAGCGCTACGACAGCCCCGAGAAACGGGGCCACGGCAAACACCGAACCGGTGCGGGCAGACCCGAGGATGCGCTGCGCACGCAGGTAGAGGCGCAAGCTGCCACCGTACCCGAGCGCGCCGCACGCCAGGACGCCCAGCGCAGCCGGGAGCGTCGGGAGCGGCTCCCGGAGCGCGAGCGCGAGCACCACCGAGAGGGCCGCCCCGATCGCCCCCTTCCCCGCTACGACCTGGCCCGGGTCGAGCTCCGAGAGCGGTCGCGAGAGGGTGTTGTCCAGCGCCCAGCCGAGCGTCGCCCCGGCGACCAGCAGCGAGCCGACCACCGTGGTCTCCGCCTGGCCCGGTGCGAGGCTCACCACGGCGCCGCCGGTCGCGATGACCGCGACCGCCGCAACGACGCGAGGTCCGACCTGCTCTCGGTGCACGAGCGCGCCCAGCGCGACCGTGAACACCGCCTCGAGGTTCAGGAGCAACGAAGCGCTCGTGCCGCTGGTCACGCGCAACCCCAGGGCGAGCAGCACCGGCGCGACGAACGCACCGCACAGGGCCACGAGGGCGAGGCGCGGCAGGTGGATCCTGCGGACCGGGCTCTCCTGCGCAGTGCGACCGACCGCCAGCGCGAGCCCCGAGGCTCCCGCATACAACAACCCCGCGATGGTGAAGGGGCCAAGCCCCTCACCGAACCGCTGGATGAGCGGCGTGGTGATGCCGAAGCTCGCGGCGGCGGCGAGGGCCAGCAGGACACCGGTCGTGATGGGGTTCATGCAACCCAACGGTTAATCCACATCGTGGTCCTCCTGGCGCTACTCGCCTCGTCCCCTTTCGCCGAGGCTGCGGATCCGGCCCCGATCGCTCCGCCCTCCGCGCCCGTGCCGGAGGGCGCGCCGTCCACCCTCGCGGTCGGCCCACCCCACTGGACGCCCCTCCGCATCGCGCTGGACTGCCAGACCGAGGAGCGCGTCGACGGGTGCACCTACGTGCGTGGCATGCTCGACGCGCTCAAGGTGGTCGCCGTCGTGCCGCTCAGCGGAGCCCAGGCCGTGCTGCACCTCAACGCCACGGCGGAGGGGAACACCGACTTCGTGCAGATGCGGGTGGTGAGCGACCCGGGTTCCGGCATCTCGGGTGTGCCCGCGAGCTTCGAGCAGGAGGTGGAGGTCGACTACCGTCTCCCGGTGGACGACCAGCGCGCTCGGCTCGACCCGGCGCTGAACCGGGTGCTCGCGCCCTACTTGAGCGTCGCCGTGCCGGGCTCGGTG
The DNA here is from genome assembly GCA_903875225.1 of uncultured Pseudomonadota bacterium. Taxonomy (GTDB): domain Bacteria; phylum Myxococcota_A; class UBA796; order UBA796; family SXON01; genus CAIUMM01. The sequence goes on from CAIQVJ010000103.1 coordinate 120,246, forward strand.
GCGGTGTCCCTGACGGCTCCTGAGGGCAGCACCACGACGCCGAAGACCTCGCCCTGGGGATTTTCGGTCTGGGCCGGTGGCTACGGGGACTGGTCCCAGGACTACCGGGACGTCTCGCTCTGGACGGGCTTTGCGCTCTACCGCAAGACGAACCACGACGAGCAGGAAGCGTGGGTGAACTACCAGCGGGACATCGAGCTGCAGCCCTCGCTGGTGCTCGGGTCCGACGAGGTCGCCCTCTCCTCGGACTCCACGTCGTTGGAGGGGGGCTCGACGTGCAGCTGGAACCTCTCGGACCACTGGTCCGTGGGGGGAAACCTCGGGGGCGGCCACGACGACCCCGAGGGCCAGTACCTGGGCACGGGGCGGGTCCGGGCGGGTGTCGAGTACAACCTGTTCCCGTCCAACGACCCGCGCGGCAACGCGCTCTCCCTGGCGTGGCTCCTCGGCGCCCAGGCCGACTGGTACAACGCGACCAACACGCTGGGGCAGGACAGCGCGGTGTTCCCGACGCAGGCGCTCGTGGGGTCGGGTTCGGTGCGCGTGGACACGGTCTCGCTCACGCTCGAGCTCACCGCCCGCTCCCAACTCTACCCCTTCTTTCAGCGCTATCTCTTCAGCGGCTCCCTCGACACCGATCTCACGCTGGGCGACCACGTCGACTTCTCCATCACCGTCGACGCCACGGAGCAGGCCATCCCGGGTCCGGCGGACATCGACACCTCCAGCTACGAGGCGGTCACCCGCGCCTCGTACGCCCAGCCCCTGGAGATCCAGGGGTACTTCAACCTGAAGTTCCACTGGGACAACAGCAACAGCGCCCGCAACAACCGGTTCACCAGCGTCGAGAACATCGACGTCAAGGCCGGGCTGTAGCGGAAACCGAACGGACCGCCCCGCTCATGGGACCAGGCTGACAGCAGCTCCCAACCTCGCCAGCGCGACCTCCCTCCCGAGCACGTGGAGCGTCTGGTAGAGCCCCGGCCCCACCTTCTGCCCGCAGAGCGCGACGCGCACGGGCTGCGCGACCTTGCCGAGCTTCACGCCGCGCGCCTCGCACCACCCGTGCACCGCGGTCTCGAGGGCGGCCTCGCTCCAGTCCGCCTGCAGGCTCAGCAGGTCGACCACCCCGGTCAGGATCTCGCGGGCCGCCGGTAGCGTCGCCGCCATGACCGCCACGTCCTTCGGATAGTCGTCGCCGAAGAAGACCCGGGCGGCTTCGGCAAGCTCCACCAGCGTGCGGGTGCGCTCGCGCAGGCAGGCGATCAGCGCCGCTTCGCGGGGATGCTCGGCCCAGCCGCGCGCGGCGAAGAACCCCCGGGCCCGGGCCGCCATCGTGTCAGCGGGCAGCGATCGCATCCACTGGCTGTTCACCCAGACGAGCTTCTCCATGTCCCACTTCGACGGGCTGGAGCCGATCCCCTGCGTGGTGAACAGCGACGTGAGCTCCTCCACGCTGAACAGCTCCTGGTCGCCGCACGACCAGCCCAGGCGCGCGAGGTAGCTCATCATCGCCTCCGGGTGGATGCCCAGCTCACGGTAGGCGCCAACAGAGGTCTCTCCGTTGCGCTTGGACATCTTGCTGCCGTCCAGCGCGAGGATGAGCGGCATGTGCCCGAAGCGCGGCGGAGTGGCGCCCATCGCTGCGTAGATCAGGAGCTGCTTCGGGGTGTTGATCAGGTGCTCGTCGCCGCGCAGCACGTGGGTGATGCCCATGTCCACGTCGTCGCAGGTGACCACGAAGTTGTACATCGGCATGCCGACCTGGTCGGCAGAGCCGGCGCGCGCGATCACGAAGTCTTCGATGTCGCCGTTGGAGAACCGGACGTTCCCCTTCACGAGATCCTCCACGACGGTGTCCCCGTCGGGCACCCGCAGCCGGATCACGTGAGGCCCGGCATCCGGCCCCAGGTCGCGGTCCCGGCAGCGCCCGTCGTACCCGCGTCGCCCCGACTTCTGCGCCTCCTGGTCGGCGCGCAGCGCAGTCAGCCGCTCCTCGGTGCACGTGCACCGATAGGCCTGGCCGCTGGCCAGAAGCCGCTGGATGACCTCGTTGTACCTTTCGAGGCGCTCGGTCTGTCGATAGGGCGCGTGCGGCCCCCCCACGTCCGGGCCCTCGTCCCAGTCGAGACCCAGCCAGCGTAGCTCGTGCAGGATGGCGTCCTCGAACACCCGCTTGGATCGGTCCAGGTCGGTGTCCTCGATGCGCACGACGAACTGGCCCCCGCTGTGGCGCGCGAGCAGCCAGTTGAAGAGCGCGGTGCGAGCGCCACCGATGTGCAGGTTTCCTGTGGGGCTCGGCGCAAAGCGCAGTCGAAAGGGTGTGGACGACATGTGGGCTCCGGGCTGCGCGGCTAACGCGCGGGCGGGGCTTTCACCCGCACCCCCACAGCTTTCGCCGCGGCAGAGTCCTTCATCGGCAAGGCCGCGCGCCCACTCCCCTCGAACGCCGAGACCGCGTTGCACACCGCAGCCGCCGTCGCAGCAAACGCGGCGTCTGCCGAGTCCACCGCCGGGCCGCCCACCACCACCTGCCCGACGATGCGCGGGCTGACCTTGCTCTTGAGCAACCCGAGCATCCGAAACCTCGTCTCCGGCATCGAGCCGGCGGGGCCGGTCACGGTCGCGACCTCCTCCGACAGCGCCGCGCCCAGCCCCATGTGCGCGGCGCCCTCGGCCACCCGCCGCACATCGAGCAGGTCCTGGTCCTCGCCACAGGGCACGGCCACGTGCACCTCGGTCACCTGCCCCTCCGCGCCGAGCCGCACGACCACTGCCGCCGTCCCTGGCGGCGCCGGGTCTGCCGCCCCGGTGATCGTGACGCCGACGTGCCCTGCGAGCGGTCCAGCCAGCGCCGCGAGGCTCCGCCCTGTCCGCGCTGCCGCAGCCTCGACCGGCCCCCACGCATCCTCACCTGTCCGATCGGGGTCGCCCCAGGAGACGGTGAAGACCTCGGGGCCGAGCCCCGACTCGCGCGAGAGGATGCGCACCAGCGCAGCATCGCGGCCCTGCCCGAGCTCGGGCACGTTGCAGTACACCTCCACCTCCGAGGGCGAGACCACCTCGGCCACCACGCGCACCGTTCCAAACCCCGTGCCACCGCACGCCAGCGCGCACCCCCGATCTCCCGCGTCCTCCCAGGCCAGCAGGAGCGTGTCCAGCAGCCCCTTCGCGGCCGGACCGGCCGCTGCACGCCGTACGCCGAACGCATCCTTGTGCGTGGCGCGCGCGAACCCGTCCACCGCGCGCTCCGTCGCCAGCGTCGCCAGGCCCACCCCCTCGCCACGTACCCCCGGGCCCCCGGGGGCTTCGAACCCCGGCGGTACGGCATAGGCCTGCCCGCACGTCCAACCGGACCGGACCCCGCTGGCACCGGAAATGGCGGTCACCACACCGGCGGTCGTGCCGCTCACCGTCGCCGCGGCCTCTCCCCCGTTCCGTCGGGGATGGATACGCATCCCCTCCTCGAGATCGAGCGAAAGGCGCACCGGACGCCCGGTCCGCAATGCGACCCGGGCCGCCGTGATCGCCGGGACCGTGCTCGTCTTCCCGCCGTAGCTCCCGCCCGATGGCAGCACCCGGGACCGGACCCGGGCCCCCTGCCCCTCCACCGCGACGCGGACCGCCGCAAGCTCGGCCGCCGGCCGCTGCGACGCCGTGTAGAGCGTGATCGTCGGGGCAGACCCGGAGAGGTCCGGCACCACCAGCACGGCCTCCGGCTCGAGGTACACCGGATCGGTGGTCGCCATCCGCACGACCGCCTCCACGTGCACTCCCGGGCCGGGCACCGCGGGCGCGGACACAGGCGCGGCCGCCGGAACCGGCGGGGCCTCCGCCGGGGTGAACCGGACATCCAGCTCCTTCACCCTCCGCCTCGCCGCCCCCTGCGTCGCGCCCCACACCACCGCGATCGGCTCACCCGCGCCCTGAACGCTCGACCGCAGGAGCATCGAATCCTCCGGCAGGTCCATCTCGACCGTCCCGAGCGGTCCCGGCGCCCACGCGAGCACCGCATGGAGCATGTCCGGGCGCACCAGATCGTCCACGAACGGGCGGTCGCCGAGGACCTGCTCGCGGGCCTCGGGGCGGCTGGTCTCGGGGATCGTGATCTCGCCACGGAGCCCACGGGCGGCGAGCCGGATGCTGTCCAGGATGCCCGTGTAGCCCGTGCAGCGACACAGGTGCGGGGCGAGCGCGCGGTGCAGCTCCTCCTCGGTGGGGTCGAGGGTCTGCGAGGGGCCGGGCGAGAGGAGCGCGGAGGCGGACAGCACGATGCCGGGCGTGCAGTAGCCACACTGGGTGCCACCCTCGTGGGTGAACGCGAGCGCGAGGGCCTCCCGGACGGCGGGGTCGACGGCCTCGAGTGTCGTCACCGACTTGCCCACGAGGCTCTTGATCGGGAGCGTGCAGGTGAGCCGCGGCTTGCCGTCGACGAGCGCGGTGCAACACCCGCAGAGGCCCTGGGGGGAGCATCCAGCCTTCATCGTCAACACGCCGAGCGAATCGCGCAGCACATCCAGCACAGACGTCTTCGGATCGGCCGCGATCGTGACCTCCTCCCCGTTGAGCGTGAACGTGAACTCGGGGGTGGCGATGGGCTCGTCAGACAAGGGACTCTCCTGCACCCGAGACTATCAAGCCCGCCGGGGTGTCAGGCCGGCATCCACCGTCCCAGCCCCCCGCGATACGCTCCCGCATGTTCGCCCCCCTTGCCCTCCTCGGCGCCCTCGCCACGGCACCCGCCCTGGCTGGCTCAAACGCCTCGGGCGCCCCCGCGGTCACGCTGATCCCGCCTGACGTCGCGCAGGACATCTGGCAGGTGGAGCTCCTGCGCCTGCCTCCGGATGCGCTGTCCTTGTGGGTGGTGGACCCCTCGCCGTATGTGCGGGCGCGAGCCGCCGAGGCGCTCGGCCGCCTGCGTGTGGCAACCGCGATCCCGCAGCTCGCCGTCCTCGCGTCCGACCCGGACGTCGGCGTGCGCACCGCTGCAGCATTCGCGCTGGGGCAGACCCCCGGCGCCGACGCCGCGATCGTCAAGCGGTGGAACACCGAGACGACCCCGTCGATCCGGCGACTGCTCGCCGTCGCGCTCGGCAAGCAGGGAGGACCCCCGACCGTGGAGCTGCTCCTCAACGCGCTCGACGAGCCGGGCGTGGCACCCGGCGCCGCCGAGGGCCTCGGGAGGCTCGGCTCCCGGAAGATCGAGGGCGCCGCCCAGGAACGGGTACTCCGAAGCTTGACGCTGCACATCTCTCCGCTGCCGGTCGGAGACACGCGGGCGTACGCCGCCTGGGCCATCTCGCGGACGCCATGGACGACAGGCGATGCGGCGACGGTCGCGCGGATGGCCACGATCCTTCGGAAGGACCCCGATCCGCACGTCCGCGCCTGGGTCTTGAAGGCCTGGGCCGGGCTCTCCACGCCCGAGGATCGCTCGCCCGTGCTGGCCGGCGCCGCGACCGACTCCGCGCCGGGGGTGAGGACCGCTGCAGCGCGCGCGATCGGGAAGCAGGGCATGGCGGGCGCGGACGTGGTCCTCGGCACCCTGCTCGGCGACACCGATCCGGGGGTTCGGCTGGAGGCCATCGCGGCCGTCGGCACCTGCCCCGGCGTGAGCGCCGCCGGCCTCCTGACGCCGATCTTCGCCGGCACGAACGGCCGTGAAGCCGCGGCCGCGCTCAAGGCGCTCGTCGCCAAGAACGACCTGCCGAAGCCGGTCAAGGAGTACCTCTCTCCCGCGATCTACATGCCCGTCCGCATCGCCGCGGCCGAGTCGCTCGACGATGTCCCCACGCTGGTGGACCTGGCCGTCCACGCGACCGACGCGCCGATCCGGAGCGCGGCGACTGGCCGACTGCTCGAACGCGAGCAGACGCGCACGGCCGACGTGCTCGCGGTCCTCGCGGGGCCGGATCCGATCATTGCGCAGGCGGCGGCAGACTGGCTGAAGGACCACGCCGATCCCTCGATCGAGCGACCGCTGCTCGACCGGCTCAAGCGCGGCGACCTCGATCCCACCGAGATCCGCTCGTTCGTGAACGCCCTCGGCAGCGTGTACGGGGCCGGGAAGATCGCGAGACCCGCGGCCGACGCAAAGACGATCCTGGCACCCCTGCTCGGCATGAGCGGCCTCGGAGCCGACGCGGTGAAGGTCGCGGCGGTGCTGCAGCTACCGGTGCCCACGAGCGATCACCCGGACCGGCGCATCCCCAGCCTCGGCGAGGTCGAGAACATCGTCTCGGCCCGCATCTACACCGATGCCGGCGAGATCCGGATCGCCCTGCGGCCCGACGAGGCGCCGTACGCGGTGTGGAATTTCGCGAGGCTCGCAGAGCAAGGGTACTTCGACGGCGTCGTGTTCCACCGCGTCGTACCCGACTTCGTCATCCAGGCGGGCGACCCGCGCGGGGACGGCTGGGGCGGCCCGGGCTGGGAGATCCCGGATGAGATCAACATGCTCCCGTATGACGAAGGTGCAGTCGGCATGGCGCTCTCCGGGCCCGACACCGGCGGCAGCCAGTGGTTCATCACGCTCTCCCCGCAGCCTCACCTGGAGGGCACGTACACGGTGTTCGGACACGTGATCTACGGGCAGCGCGCGGCAGACGCCGTGCAACAAGGGGCGCGGATCGACCACATCGAAGTGGAGCGGCTCGGCAGCTGATGCCCCCAGCCGTGGAACAGCCGGGGCCCCCCCCTCGGCGGTGGGTCTGGTACCTGCTGCCCGCGGTGCTCGGCCTGCTGCCCACGCTGGGCGCGCCAGGGCACATGGTGGGCGACGGAGTGGACGCGTATGGCACGGGGTGGTTCTTCTGGTGGATCCGCATGTGCGTCACGCACCTTGGAAACCCCGGCTGGACCACGCTGTTCTTCTCCCCCGAGGGAAAGGACATCTTCGCGCACACCGGCAACAACTTCGTGGACGCCGTGTTCGCGGTCCCGTTCCAGCTCGCCTTCGGGCTGAACTGGTCCGCGCCGTTCACGCTGCTGCTGTTGGCGGGAAACGCATGGAGCTTCGAGCAGCTTGCGCGGGAGCTCTGGGAGGACCCCCGGGACGTGTTCGCGGCGACGATGGCGTGGATGGTGAACCCGTACGTGATCTTCGAGGTCACGGCAGGCAGGCCCACCCAGGCGATGATGTGGTGGTTTCCCCTCGCGATCCTCGAACTGCACCGGATCTGCAGGGGCGACGCCTCGTTCCGGACAGCCACCGCGTTGGGCGTGGCGACGGCGCTCACCGGCTGGACTTACTGGTTTTCAGCTTACTTTCTGGTGTTTCTCATGGTCCCGCTCGCGCTGTGGTGGGGCGTTGGCTCGTGGCGGACCACCGTGCGAGGACTGCTCGTGGCGGTGGGCGTCTGCGCCGTGCTCGTGGCGCCGATGGCGCTCGGGATGCGCGAGGCCTGGAACCAGGGGCTCGTTCCCGGCGTGACGGCGAACGGGCCGGAGGCGGCCAACGTGAGCCGGGATCTGCACGGTGTCTGGCTCATGGAGACGCGAGGCGCCCCGCTCCTGCTCCAGCCCGCGTGGCTCCTGGGCGCGCTGCTCGGAGTGTGGAAGGGGCGACGGAACGGGTGGGCCTGGCTCGGGATCACGCTCATGCTCGTGGCGATCGGGTTTGGCGCACGGATGGGGGGCGCGCGGATCGTCAACCCGATCTGGTCTGTCGTCAGCCATCTCCCGTTCCTCTCGCGGCTGTGGTTCCCCTACCGGATCACCATGGTCGCGATGCTCCCGATGACGGTGCTCGTGATCCACGCATGGCGCGGATTCGGACGCTCCCGGGTGCTGGGGCTCGCGTTCCTGGTCGTGGCGCTTGGCGGCGAGGCCTTCTCCGGCACGTTCCCGTTCAACCACGTGGACGCCACCTGCCCCCCCATCCTGCTCGACGCGGCAAAGGAGCCCGGCACCTTCATGTTCCTGCCTGGGGGCATCCAGTCGGACGTGCTCCTGTGGCAGACGCAGTTCCAGCGCCCCACGTTCGGAGGCATGGGCGAGTCGGCCCCTGCGTTCTGGCCGAAGGGCTACGCGGCCCACAGGCACGACCCGTGGATCCGGGCGCTGGAGGACGCAACGGCCTCCCCGTTCCGCACGAAGCCCGGCACACCGGGGGATGCCGACGCCCTCCACGCCCTGGGCGTGCGCTGGATCGTGCTCCGCCGCGACCTGATCACCGCGCTCTGGCGAAACGAGCGACAGCATGGCGGAAAGCCCACGCGGGAGATCCGCGACGCCGAGGCGATCCGGCGCCTCTCGCTGCTGCTCGGGCCCCCGGCCGGAGCCGACGATCGGCTGGTGATCTGGGACCTGACCGGCTCCTGGGGCAACCCGAACTTCTCGCCCTGCCCCGAGCGCCTGCTCCACCCTCCGCCGGACAACGAGGTCCGCCCCGGCTTCGAGCTCGGCATGGTTCGGATGGGAAGATCCCCGTGACCTGCTCGATCAGGCAGGGCCATTGCCCTAGGGCAGACCGGGGATAGCTTGAAGACAACCTGAGCGGAGTAAAAAATGGCCTTTGAAAACCCTGGTGATCAGCAGCCTGTGAATCTGCCTCCCGAGCTGTCGATCCCCATCCTCGCGATCCGAAACACCGTCATCTTCCCGGTGCTGGCATTCCCCATCAACGTCGGGAGAAACAAGTCGCTCGAGGCTGTCGAGCGTGCACTCGCGGGTGACAAGCTCCTGGGGATCGTCGCGCAACAGGACGCCAAGAACGAGGACCCGGAGGTCAGCGAGCTCTACAACATCGGAACGGTCGTCAAGATCCTGAAGATGGTGAAGATGCCGGGAAACAAGCTCAACGTGATCATCCAGGGCCTGGCCCGGGTGAAGATCCAGAAGTGGGAACAGACGACCCCCTGCCTGCGGGCCTCGGTGAAGGTGTTCGAGGAGGCCACCGAGACCACTCCGGAGCTCGAGAAGATGATGGGCGTGATGCGTGAGCTCGCGCAGAAGGTCATCGACATCTCGCCGCACATCCCGAGCGAGGCCAGCTTCCTGGTGCGCAGCATCGACAACCCCGGGATCCTGGCCGACATCGTGGCCTCGAACCTGAACATCGACGTCGAGGAGAAGCAGGGCCTGCTCGAGACCACCGACACCCTGGAGCGCATGACCAAGGTGATCGCGCTGCTCAACAAGGAGATCCAGGTCGTCGAACTGTCGAACAAGATCCAGACGGAAGTGAAGGGCGAGATGGACAAGGCCCAGCGCGAGTACTTCCTGCGTGAGCAGATGAAGGCGATCCAGAAGGAGCTGGGCGAGACGGACGACCGCCAGGAGGAGTTCGAGGAGCTCAAGAAGAACATCAAGAAGGCGCGGATGCCCGGCGAGGTCGAGAAGGTCGCCCTCAAGGAGCTCAAGCGCATGGCGCGCATGAGCCCCGGGGCCGCCGAGTACACGGTCAGCCGCACCTACATCGACTGGCTGGTCGAGCTCCCCTGGAAGAACCAGACCGAGGACGTCATGGACGTCAACGAGGCGGCCCGCATCCTCGACGAGGACCACTACGGGCTCCTCAAGGTGAAGCAGCGGATCCTCGAGTACCTCGCCGTCCGCAAGCTCAAGGCCGACATGAAGGGACCCATCCTCTGCCTCGTCGGGCCTCCGGGCGTCGGCAAGACCTCGCTGGCCAAGTCGGTCGCACGGGCGCTCGGACGCAAGATGGTCCGCATCTCCCTCGGCGGCGTGCGCGACGAGGCCGAGATCCGCGGGCATCGGCGCACCTACATCGGCTCCCTGCCCGGCAAGATCATCAAGTCCATCAAGAAGGCGGGCACGAACAACCCGGTCTTCGTGCTCGACGAGATCGACAAGCTCGGCATGGACTACCGGGGCGACCCTTCGAGCGCGCTGCTCGAAGTGCTGGATCCCGAGCAAAATGACACCTTTGTGGATCACTACCTCGACGTTCCCTTCGATCTCTCGAAGGTGCTCTTCATCGCGACTGCGAACCTCGCGGACCCCATCCCGGGCCCCCTGCGTGACCGCATGGAGATCATCGAGATCCCCGGCTACACGATGGAGGAGAAGATGAAGATCGCGCGGCAGTACCTGCTGCCCGAGGCGCTCGAGGAGCACGGCCTGAACGCCACCTCGCTCGAGATCCCCGACGCCGCGCTGAAGTTCCTCATCACGTCGTACACCCGCGAGGCAGGTGTGCGTGGGCTCAAGCGTGAGGTCGCCGCGGTGTGCCGCTGGACCGCCAAGGAGGTCGCCAGCGGCAAGCTGAACGACAAGCTGGTGCTGGACAGCGACAAGATCGAGCAGATCCGCGGTCCGATCCACTTCTTCGCGGAAGCCGCAGAGCGCACGAGCGTGCCGGGCGTCGCGACGGGGCTGGCCTGGACAGCAGCCGGTGGCGACATCCTCTTCATCGAAGCCACCAAGATGAAGGGCAAGGGCTCCGTGCAGCTCTCGGGCTCGCTCGGCGACGTGATGAAGGAGTCCGTGGGCGTCGCGCGGTCCTACATCCGCGCCAGCGCGCTCGACCTCGGCATCGATCCCGACGCGTTCGAGAACACCGACATCCATGTGCACGTGCCGTCGGGCGCCATCCCGAAGGACGGTCCGAGCGCCGGCGTCACCATGCTCACCGCGATGGTCTCGCTGCTCACCGGGCTGAAGGTCGATCCGAAGCTCGCGATGACAGGCGAGGCCACGCTGCGAGGCGCAGTGCTCCCGGTCGGCGGGATCAAGGAGAAGGTGCTCGCCGCCCACCGAGCGGGCATCACCACCATCCTGCTGCCCGAGCGCTGCAAGAAGGACCTCGTCGAGGTGCCCGACGAGATCAAGGCCGAGATGACCTTCCACTTCTGTTCGAGGATGGAGGAGGTCCTGGAGTACGCGTTCGGCAAGGACGCACTGGCCAAGCGCAAGGCCGAGGTGCTTGCCGAGATCGAGAAGCGCACCGCAGCAGCGGAGAAGAAACCGCAGGCGCACGCAGAGGCCTAGTTCGGCGCCGAGCGGGCGGCGCACGCGAGCAAGCGTGCGTCGCCGGCCTGGCAGTCAGACTCCCGACGAGATCCCGACGCGCGTAGCACCGCGTCGGGGTCAGCCGCGTCCCAGGCGCGTGATCAGGGGCAGAAGGGACCGTCGAACTGGAACCCGTTGTCGTCCTCGAGACACTCCGGGATCGCCGACGCGCCGGACCCGTCGTCATCCACCACCAGGTACAGCGCCGAGGCCCCGGCCACACTGGCAGCATCGACCACGTACTCGATGCCCGCGCTGGACGTCTCCGCGGGAATGGCGCTCGGCGTCGACTGGGTCGCCAGCAGCACCCGGTCGCCCCCGACAATCGCGTAGAGCGCCACCGGGACGCCCGCAGGGATCTCGCTGGTGCCAGTATTGTTCGCGCGGGCCAGTACCCGGAGTTGGCCCGTGTCACAGTCGTCCTCACAGACCTGCAGGATCTCGCCCTCCAGATCGGCCCCGAGGGCGACGCCCGGCGGCAGCGCGAGCGCTGCGTGGTAGTTGTTGTACACCGTCCAGTTCGGCGTCTGGGAGACAGGCACCGTCAGGTCGTCGTTGATGTTGGTGATCGAGTAGGCGTGCTGGTTCCAGACCTCGCGCGCGGGCGCCCACGCGTCGCTGGCATCCCGGAAAACCTCCATCCCCGCCGCCCCCTCGTCCATCACGACGATGTCGGCGTGACCGTTGCCGTCCACGTCGGCGACGACCGGGTAGTCGTACATGGTGACCGAAGTGTGCTCACCCGACCTGAACTTCACGACCCCGTCCGCCCCGTTGTACGCGATCATCTCGACCTCGTCGATGTACACGACCTCCGGTACGCCGTCGCCGTCGAAGTCGAAGACCGAGGCGCCTGTCGCTCCCGACTGATCGCTCACGTGCGCCTTCCACATCAGGCTGCCATCCGCATGCACCACGTCGAGCTCGTTGCCTCCCGCGATCACGACCTCCACCCGGCCGTCACCGTCCAGGTCTGCGATGGCCGGCGAAGAGAGGATGTTGCCGCTCGGGATCGTGATGTCACCCCAGAGCAGATCCCCGTTGGTGTCGTGGGCGCGAAACGTGTTGCCGTAGGCGACGACGAACTCGCCCTCCGGATCCTCGTCGAGGTTGGCGACCGAGATCGAGCCGTCCGAGTAGCGGGTGTCCCTCCAGATCCGGCGTCCGTCGATGTCGTAGATGGTGTTCCCCGTGATCAGCTCCTCCTGGCCATCGAGATCCAGGTCGGCCACCGCAGGGAAGGTGCCCTCGAGGATCGTCCCGAAGCCAGTCGGTGAACCGCGACTGTCGGCGTACTGCCCGACCGCCCGCTCGGTCCCATCTGCATTGAGGATCACGTCGCCGGCGATGATCTCGGGCGATCCGTCGTGGTTCATGTCGGAGACGATGATGCCGGTGGCATGGTCGAACTCGCAGTGCGTGTAGGCCGGGGTCTGCCACAGGTCGTTGCCCGTGGCGTCCAGGGCCACGACCTCGTAGCTGCCACAGGTGAACAGGTTGTCCGAAACCATCTCGACGGCGAAGATCTCGGGCGAGCCGTCCGCGTCCACGTCCGCGAGCGTAGGGCCCGACCCGTAGGCGTAGTTGCGGGAATTGTCCTCCCACACCATGCCGCTCCCATCCCCATGGTAGGCTGCCAGGCGACCGGGCCCCAGGAGCCCGTCGTCGAACACCGCGACGATCTCGGGGATGCCGTCGCCATCGATGTCGCCCACGGCAGGGAGCGCGAGGCTGTTCTCCTCCACCTGCCAGGAGATCACCGGGTCGAAGCTCGTGACGGCGAAGTCGCACGCGTCATTCGGCGCGACGGCCTCGGGGTCCGAGCTCAAGGTCGGGCAGGCATCGCCGTCGTCCACGCCCGTGTCGGTGGTGTCGTGATCGTGCGAGCTGCCCCCCGGGTCGGTGTCCTTGCCGTTGAGATCGTAGTCCTGGCAGGCGGCGAGCAGGGAGAGCGGAATGAGGAGCCGGATCATGAGCACCCGTGTGTCTTGGCGAGGAACATGCCAGAACAACCGGGAGTTCGCAAGGCCCCGGCCACGCTGGTCGGCGCACCGGGCAGCCGTCACTTCACCTCGATCATCTCCGGCAGCATCGCCGCGACGCCGTCGTTCCCGAGCACCTCCTGCAGCAACTGCAACCTGTCGAGGCTGCGGGCGAGGTCAGGCGAAACCCCCGAGACGACTGCCGCGCTCATGTCCGGAGCCTCGGAGTTCTGCTTGTCGAGGTCCTCCATGATCTGCTCGACGAACGTCTTGCGCTTCGGGTAGCGGTCGATGAGCAGCTTCTCGTCCGGGCCCACGTTGGCGAGCTCCCGGGCTGAAGCGATCGCCTGATCGATGCCCCCGATCTCGTCGACGAGCCCGCGCTCCTTGGCCTGGGCCCCGGTCCACACGCGGCCCTGGGCCACCTCGTGCACAGCGGCCTTCTCCATCTTGCGGCCGGTGGCCACGCGACCGAGGAACTGGTCATAGAAGCTCGCCAGAAAGGCCCGGAACTGGGCGCGCTCGGCGTCGTTGAAGTCGGTCTGGGTGTCGAGCAGCCCGGCCAATTCCCCACGCTTCCAGGTGTGCATGGTGACACCGACGTTCTGGTAGAGGCCCGCCATGTTGATCTTGCCGCCGAACACGCCGATCGACCCCGTGAGCGTGCCCGGCTCCGCAAAGATCTTGTCCGCCCCCGCGGAGATGTAGTACCCGCCGCTCGCAGCGTAGTCGCCCATCGAGACGACCACCGGTTTTCCGGCAGCCTTCGTGAGGTCGATCTGGTGCCACATGTTGTCGCTGGCGAGCCCGCTGCCCCCGGGTGAGTTCACGCGAAGCACGACCGCGACGACATCGTCGTCTTTCCGGATGGCCTCGAGCTGCTCCTCGAACGTCTGATCACCCAGCTTCACGCTTCCGAACATCGATGAACCGCTCTCGCCGTCGATGATCTCGCCTTCCGCGTGCACGATGGCGATCTTCTTCCCTGATGCGAATGGCGCCACGCCCTCGTGGTAGTCGCTGACCTTCGTGCGCTCCTTGCCGGCCATGCCGTCACGCACCTCGTCGCGGAACTTGAGCCCGTCGATCATCTTCGCGTCGAGGGCCTGCTGGGGGGTGACAGGCGCCTTGTCGATGAGGCTCCGGGCCTGGTCGACGGTGATGTTGCGGCCCTTGGCGATGCCGTCCAGAAGCTGGCCGTACAAGCTGTCCAGCATCTGATCCATGGCCAGACCGGCGGCTTCGGAGGGCTCGCTGCGCTGGAGGGGCTCCACGGCGGTCTTGAAATCGCCGACGTGCTCGAAATCTGCGTGTACACCGAGCTTCTCGAAGGTTCCCAGGTAGTATTCCGTGGTGACGGAGAACCCGTTCACCACCATCATCCCGGCCGGCGCGAGGTAGATCTCCCCGCAGGCCGTGGCCAGGTAGTAGCCCTTGTTGTCATAGCCCTCGGACCACGCGTAGCACGGCTTCCCAGAGGCCTTGAACGCCAGGATCGCGTCGCGCATCTCCTCGGTTGCAGCCCAGCCTCCGACGCCACCGGAGAGCTCTACGTACATGCCCTTGATCCGATCGTCCGTCGCCGCGCGCCGGATGTCCGCCGTCACCTCCGTGAGCACGGGCGGAAAGTCGGCGGGGTCGACAACGAATCCGCCGGTGGCGGGGGCGTCGGTGACCGGCTTGGTGAGGTCCACCTCGAGGAACGAGTTTTCGGTGACCGTGCCCCCCATGTCCCCCATCGCCAGCCAGACGGTGCCTGCGATGCCGGCTCCGATGGTGAGCACTCCGAACACCATCACGACCAGCAGAACACGTGCTCCGGACCTGCGTGGGGGGCGCGGGCGGGGGGCTGGCTTGCCCCCGGCGACGGGGTCGGTGTTCTCGGTCTCGGGGGCGTTCGGATCGGCCATCACATGTCCAAAAGTGCCCACCCTTCTAAGCACGCGCGCGTTCCCTGCCACGAAAATGCAGACCTGCGCTCTTTTGAGCCCACCACCCTTCCCATTCTTGATGTGACGTGGTACGGTCACTCTTGACGTGGCAAGGGTTTCCCGAGCCACCGCCTTCCAGGTCCGGCAGGACCGCGTGTTTGCCCCCGTTGCTGCTCCATCCTCTGCGCTGCAGATGCTGACTGTGGTCCGAACCGTCCGGGATGAGCGGATTCGGCCACTCGAAGAAGCTGATCACCCCCCGCGGTCCTGCCGACCTCTTTCCCCCTTCCCGTGGCGAAGATGCCCCACGATGTCCTCCCGCCCCCGCTAGATCCTGCCACGGCGCTCGAAACGCGCCGCCGCACCCAGCCCCTCGTCGGACCCGCCGTTGCACGCGCGGTGGGAGATGTCGCGCTCGCCCTCACCTGGCGGGTCGTTCAGGCCCGATCGAAAGAGGTCTTCCTCGGGGCGGAGCCCATCCCCCTCACCCGCCTGTACTACACCTCCGACGACGGCTGGCGCGCCCCGCTCTTCGTCATCCCCGCGCGCCCGGGAAGCACCGGGGAGCCCGTTCTGCTCGCACACGGCCTCGGCGGGAGTGCCCTGGACTTCGATCTCGGGCCCACCTCGCTGGCCCGCTGCCTCTCCGACTCCGGCTACACGGTCTACCTGTTCGAGCATCGCGCCGACCGGAGCGCGCTCCCCCCCGAGCACGCCACGGCGTTCACCGCCGACGACCTCGCCACCCGCGACCTCGACGCCGCCGTGCAGGCGATCCGGGTGCACAGCGGCTTTCCCCGCTGCCTCGTCGTCGGGCATGGCTTCGGCTCACAGCTCGTCCTGCTCTGGCTCGCGCTGATCGGCGGCGACGAGATCGCCGGGGCCGTGCTGATGAGCGGCGCGGTGCGGTTCACGGAGGACGCGTCGGCCACCCGCACGTGGGGCCAGATCGCACAGCTGCTGCCATCCTCGTGGGTGCTCCCCGCGCGGCGCCTGCAACAGTTGGCATCCCCCTTCGTCGCCTCGGGCGCAGATCTGGGGTCTCCCGGCACGGACGGCGCCCTCGCGCGTGCCCACCTGCGGCACGCGGCCGGCGATCTGCACGTGGGCGTGCTCAAGCAGGTAGGGCGTTGGCTCTCGACCGGCTACCTCACCGACCAGACGGGCCGCCTCAACGTGGTCGAGGCCCTGCCGCGCTGCGCCGCGCTCGTGATCGAGCCCGACAACGATCCTGCGTGCCCACGGGGCTCCGCGGAGCCCGCAGCGATTGCGCTGGATGCGTTCTTCGAGCGCCTGAGCGGTGGCTGGGGCCATCTGGACCCGCTGCTCGGCACCCGGGCTCCCGCCGAGATCCACCCGCGAATCCGGAACTTCCTGGAAGCACGCCGCAGGGCGTGCTGGTAGGCAGCAGCCCCCCCGCGCGGCAGAGGCCGCTCCGGACGGCTAGTTCACCGGGATCGCCAGCGGTTGCTCGTCGGTCTCGGGCGCCGACCCGGTCGCGTCGGAGTCCCACCCATCCTCCTCGCCCGGGGGCGGGTGGTAGGTGTCCGGCTTCGCGGTGCTGTATTCCGTGTTCGACACCCAGTACCCGTCGACCCAGGTGTTCCCGTCGAACCAACCCGGGATCCACGTGCTGTCGGGCTTCGCCTCGACCGGCTCCCAGTACCCACCCTCGAAGACGCCGTCCTCGTTGAAGGCCGCGCTCACCCAGCGGAAGCCCTTGCGCAACGCCGGACGCCAGAATCCATCGACCCAGTCTTCGCCGTCCCAGTAGCCCGGCTCCCACACGTAGCCGGCCGGGGTGTCCCCTATCGGCTCCCAGTGTCCCCAACGGTACACGCCGTCTCCGACCCACGCGCCCTCGACCCACCTCCACGCAGGACCGCGATCGGTCGCCCGGTAGTAGCCCTCCATGTACCGGTCGCCGACCCACCAGCCCGGAACGTACACCCAGCGACCGCCGTAGGAGACCGGCGCCGGCCCCGCAGGCACCCAGTGGCCGGGCACCCACCAGGCCGCCTCCATGTGTCCGGGCATCCACACCCAGCCCGGGCGGGCCGGCGGCATCCATCCGGCCGTCCAGGCGTACACCTCGTACGGAAAGAGCACGACCGCCGCGGTTGCGTGGAGCCAGCGGTAGTACGGATGGACCCACCATTGCGTGTAGTAGGGCCGATACCAGCGCGCTGGGGGGGGACCATGGTGCGCGTCGGGGTACGCCCGCACGTACGCCGCCCGCGGCCGTGCATAGCGGTGGTCGTCGGAGTGGTGCGGTGGAGGCGGGTTGTAGTCGCGGGCACGCTCGGCGTCACTGCGCCTGCCCGGCGGGTGACTCACACGCGCGGCCTCGGCGTCCGAGCGGGTGTCGGGGCGGGGAGGCGGGCGGGAGACGGTCGCGGCGCCCGGGGACGCGTCGTGGGACGCCCCGGCGGGGTGCGGCGCGCCCGGCTCGGCCTGGCCGGGGGTCACCTGCCCAGGCGTGGGTTTGTTCTCGGGCTGGCCCGGCGCAGGCGGTACGGGCGTCGGCTTGTTCTCGGGCTGGCCCGGCGAAGGCTGTGCGGGAGTCGGCTTGTTCTCGGGCTGGCCAGGCGTCGGCTGTGCGGGCGTCGGCTTGTTCGCGGGCTGGCTCGGCGTGGGCTGTGCAGGCGTCGGCCTGTTCGCGGGCTGGCTCGGCGTGGGCCTGGGCACAGGCTGCGTGGGTCGGGGCTTGGCCAGCGGGCTCGGCTCCGGCTTCTTCTCCGGCTTCTTCTCCGGCTTCCGGGTCGGCTTCTTGACCGCATCCTTGCTGGGGTCTCTCCGGCCCTCGTCGGCTCCGACAGGGGTTCGGGACGAGGGCGCCGCGGCGAACGCGGTCCCGGCGAACGAGCCCGCGAGCGTCGCGGTGAGCAAAGCAGTCGTGGCGAGTCGCGTCATGATGAAAGGCCTCCGAGACAAACCTTCTACTCCCCGACACCCGCCGTTCAAGTTAGAAAGTTGAAGGCCAGCTGGCATGACCCTTGCTTGGCCTCGGGCACGATGCGCTCGCGGCGCCTACCCGACCACCAACCCCGAGAGTCATTCCATGTCGACCCATCGCTGGCAGTTTTTCGTGGCTGGAGGTGTGAACCAGGTTCGGTTGGAGACAGCCGACGATCTCCTCCACCTTCACGAGCTGGACCCCAAGCTGTGGGTGGCCCTCAGCTGCCCGGTTCGGGGGCATGCGATGGACGAGCGGACGATGGCGCTGATCGACACCGACAACGACGGCCGGGTGCGGGTCGCGGAGATCCTCGCTGCCGTGGATCTCGTCCTCCGCACGATTCGCAACCCCGCCGAGATCCTCGCCGACCCTGTTGCGCTGCCGCTCTCGAGTGTCCGGGACGACACCCCGGAGGGCCGGGCCGTGCTGGTGTCCGCGAAGGGGATCCTCGCCTCGCTGGGCCGGGCCGCAGCCACGGAGATCCGGATCGCCGATCTCGCCGACGTGCCCGGAATCTTCGCCAGGATGCCGCTCAACGGCGACGGGATCGTGCACCCCGGGGCCACCGGCGAGGAGGATCTGAAGCGCCTGATCGGGGAGATCATCGCGGCGGTCGGTGCCGAGAAGGATCGGAGCGGGGAGGATGGGGTCTCGCTCACGAAGGTCGAGCAATTCTTTGCCGCCTGCACCGAATTCGCTGCGTGGGAGGCGCGTGGTGTCGACGAGAAGGAGGAATTGTACCCACTGGCCGCGGGAACGGACGCCGCCGTCGCCGCCCTTGTCGCCGTGGCCTCCAAGGTCGACGACTACTTCGCCCGTTGTCGCCTGGTCGCCTTCGACAGTCGACGCCTGGAGGGAGCCGAGGCCGGAGACGTGAAGCTGGACGGCGTGGAGCTCTCAGGCGACTGCCGTGAAGCCGCGGCACTCCCCCTCGCCCGCGTCGTGGCCGGGGCCCCCCTGCCCCTCACGGGCGGGGTCAATCCGGCCTGGGCGGACCGGATCGAAGCTCTCCGGAAGGCCACCATCCAGCCCGTCCTGGGGGATGTCCCGACCCTTCAGGAGGGCGACTGGGTCAAACTGAAGGCGCGCCTGGACGGGGCCTCATCCTGGCGGGCCACCCCCCGGGGAGCCTCCGTGACGAACCTGGGTGCAACCCGGATCCGAGCGCTCCTCGAGGGAGACCACAAGGCGCGCCTGCTCGCGCTCATCGCCGCAGACGAGGCCCGCAGACCGGAGGCCGAGGAGGTGGGCCGGGTCGACCAGACCGTGCGCTACTACGCACACCTCGGCCGCCTGCTCCGCAACTTCGTCAATTTCAGCGCGTTCTACGGGCGCCGCGAGAAGGCCATCTTCCAGGCGGGCACCGCGTACTTCGACCAACGAAGCTGCGATCTCGCCCTGCGGGTGGAGGACCCGGGGCGGCACGCCTTGATGGCTGCGTTCGCCGGCGCCTACCTCGTGTACCTCGACTGCGTGCGGCGCAGCGACGCCCGGCAGATGACGGTGTGCGTCGCCGTGACCGACGGCGATTCGGACAACCTCATGGTGGGCCGGAACGGGCTGTTCTACGACCGGGAAGGCCGCGACTACGACGCCCACATCACGAAGATCGTCGACAACCCCATCAGCCTGCGCCAGGCGGCCTGGAACCCGTACAAGAAATTCATCCGGATGGTGGAGGAGATGGTGGCAAAACGAGCCGCAGCGGCAGACGCGCAGTCCACCGCGAGCCTGGGCACCGCCGCCGAGGCCACCGCGGCCCCTGTGCCCGTCACGCCGCCCAAAAAACCCATCGACATCGGAACCGTCGCCGCGATCGGCGTGGCGGTCGGTGGCATCTCCGCCGCGCTGGGCGCGCTGCTCCAGGGCTTCTTCGGCCTCGGGATGTGGATGCCGGTCGGGCTCCTGGGACTCCTGCTGCTGATCTCCGGCCCCTCGGTGATCATCGCCGCGCTCAAGCTGCGCCGTCGCAACCTCGGGCCGATCCTCGACGCCGATGGCTGGGCCGTGAACACGCAGGCCCGGATCAACATCCCGTTCGGCCAGTCGCTCACGGCGCTCGCTGAGTTGCCCGCGGGCTCATCGCGCGACCTTCGGGACCCCTTCGCCCAGAAACCCAAGCGATGGCCCTACGTCGTCGCGCTCCTGGTCATCGGGGTCGCCGCGGTGATCACGGCGCTCATCCTCACCGGCCGCGCCGGCTTCCTGATGCAGAAGTAGACCGGGCCCCTCCTACCGCCGGTTCAGCGACCGGCGGTGTCAGTTCACGCTCTGCGGCGGGCGCTCCCCGAGCTTCACCTCGATCTCCTTGGCCTTTCCGTCGCGCTGAACGGTCACGGTGACCTTCTTGCCCGGCTGGAGGCTCTGGATCGAGCGTTGGAGCGCCTGGCCGTCGCTGATGCTGCGGTCGTCCACCTTCACGAGCACGTCGCCCGGCTTGATGCCGGCACTGTCGGCCGGGCCGTCGGACTCGACCTCCGTGACGAGCACACCGCCATCCACCCCGAGCTGCTTCTTGCCCGCCTCGTTGAGCGAGGCCATCTGCACGCCGAGGTAGCCATGACTCACCTTCCCATCGTCGCGCAGCTGGGAGACGATGTCCTCGAGGTGGTCAGAGGGGATCGCGAACCCGACGGTGTTCGCGCCCTGGATGATCGCCGTGTTCATGCCCACGACCTGGCCATCCACAGCGAGCAGCGGGCCACCGGAATTACCGGGGTTGATGCTCGCGTCGGTCTGGATGAAGTCGTTCAGCGGCTCCTCGGGCAGGATGCGGCCCTTTCCGCTCACGATGCCCGCCGTGACGGTGTGACCGAGCCCGAGCGGATTGCCGATCGCCACGACCCAGTCGCCCACGCGCAGGGCCTCGGAGTCGCCGAGCTTGAGCCACGGCAGCGTCTTCTTCGCGTCGATCTTCAAGAGCGCGATGTCGGAGTCGGCGTCGCTCCCGACCACCTTGGCGGTGTATTCATCGCCGTTCTGGAACTTGACCTTGATGGTGGTCGCGCCCTCGGCCACGTGGTTGTTGGTGAGCAGGAAGCCGTCGGGCGAGATGACGAAGCCGGAACCCTGTCCCTGGACCGTGCGCTCCTGGGAGGCGGGGTAGCCGAACATCTGCATCTGCGGCGGGAGGTTGACGGTCTGGCGCTGCGTGACGTACACGTTCACGACGGCGGGTTCGACGGCGTCGACCAACGGGGCGAGCGAGGTCGGCGGCACGAAGGTCGCCGGCGCGAGGGCGGCAGCGGGGGTGTCGGCCTGTGCAGAGCAGCCGACGAGCGAGAGGAGGAGGGCGATTCGAGTGACCATGAACAACTCCAGGGGACGCTCAAAGGTAGGGCGCCGGATGAATTCCGGGGAGGGGCGACCGGGTCACGTTATGTCGATGGGTGCTGCCAGATGTCGCGTTCCGTGCGGATGATTCCATGAACCCCAAGAACAGTCCTCCCCGGTCGTTTTCGAGCGGCCCGACCGCGTTGCGGCCGGACCTCGGCGAGCACGAACTGGAGGGGTTGAGCCTCGGCGGCCTGGAGACGACGCTGGCGATGCCGCGCTGGGACGTGTGCTTCGACCTCGGGCGGTGCCCGCCGTTCGCCGTCGCGCGGTCCACGGTGCTCATCACCCATGCCCACATGGACCACGCTGGCGGCATCGCCTACCACTGCGCCATGCGGGACCTCCTCCACCTCAGCCCGCCCACCTACGTGGTGCCACGGGAGAACGCCGACGACTTCCAGGCGCTCCTGGCCGTGTGGCGGCGCCTCGATCGCTCCCCGCTCCCCTGCACGGTGGTGCCCCTCTCGCCCGGCGAGACGCACGCGCTCACCCGGGACCGCCACGTCATGGCGTTCCGCTCGCCCCACCGCGTGCCCTGCCAGGGCTATGCCCTCATCAGTGAGCGACACCGCCTCCTGCCCTCCCTCGTCGGCCGGACGGAGACCGAGATCCGCGACCTGCGGCTCGCGGGCGCCCCGGTCTCGGCGCGCTCTGAGCGCATCGAAGTTGCCTTTTGCGGCGACACCGTCATCGACGTCGTGGAGCACGAGCGCGCGGTGCGCACGGCGCGGCTGCTCCTGCTCGAGGTCACGTTCCTGGACGACCGCGTGAGCGTCACGGCCGCACGCGCGAAGGGCCACGTGCACCTGGACGAGGTGATCGAGCGCGCCGACCTGTTCGAGAACGAGCACATCGTTTTCACCCACTTCTCGCAGCGCTACTCCCCTGGCGAGGTGCACGAGATCGTGGGGCGCCGCCTCCCGGAGACGCTCAGATCCCGGGTGACGGTGCTTGTGTAGGTTACATCGCAGCGGTGCTGTTGCTCGCCTTCGCTCCCGCGTTCGCCATGACCCTGCCCGAGGCGCTGGACAGGGCGGCTGAGGTAGACCCCGACAGCATCATCGCGGTCCTCCAGTCGAGGAAGGAGTCTGCGCAGACGGCGGAGGCCTACGCCAACCTGGGTTTCACGCCCAGGGTGAGCGTGTCGCAGACCTTCGGCAGCACCCCGAGCAGCGATCTGTCCGTCAGCGTCTCGCTGCTCGACCCGCCAGCGTGGCTCTCCGCGTTCGCTCAGGGCGCCAACAGCCAGGCCGCTCGCGCCAACGCCGACGCCCTCGCCCGCGACACCCGCTACGGCGTGGCGGTGATGTGGTTCCAGGCCTTTGCAGCAGAAGAGGCCGAGGATCTCGCCCAGAGCTCGCTCTCCGAGGCGCGCGGGACAGCCGACGCCGCAGAGGCCCGGCTCCGCGCAGGGCTCACGAGCGAGCTGGACGCCAAGGCCGCCCGACTCGGCGTGCTCAACGCGCAGGCGACCCTCGCTTCCGCCCAGAGCTCCCGCTTCATCGCTCTCGCCCGCTTGTCCTCGGCGCTCCAGACCGAGGTGATCCAGGTCGACGCCCCCCGGCCCCCGGAGATGCCGGACGGCACGGGCACCTCGCCCTGGATCGCGGTCTACGAGGCGAACGTGCGGCAGGCGCGCTGGGACGAGGCTGCCGCCTGGGCCTCGTTGTTCCCCACCGCCAGCCTGTCCGGCACGCGCTCGCTGCTCCCGGTCTCAAACTCCGCGGCATGGGCGATCACGCTCTCGGCATCCTGGTCGTTCTCGGGTGTGCTCGCACCGTTCCTGAACGTGCAGGAGGCACACATCGACCGCAAGATCGCCGAAGTGCAGCTCGAACAGCGAAAGCGGATCGACGCGCTCGACGTATCCATCGCGCGCGCCCAGGTGGACGCCGCGCGGGCCCGTCGCAGCGCGGCGGTGGATGGCGAGAAGCTCGCCGCGGAGACGGTGGTGGTCGGCAAGGCGCGGCTCGGGGCCGGGCTCATCAGCACGCTCGACGTGCTCAAGTTGCAGGAGCAGGAGGCCCAGGCGCGCGTGCAACGCGTCGGCGCCGAGCTCGACCTCGCGCTGGCCGTGCTGGACAGCCGGCGGTTGTCCGGGCTCCCGGTGATCGAACCCCAACCCGGTCGGTGAGGGAAGCGCGACGGGCGGGGGTCAGATGCCCGCGCCCTGCCCCGCGTCCTCGGTCCACTGGGCGTCGTCGGGGGTGAACCCCGTCTGCTGGCCCGTCATGTCGTAGGTGTAGGCGCACGCGGTCGTCACCGTGAGCAGGCAGCCGGTCACGTCGCAATCCTGGGTCTGGTAGTCGTTCGTGGCTGCGACCTCCACGCCGGTGGTGTCCAGCTTCAGGAGGTAGCTCGAGGCCGGCACGCGCCCCGTCGTCCCGACCGTCGCGGCGACCTCGTCGGACCAGGTGTCGGTCTCGGTCCAACTGGACACCGACTGAGAGCTGTCCTCCCAGGTGCCGGTGAAGCCGTCGTGCCCGAACGTGCCGCTCACCCGCGAGGTGTTGGTCGTGTCGTACGTATAGATGTAGTTGTAGCCAGACGCGTGGGTGTCGCTCTCTCGCCCAGAAGCGGTGTGGTCCCAGCTGAACACCCAGCTCCCGTCGTCCTGCTTCGCCCCGGGGTACGCCGCGGATCCGACGATGAGCACAGCATTCTTCCCTTCCTGGTCCACCCGCCCGAAGAACACGTCGGACGAGACCTCTGCGGTGTCCGCCTCCGTCCAGGAGGTGTCGGCAGGCGCGGCCGTCGGCTCGTACGCACCGACGAAGTCATGGGTGACACCCGAGGTGCACTCGTCCCCGACCGCGACCGTGAGATTCCGGGTGAACATCCAGGTGCCGTCGGCGCCGTCACAGCCGGGAAGGACCATCAGGAGCGGAAGAAGAAGCAGCGCAACACGCATGGAGACCTCGTCGGGCCGTTACCCTGATTTCGCGTGATCCGCGAGGCGGGGCTGCGCCAACCGGCAGCGCGCAGATCGGGCCGCGGAGCCGCCCTCCGGAATAAGCCTCCGCATGCCGACCACGCCCCCGTCTCCCCCCGTCTACTGGGACTACCTCTCGCTGCCCGGCCTGCTCGCCCAGCAGGAGGGCCTCGACGGCAATCCCGGCCCCGACGAGCTGCACTTCATCATCGTCCACCAGGCCTTCGAGCTCTGGTTCAAGCTGGTGCTCTCCCAGCTCCGGCTCGCGCGGAACCACCTCGCCGCAGCCCACCTGCCCGAGGAGCAGGTGCCGTTCGTGGTGCACCACCTCGGCCGCGTGAACGTGATCCTGCGCCACTGCGTCGACCAGTTCGCGGTGATGGAGACGCTGCCGCCCCAGGACTTCCTCGCCTTTCGCGACAAGCTCACGCCGGCGAGCGGCTTCCAGAGCTACCAGCTCCGGGAGATCGAGGCCTTGCTCGGCCTGAAGAACGAGGACCGCGTCTCGCTCGGCGGCGTGAAGCCCGAGGCGCACATCCAGAGCGTAGGGGCTTCGAGCCAGTTCGACGCATTCGCCCGCCTGCAGGCCACCCAGCAGGAGGTCACGCTTCGGGACGCGTTGAACGCATGGCTCGCCCGGACCCCGGTGCAGGGCTCCTCGGTGGGCGACCCCGGCGACGAGTCCGTCGTGAACGGATTCCTCGCGGAGTACCTCCAGCAGGTGCAGGCCCACGGCGATGCCACGCTGGCGGGCCTGGTCACCGCCCTCGGCGACGCGGAACGCGCCCGGATGGAGCCGCGGATCCGCACAACCGTGGAGGAGACCCGCAGGTTCCTGCTCGCCGACGACCCCGGAGTGCGGCGCGCGCGCGCGGGGCTCCTGTTCATCGAGAGCTACCGTGAGCTGCCGCTGCTCGCCTGGCCGCGGCTGCTCATCGACACGATCGTGGAGCTCGAGGAGCAGATGCTCCTGTTCCGCAACCGTCACGCCCGGATGGTCGAGCGCGTGATCGGGCGCCGCATCGGCACGGGGGGATCGAGCGGCGTGGAGTACCTGGACAAGACGACGGCCTACCGCACGTTCCCGGAGCTGTGGACGATCCGCTCGGCGCTCTTGCCGCGAACGATGCTTCCGGCCCTGCGGCACCGCGAAAAGTACGGCGTGTCGTAGCTCTGCCTCCGGCGAAGGCCGCCCCGCCCGCTCACTTCCACCGGTCGTGCAGCCACAACCACCCGCTTGGATACTGACGGATCCGCTCCGCGTAGAACGCGTTGAGGGCATCCGTGATGGCCTGCACGTCGGCCTTCTTGTCGCCAGTCGGTACGGGCATCTCGAAGGGCTCCACCCAGAACCGGTGCTTCCCCGGCGCGAGCCGGACCTGCCAGCAGGCCCACACGGGCCTCGGCTTCTTCAGCCAGGCCACGCCGAACGCCGGCGAGGTCCTGCACGGCACGCCGAAGAACGGGCTCAGGATCCCGGCGTTGAAGCGCTGGTCCTGGATGAAAAGGAGGGACCGGCCCGCATCCATCGCCGCGAGGCCGTCGGCGAGCGTGGTGCCGGTCTCCAGCGAGAGCAGCCCGTGCCGCTCCCGGATGGCCGCCATGGTGTCACGCACCCAGGCATTCCTGGGCGTGCGCACGAAGCTCGCGAGCGGCGTGCTGCTCGCCAACGTGGCGAGCCCGATGTCCCAGGCGCCGGAGTGCGCCGCGACGAGGTAGCTGCCGGGGGGAATGTGCTCGGTGCCTTCGAACGCCAGCTTCTCGCCACCGCGCTCGAAGATGAACAACTCCATGTAGAACAGGATGATGTTGTGCATCATCGCGAGCAGGGTGCGACGGACCTCCCGCTCGGAGTACCCGGGAAACGCCCTCCGCACGTTCCGCTCGGCGAGCGCCCGCCGGAACGGAAGGAGGTACCACCACACCCTGGCGAGGAGCAGCGCCAACACGTTCGCGACGGGGATGGGGGTTCGCGCGACGATCCAGGCGAGCACGGGCAACATTCAGCTCCCTCCTACGACTGCGGCCAGCCGGGCTCGAAGCTCGGGCTCGCCGGAGAGGATCTCGATCTGCAGCCTCAGCGCCCAGACGGCAGCGTCGGGGGGCAGCCGGGCGGCGTCCTTCTCGGTGGTCACGATCACGTGGGTGGCGCGGTACGCCTCGATGTCCACGAGATCGGACGGGGTGTAGCGGTGGTGGTCGGGGAAAGCCCAGGTGTGATCGAGCACCAGCCCGAGGTCCCGGAGGAGACGGAAGAAACCCTCCGGACGGGCGATGCCCGCGAAGGCGGCGACCGGACGGGCCGGCAATTCTGCCAGTGGCATCGCCCTGCCCGACACCAGCCAATCGAGGGGACGGTAACGCGCCCGCACGACCACCGCGCCGGGCCGCACATGAGGCCGCAGGAGGGGCGGAACGGGGGTCTCCGCGCCCGCGTGATTGAGCCAGACCACGTCTGCCTGGAGGAGGGCAGACAGCGGCAGTCGCCGCGTCCCCACCGGGATCATCCCGTCGCCGCCGGGAAAGCGGGCGTCGACGACGACGATGTCGAGATCGCGGTGGATGCTCGCCACCTGCAAGCCATCGTCGAGCACCGCAACGCCGACGCGCCCCGCCCGGGCTCCGGCGAACACCGCGGCCACCCCCCGGGAGCGATCCGGCGCGGACACCACCGGCACACCGCGCCGGGCGAGCATGGTCAGCTCATCTCCGAGCCACGTGGCCTCCCCTGCCGTGCGCAGGTCCACACCGGCGTCGCGCCCATACCCCCGGGAGACCACCGTCCCGCCCACCACCTCGGCGACCCAGGCAGCGACCGGCGTCTTTCCGGCCCCCCCGGCGGCCAGCGAGCCGACCGAGACGACCTTGCCTCCAGGAACGCGCTTCGGCCGTCCACACAACCTCCGCAAGACCACCCCGGTCGCCCACACGGGTACCAGGGGCCACAGCCAGGGCCGCAGGGCGTGCTCAGGCGCAGGGCCGGCATCCAACGACACCTCCAGGGCGCGCACCGTGGCCTCCGCCGCGCGGGTCTGGACCGGGATCGTGCGGGGCACGTCCAACGCCGCCGCGATCGCCGAAGCCAGCGCCGCCGGCGTTCGGGCCACGAACCCGGCCACCCCTTCCCACGCGCCCGGGTTGGCGCTCACGCACGGTCCATGCACGACGGGGCACCCGGCCGCCGTGGCCTCCGCGGGCGAGTGTCCCCCCACCGCGGGCTCGTACGTCCCGCCCACGAACGCGACCTGCGCGGCGTTGTAGAGCGATCCCAGCTCCCCGACCGTGTCGAGGAGCAGCATGTCGACATCCGGTGGCACGACCGGGCCCACACGTGTGCGCCGGAGCGACACGCCTGGCGAGGCCTGGAGCCGGGCCCACACCTCGTCGAACCGCCGGGGATCACGCGGAGCGAGCACGAGCAACGGGCGGGGGACGAGCTCCGCGCAGCCGGCGATCAGCGCGGCCTCATCGCTCCTGTGGGTGCTGCCGCCGATCACCGTCGGGCGTTGGAAGACGAGGCCGGGCCTGCCGAGCACTGCCTCGGCCTTCAGATCGCCGACGGCGAGCCCGCCCAGCTCAGCCGCAGTGGCCGCGTCGGGCGCAGTCCAACTGATCTCGCGTGTGAGCGCCTCCCACAAACCCGGCACGCGCCTCCACCGACGCAGGGCCGGGCCCAGCCGCGCGTTCACCACCGCGATCGGGATCTCGCGGGCACGGCACGCGTCCAGCAGCACGGGCCAGAGCTCCGCCTCGGCGAGGATCAGGCAGCGCGGTCGCGTCCGGTCGAGGAACGCATTCACCGCAAGCGGGACATCGAGCGGCGCCAGCAGCGTCTGGTCTGCGCCCACGGCCTGCTCGCGGGCTGTGAGCGAGGTGCAGGTGCGCAGGATCTCCACGCGCGGGATCGCCGAGCGGATCGCAGGGATCAGCGCCTGGGCCACACGGCCTTCCCCGAGGCTCGCAGCGTGGATCCACACAGCGCCGGGCTCGACGAGCGGGACGCCGAAGCCCCAGCGCTCCCGGGCCCGCAGGCTCCAGCGCGGGTTGACCGCCAGCCCGAGCGCGATCCAGGGCGTGAGCAGCCAGAGGAGCGCCCGGTAGAGCGCGAACAGGGCCTGGAAGAGCAGCATCAAATCGGTCGCGCCCCCTGGAGCGCGCGCCCCTTCCACATCGCCCCCCGCGTCCACTGCAGCCGCAGCGCGTTGCAGAACACCAGCACGCCCAGCACGGCCCCGACGGGCTGGAGGAGCGCCCAGGCCGAGGCGGCGGGGCGGCCGGGCCACGCACCTCCCGGCTCCCGGCAGATGCGGCGCAGCACCGCGCTCCGCATCCACAGGAGGGCGGCTAGGTGCAAGAGGCCCGGCAGCACGCACCAGCCGCCCACGGCGAAGGCGATCCAGGGGCCAAGCTCGGCGAGCGCGACGAGCGTAATCACGCCGAGGGTGACGATCGAGTCCACGACGCGGTGATCGGGGCGAACCACGGCTACGTTCTTCGAGAACCCGCGCCACACCTCGCCGAACGATCGGTACATCCGCGTCCGGGTGAGATCAGGCCCCACCCTGAGCCGGTAGCGCGCACCGGCGTGCTTGAGCCGGCGCACGAGCGAGACATCCTCGACGACGACGTCCCGCACCGCCTCGTGCCCGCCCAGCGCGCGGTAGGGCCCTGCGCGGTACATCGCGAACTGCCCGTTCCCCATCGCCTCGTCGGGCTGCACCGGATCCTCGGCCGCCACGACGTTCACCGCAGAGAGCACGAGGCACCAGAAGAAGGGAGAGACCACGTGCTCCGCCCAGGTGCCGACCTCCTGCCCTGAGAGGACCACGAGCACGTCGGCATCCCCGAGCCAGGCGAGCGCGGTGCGGACCGCGCCGGGATGATGGACGGTGTCGGCATCCACGAACAGGAGCACGTCCCCCGTCGCGTGTCGACTGGCCACGTGCAGGGCGTGGTTCTTCCCGAGCCAGCCGTCCGGCAATGCGGGCGGCACGATTCGCCGCACACGCGGATCCCGCGCCGCGTACTCGTCGATGATGGCGCCCGTGCGGTCCACGGAGTGGTCGTCCACGACGAGGATCTCGAGGTCCGCGGCGTCCTGGGAGCACAGGCTCTCGAGCAGGCGCCCGATCACCCGCTCCTCGTCGCGCGCTGGAACGCACACGGAGACGCGACAGTTCCGCACCACCTCCGCCGGCTCGGGGGCGTTCCGTCGTCCGACCAGGCGCCCGAGGTTTCGCAGCGCGAGCCACCGCCCACCGGCCAGCAGCCCGAAGAACAGGATCGACACGACGTTCACAGCGGCCGCCACGGGGCGTCCGCCCCCCTCCACGCCCAGGCCCCCGCACCGGGCGTCCGCCGCACGACGTCGTCCGAAACCAGGGTCGTCTCGTTCTCGATCGTCCGCCCGGCCGCCACGGTGATGCCGCTACCGATGCGCACACGGTGCCCCAACGCTGCGCCGAGGAAAGGGGTTCCGGAGTCCACGACCTCGCCGTCCATCACCACCCGCACGTTCCCCTGCAGCGCGAGGTCCTGCAGCGTCGCGAACGTGGAGAGGAACGTGTCGTCCCCGAGGATGCACGCCTGGGCGCCGATGTGTCCGACGCTGGACCGCGCCCCGAGCACGGAGAGGTTGAACATCGAGTAGTTCGCGAGGTGGCTCTCCGACCCCAGGAACGACAGGCGGGCCGTGGCGTGGTCCTCCACGATCGCCCCATCGCAGACGACACAGCCGCGGAGCACGCTGTAGGCGCCGATCTGCACGTTCCGGCCGATCACGCAGCCCTGCAGACGGGCGGTGGGATGGACCGTGGAGCCGCGCCCGATGCTGCAGCCCATCGCCCGCCCGGGATGCCGGAGCAGGGCCCAGAGCGGCGACCAGGGCGCGAGCAGCGTGTGTTCGAGGATCTTCGGGAGCATCGCGGCCAGGTTCGCTCGGAGGAGGTGCACCCAGTGGCGGATGGTCTGGGCGGTCTGCACGGTCGCGAAGGTCGGCAGGCGCTTCCCGAGCGGGAGGCGGACCTCGCCCGACAGTCCCCGTGCGGGCAGCACGACGACGTCGTCGGAAGACCCCAGGCGCAAGCCGAAGACCCGCGATCCCCCCGGGCCGACCGGCTCCACGTCGATCGCCGCGTTGCGCTCGGGCCTCTCGACCAGCCCCAACCGGCCCTCGCGCTTCTGCGCCAGGAAGCGCCGCAGCGTCGGCCGCGACACGTCGACGTCGTCGTCCCACCAGAGCGTGTCGGACTGCGTTCCCGGGGCATCGGCCTCCCCGTCGAACACGAGCCCCAGCGACCGCGCGATCCGCTCCTGGCGCACCGCCAGCGGCTCCCCGAGCACGGTCAGCGCGCCCACGGGCTCGTCCCACGGCGCGATCCGCGCTCGTCCGGCGGCAGCTTTCACTCGCACAACGCGCATCCCTCCGGTTATCCCGCCCCCATGTCCGTTGATCCCCAAGGCCCGCTGCTCGGGCACAGCGCCGTCCGGGCACGCCTCACCCGCGCCGTCAGCCTCCACCGGCTGCACCACTGTCTGCTGTTCGAAGGCCCGGAGGGCGTCGGCAAGTTCACCTACGCGAAGCACTTCGCCATGGAGCTCAACTGCGAGGCTGCACCCCCCTCGATGTTCGGCGGCGGGCGCCCCGTGGAGAAGCCCTGCGGGGATTGCGACCCCTGCCGCTGGATCCTCGCCGGCACCCACCCGGACGTGACCATCGTGCAGCCCGACCCGGAGAAGGCCACAGCCGTGATCACCGCCGCCCAGGCGAGGAGCATCGTGAACGGCGTGCAGCTGCAACGGCACTCGGCAAGGCACCGGGTGTTCATCCTCGACCCGGCAGACGCCCTGAACGAGGAGGCTGCCAACGCGCTGCTCAAGACGCTGGAGGAACCTCCGGATCGCACCCAGTTCATCCTCGTCACCGCGCGCCCGGCCACACTGCTCCAGACGGTACGCTCCCGCAGTCAACGCGTGCGCTTCGGCCCCCTCACCGACGAGGAGATGGCGACCTGGGCGCTGCACCGCGGGATCGACGCAGCCATCCTCAAGACCGCAGGCGGGAGTCCGGGGCGGGCGTTGGCGCTCTCCGGTGGCGAGGCCGTGGCCCGGCTCGCCGCGTTGGACGCGCTCTGCGGCGCGGTGGGGCAGCCGCTCCACGTGCTCTTCGCCTTCTCCGAGGCCACGGCGAAGTCGGATGGTGGCGCGGAGCAGGTGCTCGAGATCCTCGAGGAGCTGCTTGCAGACACCGTCGCGCTCGCGGCCGGGCGCACCCCGACCCACGTGGATCGCGCGGCGTACCTCTCCCGCTGGGTGCGCGGGCTCTGGCCCGACGGCATCGGGCGTCTCCAGATGCAGCTGGCGGTCGCCAGGGACCGGCTGCGCCTGAACGTCCAGGACCGGATCGTGCTCGAGCCGGTGCTCGCCCAGCTGAACCTCGAGCTCTCCCACGTGCCCGCGTGAAGCCGCTCCCCGCCTCTGTCGTCCAGGCCGGCACGCCGCTCATCGACTCCCATTGTCACCTCGACTCACGCGCGTGGGAGGACGACGCCGGCGTGGACGCAGTGGTGCAGAGGGCCCATGCCGCCGGTGTCAGCCACATGGTGGCCATCGGCTCCGGCTACGGCTTCGAGAGCGCGAACCGCGCGCATGCCGTGGCGTCGCGGCACCCGGACGTGCTTGCGGCGGCCGGACTGCACCCGCACGATGCCCATGAGTACTCCGACGAGCGCCTGGCGGATCTGCTGGCCCTCCGGGATCGCGGGCCGGGCCTCGTCGCGCTCGGCGAGATGGGCCTGGACTACCATTACGACTATTCGCCGCGGGAAGAGCAGCGACACGCCTTTCGCGCGCAGCTCATCGCCGCGCGGGAGCTCGAGATGCCCGTGATCATCCACGATCGCGAGAGCGGGGGCGAGACGCTGCAGGTCCTCGACGAGATGCGGGCGTGGGAGACCGGAGTGCTGTTCCACTGCTACACAGGCGATGCCTCGTACATGGAGGAGATCGTCGCCCGCGGCGGGTACATCTCGATCCCCGGCATCGTGACCTTCAAGAACAGCGAGATGATGCGCGAAGTGGCAGCGAGAACGCCTGCGGACCGCCTGCTCATCGAGACGGACAGCCCGTTCCTCACCCCGGTGCCGTATCGCGGGCAGAAGAACGAGCCGGCGTTCGTCGGTTTCGTGGCAGCGAAGGTCGCGGAGGTGCGGGGGACGACCCCCGAGGCGATCGCTACGCTCGCGGCGGCGAACACGCGGCGGTACTTTCGGTTCTGACCGGGGGCAACCGCTCCCGCACCCGCTCGATCACCCCGGCCGCATCGACGTGGGCGAGGAGCAGCAGGAAGTCGCCGGCGCGCAGGTCGGCCAACGCCGCAGCTGTCGCGGCCAGCTCGTCCGGCCAGGAGGTCGTCGGCACCCCCGCGGCAGCAAAGGAGGCGCGCATCCGCTCCACCACCTCGCCGACCTGGCGACCGCGGAGGTATTTCGCCATCTCCTTCAGGTACACCCGGTCCGGCGCCATGCCCAACGCGGCGTTCGTGAACGCGTCCAGCAGCGCGTCCGTGCGGTCACCCGCCTGCCCGGCCATCAGGAGGACCCGCCGGGCGCCCCAGGACCGGGCCAGCGAGGCGAGGTGGCGCATCCCCTCGGCGTTGTGCGCGAAGTCGACGAACACGGTCGCGGTGCCCCCCTCCACGGGGACCTCGAACACGTTCGCACGACCGGCAGAGTGCTCGGGGTCCGGGGTCACCCCCACCAGGCCAGCGTAGATCACCCCCGCGGCGAGCCCCATCGCCCCGCCCGCGAGCGCCGCTGCGAGCGCGTTCTCGACATTGTGCGCCGCACGGCCGCCGAAGGTGAGCGGGATCGCATCCACTGGCCCCAGCGTCACCCCCCCCAACACGAGGTCCCCACCCCGCACACACGCGTCGGCCGCCCTGGCGCGGGAGAACCACTGCACCCGCACGTCCGGGCGCCGGGCCGAGAACCCGCTCACCAGCTCCGGCCACCGCCACTGATCGGCGTTCAGGACCAGCGTTCCACCTCGTCTCAGACCCTCTGCCGCGAGCAACTTGACCTCGGCCATCTGGTCCACCGTGTCCACCCCCCACTCTCCGAGGTGGTCGGCGCTCACGTTGGTCACGATCGCAACGTCCGCGAAGTCGATCTGTACGCCACGACGCAGCATCCCGCCCCGCGCTGTCTCCAGCACCGCGAATTCCACCTGCCCGTGGCGGAGCACACGCCGGGCAGCGCCGGGCCCGGACCAGTCCCCGCGCTCCACGCAACGGCCGGCCACGAAAATGCCGTCGCTGCTGGTGTGGCCGACCTTCAGCCCGCTGGCCTCGGCCATCGCGGCCAGGAAACGCGTGGTGGTGGTCTTTCCGTTCGTCCCCGTCACGAGCGCGACGGGAACCCGGCCCAGGCCGCCAAACGCACGCGGCAGGGCAGCCGAGCCATAGGTCGCTCCGCGTGCCCCGAGCCCGACCGAGAGCCCTTCGTCGTCGAGCAGCACCGGCAGCCCCTGGGCCAGGGCGGCCTCGCGGATCCGCATCCACCCTGCCTCGCGCCGGGAGTCCACGACCTGCCGGAGCGCGTGGGGGCTGGCGCTCGGGTCGGTGGCGAGCACCTCCATGGCGTCGGCCACGGCCTCGACCACGTCCGGGCTGCACCGCACCCCGAGCGCAACGTGGCCGGCGAAGATGCGCTGCGAAAATGGACCCAGCACGGCCAGGCGGGCGGCGAGCGCGGTGATCTCGGCCGAGTCGCCCCGAACGTGGATCACCCCGCCAGCGCCTGCCAGATCGAGGGTGCAACCCACCACGTAGCGCGCGCCGAGCAGCTCCATGCCCCGGCTCAGTCCGCCTGCTCGGCGATCAAGACGCCCCGCCCGTCCCGCACCAGGGACATCCCTGCAAAATCGGTCATCGGGGCGATCGACTCCGCCTCGGGCTCATCGGGCCCCGCAGCGGGCCTCGCAGGCTCGGTGGGGGTCCGCCCGCCGAAATAGATCACCTGCTTCCAGGACCGGGTGACCTGGTCCACGAAGCACAGGAGCACGTCGCCGGGGTTGCAGGCGGCGAGCGCAAAGTCGATCGCCTGCGGCTCGGAGTCGGCGATGACCACCTGGGAGTGCGGCACGCCCGCGGCGAGCAGCGTGTCCCGGAGAAGCTCGGGCACCTCCCGGTCCCCTCGCCCACGCGGGTTGTCGTCGCGGCGACAGATGTAGAGCTCGAAATGCCCCGCTGCGGCGTTGGCGACGTCGCGGATGTCCTCGTCGCGGCGATCACCCGGCGCCGCCAGCACGACGACCCGCTTGCGACCGGGGCGCGGCTCCGAGGTCAGCGCGTCGGTGAGCGCCACCATGGCCGAGACCGCCGCCGGGTTGTGCCCGTAGTCGAGGATCACCTTGAACCCGAGCTGATCGTACACGTTCATGCGGCCGGGGGTCTGGAAGAAGCTCGCGTCGAAGGTTCGTAGTCCGTGGCGGATGTCGTCCAGCTTCACGTTCATCGCAAACGCCATCGCGGCGGCGAACATGGCGTTCTGCACGTTGTGCATCGCCTTTCCCTCGATGGTCGCAGGGATCAGGTGCGTCCACAACAGGGGCATGTGCCGCCCCTTGTCGTAGATCGTGATCATCTGGCCGTTCACGCCCGCTTCGAGCGCCACGGCACGACCACCGGCTCGGATGTGCTCGCGGACGAGGGCGTGG
Organism: uncultured Pseudomonadota bacterium; assembly: GCA_903875225.1. Classification (GTDB taxonomy): domain Bacteria; phylum Myxococcota_A; class UBA796; order UBA796; family SXON01; genus CAIUMM01. The sequence continues at coordinate 155,076 of CAIQVJ010000103.1, forward strand.
TTGGGGGTCATCGTCACGTAGCAGATGTGGCGCGCGACAGCCGAGATCGCCATGCGCAGGCACCGCTCGTCGTCGGCGTTGAGAACGACCGTGTCCTGGGCGATGTCGATCGGGATGCGCTTGACCTCGGCAAGCTGGTCGAGATCGTCCACGCCCCCGAGCCCGAGGTGATCGCTGGCGACGTTGAGGCAGCACGCGACGTCCGGCTTGCGGTAGCCCATGCCGGCGCGGAGCAGGCCCCCACGCGCAGTCTCCAACACCGCCACCTGGACCTGGGGATGGCAGAGCACCATCTTCGCCGAGGCCGGCCCGGTCATGTCCCCCGCGACGGCGAGCCGCCCGTCGATGTACACACCGTCCGTCGTGCTCATGCCGACGCAGTGACCCACCAGCTTGTGGATGTGGGCGAGCATGCGGGTCGTCGTGGTCTTCCCGTTGGTGCCGGTGATGGCCGCGATCGGGATCCGGGACGGCGAGCCCTTGGGGAACAACATCTCCAGCACCGCACCCGCGACGTCCCGCGGCGTGCCCTCGCTCGGGGAGACGTGCATCCGGAAGCCCGGCGCGGCGTTCACCTCGCAGATGCCGCCCCCGACCTCCTTGTACGACTGGGAGATGTCCGGCGTGAGGAAGTCGACCCCGCACACGTCCAGGCCGACGGCCGCGGCGGCGCGGATGGCCATCTCCCGGTTGTCCGGGTGGCAGTCGTCCGTCCGGTCGATCGCCGTGCCCCCGGTGGAGAGGTTGCCCGTCGTGCGCAGGTAGAACACCTGGCCCGGCGAAAGGACATGATCCTTGCTCACCCCGGCCTCGGACAGGAGCCGCTCGGCCTGCGCGTCGAACTCCAGGCGCGTGAGTGACTTCTCGTGGCCGAGTCCCCGCCGCGGATCGGTGTTCACGATGTCCACCAGCTGCTCCACCGTGTGCACACCATCGCCCACGACATGCCCGGGAACACGCTTCGCGACCGCGACGAGCTCTCCGTTCACGACGAGCATGCGGTGATCGAAGCCCTGCAGGAAGCTCTCGACAAGCACCGTGCGCGAGTGCTCGCGGGCCTCGGCGAACGCGCGCTCGACGGCCTCGGGTGTCTCCATGCCGATGCTCACCCCCCGGCCGTGGTTGGCGTCGAGCGGCTTCACCACCACCGGGTAGCCGATCTTCCGGGCGGCCCGCACGGCCTGCTCGGGGGAGTACACCTGGTCCTGCCTGGGGACGGGCAGCCCGATGTCGCCGAGGATGCGGTTGGTGAGCTCCTTGTCGCTCGCGATGTCCACGGCGATGTGGCGCGTCTCGCTGGTGATCGTCGCCTGGATGCGCTTTTGCAGCTGGCCATGGCCGAACTGCACGAGGCTCGCGTCGTTGAGCCGGATCCACGGGATGTCGCGGGCTTCGGCGGCCCGCACGAGGCTCCCCGTGGATGGCCCGAACGCGCGCCGCTCGGCGCCGCGGATGAGCCGCTCGAGGCCGGTCTGAAAGTCGAAGTCGCTGTCCACGACGTAGCTGCCGCGAAGCTCCAGCGGCACGAGGCTGTGGACGAGCTCCAGCGCAAGCCGCCCCGCGGCATCGCCGGTCCAGGCGTCCTCGTACTCGTAGACCACGTGGTAGCGCCCCGGATGGCCGGCCGTGCGCGTCTTGCCGAAGCTCACCTGGGCGCCTGCGAGGTTCTGGAGCTCGATCGCCACGTGCTCGAACACATGGCCCATCCAGGTGCCCCCGTCGTCCCGCAAACGCCGGATGAAGCCGCCCGGCTCGCGGTACGAGCAGCCGTGCTCCTGCAGCGACGGCACGGCGGCGACAAGGCCGTCGACAAAGCCGGGGATCCTGTCGCTCGGCCAGTCCTCCAGGGCTTCGAGGTCCAGCGTGAACCGGATGACCTTGAAGTTCGCGTAGACGTTGGGGCCGACGTAGGTGCGCGTTTCGACGGTGTTCATGGCGGGCGGGAGTGTATCAGGATCGCGGCAACACCCTCCGCCCGACCAGATCGAAACGTGACCCGCTGATCAGGATGTTGAGCTTCACGCCCACCAGCTCCACCGGGTGCCCGTCAGCAGCCTTCGCCATGCTGGACGACTCGCAGTCGTTCGCGTCGACGACGGTGATGCCCCCGCGCCCGACCACCTCGAACACCTTGTCCGGTCCGATGAACGCGGCGGTGTCCTCGTCGATGCCGAGGCCGAGCGCATAGGGATTGTAGGCGATCGCCGTGAGCAGTCGACCGATGCGGTCGCGCTCCCGGAAGTGCTGGTCGATCACCACCCGGGTCGTGAGCCCGAGCCCCGGCGCGAGCGTGACCATGCCGGCCTTCGGGGTCCCGCCCTCGCGCCCGCCGGCGATCATGTGCCCGCTCACGAACGAGGCGCCCGCAGACGTCCCGGCAACGTGCACGCCCCGGGCGTTCGCCTTCCGCACCGCCTGCGCAAAATCGGTACCGCCCAGGATCGTGGTCAGGCGGAGCTGGTTGCCCCCGGTGAAGAACACCCCTCCGGCGTCCTCGAGCAGCGCGATCAGGGCCGGATCGTCGGCCTCCCGGCGCGTCTGGATGTTCACGACGCGGATCGGCCCGGACTCCACCCGGTCGAACACGTCGACGTACCGCTCTCCTGTGTCCTCGGCCTCGCTGGCGGTGGGCACGACGACGATCGGCGCCTCCCGACCTCCACACAAACCCACGAAACGCTTCAGGATTCGACGGTCTGCAATCCTGTCCTCGGCGCCGCCGATGGGGATGATGAAACCGCGGGTACCAGGGAGGGGCTCTTTGGAGGGCATCGCGGGCCCTTTATCGGATACGGACCCCACATGCCCCCCAAGGCGACGTTCCCGAAGCTCGACCCCGCGCTGTGTACGGCGTGCGGCGCGTGCGAGGTGGCGTGCGTCACCGCGCGCTACCCGGAGGTGCCAAAGGACGTCCTGCCCGACGATCCCGTGGTGCTGGAGCGGCGGCGGCTCGCTGTCCGGGTGGTGGCGGGGCTTCCGAGCCTGGACGTGTGCACGCACTGCCCAGACAGTCCCTGTGTGCCGGTGTGCCCGCACAACGCGCTCGTGCGCTTTCCGGGCGGCCGGATCGAGCTCATCGAACCCCGGTGCACCGGCTGCGGCGCGTGCATCGCGGCCTGCCCGTTCCGGGCGATCCGGAGGGTGACTGCGCTGGGGATCGCCGTGAAGTGCGACGGGTGTGCGCCGATGGACAGGCCCGGGCACGCCGTGCCGATCGCGGGGGGACCGGCGTGCGTGGCGGCCTGCCCGACGCAGGCGCTGACGGTGTCGGGTCTCTTCCTGGGATAGTCACCCGAAGCCCCGAGCCACCCTTGACCCGCCTGTACCCCGCGCTCCTCGGCCTGTTGGCCTGCCATGGCAAGCCCACCGACACCGCGCGGGACTGGGAGTGCGTGCTCCCCGCAGGGAGCACCAGCATCGACAGCAGCTCCGAGCTTGGGTGCTGGGACGATTTCACGGCCCTGGCTTCAGCCCCCCTCGACGCAAGTATTGCAGGGGCAGAGTCGATCAAGACCATCATCGACCAGAGCGATGCGGACGCGCTGTACTTCGTGAACAGCCGCTGCTACCCGATCCACTGGGACTATGCCTCGGCGTTCCTCTCCGGCCACGGCCTGCCGCCCGTTTCGGACCTCTCGACCTTCAACAGCACCGAATACTACAGCCCCGATCGTCGCTTCCTGCTCGCGGCGGTCACGCACTACGACGGTGCGGACACCTTCGTGTACGAGCTCTCCCCCTACGACACCGCGAGCGCCGAGCAGATCGCCACCGGATACCGCCTCGTGCGGGACCACAGCTACTTTGGTGACCGCCTCTATTTCCACCCCACCTCCACGGCCATGGAGGCCCTGCTGCCCGACCTCCCGAGCGACGTGAAGGTGCTCACGACCGACCAGCTTTTCGCGGGTGTCGTGTACCAGCCCTACAACATCGGGGAGACGACCGGACAGCTGGAGTTCCACACGGCGGGCGAGGTGGAGGCCGAGTACGTTCCCTACCGTGAGCTCGTGGTGCTGGATGCCGTCCCCATCGACATCTCCATCACCGCCGGGATCATCACCAGCGAATTCCAGACCCCGCTCTCCCACATCAACGTGCTCTCGGTGAACCGGAACACCCCCAACATGGGGCTGAAGGGTGCCCTGGACGATCCCACGCTACGTGCGTTGGAGGGGAAGTGGGTCCGGCTCACCGTGGGCCCCAACGACTACCAGATCGAAGAGGTCACCGAGGCGGAGGCCGACGCCTGGTGGGAAGGACACAAGCCCGCTCCGGTCGTGGTGCCCCCCGCGGACCTGACCGAGACCAGGCTCCTCGACGTGGCGGACATCGTCAGCGACGACGCGGACCTCACCGCGGAGATCGAGCGCGGCCTCACCCGGTTCGGGTCGAAGGGCACCAACTACGCAGCCCTGTACGACATTGGCCAGGACATCGTACCGATGCAGGACGGGTTCGTGATCCCGTTCTACTACTACGACCAGTTCATGACGCAGAACGGCCTCTGGGACACGCTCACTGCGATGGAGGCCGAGCCGGGGTGGGCCGATCCCGAGGAGAGACAGAGCCGACTCCTGGCGTTCCAGGACCTGATGCGCGCAGGCACGCTCGACCCCGCGCTCCTCGCCGCCGTCACCGGGAAGTTCACCGGCATGTTCCCGGACTCCAACCACGCGCGGTTCCGCTCCAGCACCAACGCGGAGGACCTCGGCACCTTCACCGGCGCCGGGCTCTACAACTCCCAGACCGGCGATCTGGACGTGCCGAGCGGTGAGGACGAGAGCGTGGAGTGGGCGATCAAGGAGGCGTGGCTCAACATCTGGAACCCGCGCGCCTACGAGGAGCGGGGCTACTACAGCATCGACCAGCACGCCTGCGACATGGCGCTGCTCACCACGCCCAACTTCGACCAGGAGGAGGCGAACGGCGTCGCGATCACGCAGAACATCTTCGACACCTCGGGGCTCGAGCCCGCGTTCTACGTGAACGTGCAGTCCGAGGACAACGAGGTCGTCCAGCCCGACCTCGGCGTGCTGCCCGACGCCTATCTGCAGTACTACTCGATGCCCGGGGAGCCGATAACCTACATCACCCACAGCACCCTGATCGACGCGGGCACCACCGTGCTGGACAGCACCCAGACCCATGCCCTCGGCGCGGCGCTTGACGCGATCCACAGCCGGTTCATGCCCGTGTACGGAGACGACGGGGACTGGTACGGGATGGACGTGGAATTCAAGTTCGACGACAAGGCCACCCCCGGCACGGCGACGCTCTACATCAAGCAGGCCAGGCCCTTTCCGTGGGATCCCGGCGCCGGAGAGACCGCAGGGACCGGGGAGTGCGACGCGGAGTAGCCAGCGGCGCCACTCAGTCGCCCGGATACGCCTCCGGTCGGCCCGGGACGCCCACCTCCACCGCCCGCAACGCCTTGTACTGCCGATCGGCGACGTACATCACGTCCTGTTCGAAACCACCGGCTCCCAGTCCCCAGTGGATGTTGGGGATCCAATCGCTCCGAAAGTTGACCGCGAGCTCCCCCGGGGCGCCCTCCCGGTCGAACCGCCAGACCGTGCCGGTGACGTACTCGCCCACGAACACGTCGCCACACGCGTCCGTGCCGATCCCGTCGAGGCCGCCGTAGGTCGGATCATAGGGGTCGGGCACGCAGTAGAGCCCTCTCCCGCCCCACGACGATCCGTCCATGCAGTAGCCGTCGTACGGACCGGTCGGCAGGGTACCCAGGCAGTCGTCGCCCTGCGCCGCCTCGCTGCAGGGATCGGTGTAGAACGCCATGTACTCGTCGTTGTCCACGCAGGTGAGCACCGCTTCCCAGGTGACGTCGCACGTGCCACGGACGCCGTTCAGTTGACACTCCCCGTACGCCCCTGCCCCGTCGCAAGCGTCCTGCCGGTCCCGACCCACCCTGGGGCAGAAGAGCTCGGCCGAGCCCGACAGCGGCACACAACGGCTCGCCACCTCCGCCCCGAGCAGGGAGGTGACACAATCGTCGCCCTCCACTCGTGTGGCACAAGCGAGGGTGTCGGGGACCGAGTCGCACCACCGACCGTCATCATGGTCGGTACACACCCCCACCCCGGAGCCCGTGGTGAGCAGGCACTCGCTGCCGGTCTCCTGGTCCGGGCAGGCATCCACGGGGGGTCCGTGGGCCTCGGGGCTCACGGTCCAGACGCGGGGCCGCGCCCACCCCCCGGCGGCCCGGTCGACCGCGTAGACCGCCCCTGAACCGAAGCTCCCCACGTACAGGGTGGCATAGTCCGGGCTGAACGTGAGCCCGTTGGGGCTGTAGAGCCCCGCCGCCACCACCACCGCCGCTCCGGTGTCGGGGTCCACCTGGGAGACCGTCCCCACGGCGGTGTCCGCGACGTACAGGTACCCGTCCAGGTCGAGATCGATGCCGTTCGGGTACCCTAACCCAAAAGGTGCCCGAGCGATGGCCAGCGGGGCTGACACACGGGCTGGCGCTTGACTTGGCATGATTTCCCGCGATTCGGCCGCCCTTGGGCGGCCCCCGGGCAAACCTCCCCCTTTCCCCCACTTCATCTTCGCGC
>CAIQVJ010000104.1 GCA_903875225.1 uncultured Pseudomonadota bacterium
ACCTCGGACTCGGTGAGCCGCTCCGCCGGTACCGCCTGACCGTTCTTGCTCCTTCTCATCACGACTCCTCTTGCGGTACAGGAATCGCATGTTTCTATTGACGCGTCAAGCGTCGCTGCGGAACGGAGCGATCCTGTTTAGGCAGCAGGCGCCGCCAGCCTACTTCAACAGCAACCCCAGCCGCTCGGGCCCGGTCGGCGCCTCGGCCTGCCAGGCCACGATCGCAGCCCGCGCTCCGGTCGCCATCACCTCCTGGATGAACGCGCGCTCGTGTTCCCGGCGCGCGCGGAGCACGGGATCATGCACCGTGAGCGGGGCGAGGCTCGCGTTGACGACCCACGCGAACGGCGCGATCCCCGCACGCTCGAGGTCGCGACCGAGCAAGGCCGCCTCGTGCACGGGCGTGGCCTCGGGGAGCGTCACGAGCAGCACGCGCGTGAACCCGGGGTCCCGGAGGCGGGGCAGCAGGGCTCGCACGAACTCCGGGGTGTCGCTCACCGTCCGGGCGACCTCGCGGTGGTACGCCTCGCTCGCATCGAGCAGCAGCAGCGTGTGGCCCGTCGGCGCGGTGTCGAGCACCACGAAGCTGCCTGCCCCGGCGGCGACCGTGCGCGCAAATGCGCGAAACACAGCGATCTCCTCGGTGCATGGCGAGCGCAGATCCTCCTCCAGCAGCGCGCGGCCCGGGTCGTCGAGGGCGGCGCCCGCCCTGGCGAGCACCTCGGCCCGATACTGCTCCGTCTCGGCGTGCGGATCGATCCGGCCGACCGTGAGCCCCGGAACCACCGTGTCCACGGCATCGGCGACATGTGCGGCAGGATCCGTCGTGGAGAGGTGCACCCGGTGTCCCCGCCGCGCGATCTCCACGGCGATCGCCGCCGCGATGGTGGTCTTGCCCACGCCCCCCTTTCCCATCGTCATCACGACGCCGTGGCCGGCACCGACGATGTCGTCCACGAGGCGGGTGAGCGTTCCGGGCACCGGGATCTCCCGGACCTCGACCTGCTCCTCGGCGCACGGGCCCCCCAGCCCCGCGAGCCCAGCGATCCCCATCGGCGCAGTGCCCAGCAGTGGGATGTCCGTACGAGGCAGGTTGCCAAGCGCCGCCGCCATGCCGGACAGCGCCTCGGCCCCTCGTCGCGCCATGGCCTGGGCCACGCCGTCGGTGGCATCCGTCGGCGTGAACACCCCGTTGACCACCAGCACCTGGTTCGTGATGCCCAGCGCGTCGAGCTCGACCCGCGTCCGCTCGGCCTCGCGCAGGGCGGCGCGCTCCGGACGGGCCACGAGCACGATCGTGGTCTGCGTCCTGTCGGCGAGCGCCGCCACGGAAGCTGCGTAGAGGTGCCGCTGCCCTTCGAGCCCGGCGAGCGGACCGAGGCAGGAGGTGCCCCCAGCGCTCGACTCGAGGTACCCGGTCCAGGCCGACGGGAGCGCCAGGAGGCGCAACGTGTGCCCGGTCGGAGCCGTGTCGAACAAGACGTGGTCGAATTCCGCTGTCGCCTTCGGATCCCCAAGCAACCTTGAAAACTCGTCGAACGCCGCGATCTCCACGGTGCACGCCCCCGAGAGCTGCTCCTCCATGGAGCGGATCGCCGCGGCGGGCAACAGCCCGCGGTAGGGACCCACCACCCGCTCCCGATACGCCGCCGCCGACGCCAACGGATCGAGGTTCGCTGCGTACAGTCCCGGGGCCCCGGGCACCTCGCGCGGCGCCGCCCCAAGACCGGCACCCAACACCTCGTCCAGGTTCGAGGCCGGGTCTGTGCTCACGATCAGCACCTTCCGCCCCGCGCGCGCCAGCTGCAGCCCGGTTGCACAGGCGACCGACGTCTTGCCCACCCCGCCCTTCCCGGTGAAGAACAGGACCCGCGTCGGGCTCCCCCTCAGCAGCACGACGAGCCGTCGGGCTTCGGGGAGCAGCACGCTCCGTCCCCAGCGATCTGGATGCGCGGCTTCGCCACCGTGCGCTTCGCCATCTGCTCCCTCGACGGGTAGGCGCCCATCGAGAGCACGCGCCCGTCCACGAGCACCAGCGGCAGGCACTCGACGCCGTGCTCCTCCAGCGAGGCCTTCACCACCGCGCTGGCCACAAAAGCCGCGGGCTCCTGGGAGAGCGTGTGCCGGCTCACCTCGACCCCCTGCTCGGTGAGCCACTGCAGATCCGCCGCAAACCTCGGCAGCACCGGATCGACGTCGGGCCCGCACACTCCGGTGGAACAGCACATCGCGGGATCGAAGACTTCAACACGGTACATGGGAGCTCCAGTCGGGTTTCAAGTAGTCACGGGGAAGGCGCGGGGCCGCAGCCACAGCGCAACGTTCACGAGCCCGATCAGCACGGGGACCTCCACGAGCGGTCCGATCACCGCCGCAAACGCCGCACCGCTGTTGATCCCGAACGTCGCGACGGCGACCGCGATCGCGAGCTCGAAATTGTTGGAGGCAGCCGTCAAGGAGAGCGTGGCGGTCTGCCCGTAGTCGGCGCCGACCCGGCGGCTCATCGCGAACGAGATGAAGAACATGACGATGAAGTAGATGAGGAGCGGAATGGCGATCCGCACCACGTCGAACGGCACCTGGACGATGGCCTCCCCCTTGAGCGAGAACATCACCACGATGGTGAACAGCAGCGCGACCAGCGTCAACGGGCCGATGCGTGGGACGAAGTTGGCCTGGTACCAGTCCAGCCCCTTCGCCCGCACGAGCGCCTGTCGGGTGAGGAACCCCGCTACGAACGGCACTCCCAGGTAGATCGCGACGCTGCGCGCGATCTCCCCCATCGTGATGTCCACGACCGCGCCCTCCAACCCCAGCCAGCCGGGGAGCAGCGTTGCAAAGAACCAGGCGTACACCGAGAAGAACAGCACCTGGAAGATCGAGTTGAACGCCACCAGCCCGGCGCAGTACTCGCGGTCGCCATCGGCGAGATCGTTCCAGACGATCACCATGGCGATGCACCGCGCCAGCCCGATGAGGATGAGCCCCAGCATGTACTCGGGCCTGTCGTGCAGGAACACGACCGCGAGGCCGAACATCAGGAGCGGACCGACCACCCAGTTCTGCACCAGCGAGAGCGCGAGCACCCGCTTGTCGTGAAACACCCTGCCCAGCTGGTCGTAGCGCACCTTCGTGAACGGCGGGTACATCATCAGGATGAGCCCGACCGCGATCGGGATCGAGGTCGTCCCCACGCTCATCCGCCCGAGGGCGCCGGTCACCCCCGGCGCGAGCGCCCCGAGCGCGATCCCGACCGCCATGGCGAGGAAGATCCAGAGCGTGAGATAGCGGTCGAGGAACGACAGCCGGCCGACGATGCGCGCGCTCATGTGCAGGACTCCGTCCCGCGGGTCACGGCGAGTCGCCCACGGTCCGCCTCCGACGCCGCCGAGACGCCCTCGATCACGGCGCGCAGGATGCCCTCCCGCACCGGGTCCGACTCGACAGCGAGCCGGTAGTAGATCCAGCTCCCGCGTCGCTCGCCATCGACCACGCCGGCGTTCTTGAGCACTGTCAGGTGTTGCGAGGCGTTCGGCTGGGAGAGCTCCAGCGCAGAGGCGATGTGACACACGCACAGCTCCCCGTGCGAGAGCAGCGCGAGGATGCGGAGCCGGTTGTCATCGGCCAGGGCCTTCAGGAGCCCGGTGGTGGGTCGAACGTCGAGGGCGATTGCAGACATCATCGCATAAGCATATGCTTGAACGCTTAAGTCGTGCAAGCCCCGGAGTCCCATGAGTCCGATCATCATCTTCGCCTGCGTGCACAACGCCGGGCGCTCCCAGATGTCCGCCGCGTTCTTCAACCGGCTCGCCGACCCCGAAAAGGCCCGGGCCATCTCGGCGGGCACCCAACCCGGTGAACGCGTGCACCCCGAGGTGCTGGTCGCGATGGGAGAGCTGGGCGTGGATCTCTCGGCAGTGAAACCGCAGAAGCTCACCGAGGAGCTCGCCAGGCGCGCCACCTGGCTGGTCACCATGGGCTGCGGCGATGCGTGCCCCGTCGTCCCCGGGCTGTTGCGGGACGACTGGCCCCTCCCCGACCCGAAGGGCCAGCCGATCGAGCAGGTCCGGGAGATCCGGGAGACGATCCGGCAGCGGGTGGCAGCGTTCGTGGAGCAGAACGGCTGGGGAAGGTGAGGGGCGGCTCGCCCGGCCCGCGCGACCGCCACCTCGGGCCGTGAGACGCCGCTGAACCCCGGCGCGGGTAGGATATGCGCAAGGTGAACCGTGGGAGGCACCGCCACGACCCCGCCCCCAGAAGAGCCCGCCCTGCATGTGCGCTACTCGGCCTCCGCGGTCGCAGGGATCGGCGTTTTCGAGCTGGACCCCGGGGGTGCGATCGAGGCCGGCGCGATGCTCGGCGCCACCTGGCTCCCCTCCGTCGCCGTCCACGTCCGCGGGATGGGCGTGTGGCACGACGAAGGCCGGCAGCCGGGCTGGGAGTTGGGCCGCGCCGCGAGGGCAGACCTCGGGTGGCCGATCCCGCTCCCTGCCGGCTGGGAGGTCGGCCCCCGGGCCTCGGTCGAGGACGCCGCCTTCTCGCACGCGGGCGAGTTTGCAGGAGGCTATGTCGATGGGTCGGTCGGGATCACCCTCTCCCACCTGCAGGTCCGGGGCGCGATCCAGTCCTGGTCGATCTACGTGGGCATGGGCGTCGGGGGTTTCAAGCTCGGCGACATGGGGTTCCGGGCCCCGGAGGCCGAAGCCTCCCTCCACCTCAAGGGCGGGTGGCTGGTCGTCGCCAACGCATCGTTCGTGAACCTGTCGATCGATCTGGGCTGGGAATTCAACGATCGGCACGGGCGATAGCGGCGGTGCCGACGCGGTGTACCCCGCGCGCACCATGAGGACTCCGCCCCCGCAATATAGAGCGGACATGCTCACCCTCCTCCTGCTCGCCTGTGGCCACAAGCACGTCGACGACTCCGCCGTCACCGTCCCCGTGATCGTCGACCCCGCCCGCCCCGACCACTACTTCGACGTGCCCTTCCCCTCCGACGACCTGCTGACCGCCGACGGCGTCCCGCAGATCGACGGCTTCCCCGTCGCCCCGCAGCCGCTGGCGGCTGGCATCGTCGGCGGTTGGGCCACGCGGATCGGCATGACCGTGCACGGGTTCGCCAACAACGGGCCCGCCTATTTCCGCTTCGGCGGCGTCCCGGACTTCGTACAGACCGCCACGGGAGCCGACTTCGGAGCCTTCGACCTGGGCGGGGTGCCCACCGACCCGGTGGTGCTCGTCGCCATGGACGGGAGCGAGCAGCTCCCGTTGACGCTGCGCTTCGTCAGCGATCCGCATGGCGACCCGTTCTACGGCGAAGACACGCTCGCGCTCGCCCCGAAGATCGGCCACACGATGAAGCCAGCGACCCGGTATGCAGCCGTGATCCTCGACGAAGGCGTCACCGGCCCCGATGGATACACTGTTCCCGACGGCGTCGTGGAGGCGCTGCAGGCCGCGGGGATCACCCGCGCGCCGGTGGCGGCGACGGTGTTCACCACCGAGAACTCCCTGGGCGAGATGCAGGCACTGTTCGCCGATGCAGACACCCGGATCCCCGATCTCGGCTGGGACGCCGTGCGGTGGAAGCACGTCGTCTCCCTGGACTTCCTGCAGGGCCCAAGCCCTTCAGGCAACGACGCGACGATCTTCACGGCCACGTACGAGGATGGCACGACCGCGGTGACCTACCTGAGCCCCACCGACGACCCCGCCGATGGCGTGAAGGCAGTCGATCTGGCCACCTGGCCCGTCGCCGTCTACGAGGCCAGCCTGCCCCTGCCCAACTACTCGCGGTTGGAGGACCGCCCGTACATGTCCCCGGGCCTCGCCACGCTGAATGACACAGACCGATACACCGGATGGATTGACTTCGACGGCTTCCCGGACTCTGCGCGCCCGGTCAACGCACCCGACACCGAGAGCGTGCGCATCGTGCTCTCCCTGCCGCGTGACGGCGCCGACGCGCTCATCCCCGACGACCCGCTCGTCGTCTGGGATCACGGCACCTCGGGTCAGGCGTACCACATGGTGCAGCGGACCAACAATCGCGACGATGCGCTCGGGCTCGCCACCATCCAGCAGGCGGCCGGCGTCGCGATGCTGGGCCACGACGCACCGCTCTACGGCACCCGGTACCCGCTCATCGACGAGGGCTATGGCGGCACACTGGGCTTCTACAACATCGTCAACCTGCCCGCCTTCCGCGACAACCAGCGCCAGACCGCGGTCGACGGGCACATGATCCGCAAGTTCGCCGAGGAGAACCTAAACGCGACGCTCACCGCCAGCGGGATCGCAGGTTCGATCGACACGAGCCAGGTTCGGCGCGGCGGGCACAGCCTCGGCAGCGTGACATCCAACATCGGCGTCGCGGCCGAACCGGACGCGTGGCAGGGCCTGTTCCTCTACGGGTCCGGTGGCCTGTTCACCCACTTCTTCCTCGACACCGGCATGCTCTCCGACCTCGACCCCACGCTGCTCGACAGCCTGTTCGGCCTCGTCGGGCAGACCGTGCCCGATGTGGTGACGCCCGCCACCGCCCTCGGGGCAATCCTTGGGTTGGACGAGGATGCGTGGGGCCAGATCGATCGCCTGCACCCTGTGGTGGGGCTCTTCCAGTGGACCATGGACCCCTCCGATCCGATGTCGCTCGCCCGGTACGAGGCGCTCCCGAGCTGGATGATCATCTGCACCGGGGACCACCAGGTGCCCAACTTCACCAGCGAGGCCCTCGCCGAGGAGCTTCCGGACGTGACCGTGCGCGTCGTCGACCCAACGTCCACCGACTACGACCCGCACCAATGCATGCACCGCGAGCCTGAGGGAGAGTTGGTCTGGCAGGATTGGTTGGGGAGCTTCCAGTAGGGGATCCCTCCCGGATTCACGCCCCGGCCTCCAAAGGTCCCGGGGATGAACGGATCCTCCCGGGGCGTTGGCGCCCGCGCCGCCAAAGGTCCCGTGGATGGCGGTATCCTCCCCCGAGCGTTGGCGCCCGCAGCGCCAAAGGTCCTGGGGATGGCGGTATCCTCCCGAGCGTTGGCGCCCACAGCGCCAAAGGTCCCGGGAATGCCCGCATCCTCCCGAGCGTTGGCGCCCGCAGCGCCAAAGGTCCTGGGGATGGCGGTATCCTCCCGAGCGTTGGCGCCCGCAGCGCCAAAGGTCCCGGGGATGGCGGTATCCTCCCGAGCGTTGGCGCCCGCAGCGCCAAAGGTCATGGGGATGGCGGTATCCTCCCGAGCGTTGGCGCCCGCAGCGCCA